>DAHXLF010000013.1 GCA_027371755.1 Acidimicrobiales bacterium
ATCACATTGATCCGTTGAGCAACGTCGGAATCAGCGAAAACTCATCTCATATTGTCCGCAGTTGTTGAACAAGGGGGTTACGGAGATTTAGGCGCTGCACCTATTGTAAGAAATGTCATGTCATATCTAATGAATAATTCACCGCCCGCAATTACAATACCGAAGGCAAACTCTTAACAAGAATTGTTAATGCAGTTAATAGAGTGAAATCTTAAAGAGTTCGCTAGTATAAAATACGCGTTAAGTAAGATCGATATTCTTAAATAACATACACTTTGATTTTAAAGAATAGGCTACTTACTCAGGTCGCGTATAGAATTTGACAAGATAAAATCCGTGGAATTTAATTTATCTATTATGTGGCGCTCGGCTGCGTAATTTAAATTTGAATTAAGAGTACCGATGCCGGTCTTGAGGGCATTTATAAGACTCAAAATAAATCGGGGGTAAGAGTTTTTACCGATGTTGTTTAGGATGTTAATGCAGTTGTCCTCATTTTTCAACAGATCAAAGAATTGTATGACATTTGACAGTTCAAAATCTCCGTTATCGTCGGATTCGAGTTTTTCAAAAGAGTTACTAAAATATCTTGTAAAGTCGAAACCGTTTAAATTTGACAGAACCTGATTAATAAAACCAAGGACAATATGAGATGAGTTTTCGCTGATTCCGACGTTGCTCAACGGATCAATGTGATACACCGATATTGGCATTAAGGTTTTCCAGTTCGCAGATTCTTCAAAAAATATGAGTGAAAATTTGGATAATGTAACTTGGCTCAGGTCACTTAGCTGCAAATTTTTAAGTTCTAAACATGCTTTTCCCAAAAAGGACTCAAAGGAACTTATGAATTCGCAGAGTGTTGTGGTATCTTCTATGGTATTGAAGTCAGTCTCAGTGGTCGCTTTTTCGGTTGTCATGATTAAAGATTAATTAGTCCCTGAATCTGTTCGTAATTGGCATTCTGCGGTCTTTTCCGAAGGACTTAGAGGAGATTTTAATTCCGGGGGGACTCTGTCTTCTCTTATATTCGGCTGCATCAATTAAGTTTGCGATTCTTTGAAGAACCTCCAGTGGATATTTATCGGTGTCAATTTCTGAGACAATATGATCATGGTTAATCAGCTCGATTAAACAAGCGTCTAATAAATCATATGGTGGGAGACTTTGATCATCGCGTTGGTCAAAACGCAGTTCCGCACTTGGTGGCTTTACTAATACGTTTTCGGGTATTACGTAACCTTGAAGGTTACGCCATTTACATAGCTCGTATACCTGAGTTTTTAGAACATCTTTGATTACCGAAAAACCTCCGGCGCTGTCGCCGTACAGAGTTGAATAACCGACTGCCAATTCAGATTTATTTGAAGTTGTAAGTACTAAATAAGAATTTAAGTTCGAAATCGCCATCAATATAACTCCGCGTATTCTGCTCTGTATATTTTCGCCGGCTAAACCTTCAAGTCGCATCTCTATGGACTGATTAAAAAGTGACTCGAATTCCTTATGGACAGATTCGATAGGTATTGTCTTAAGGTCAATATTTAACAGAGATGCTAATTCTTGAGCATCGGTTAAGGATTCGTGAGCGTTGTACCTAGAAGGCATTGCAATACCTATTACATTGTCCGCACCCAATGCATCCGTTGCTATTGCCGCTACCAACGAGGAATCTATACCACCGGACAAACCGATAAGCGCCCCTTTAAATTTATTTTTATTTACGTAGTCTCTTGTCCCTATTACGAGTGCCGAATAGATCTGTTCAATTTCAGTAAAGTCTTTTGCTGCCAAATGAACCGGTTCACCGTTTTTTATGAGCGGTCTTAAACTGATCGAAGTCACAGGTGACGATTTTTTGTCCTGTCGAATTTGTTTGTCCGGGAATTCCAGATCAAATATAAAGTTGCCCTCTTTGAATTGAGGTGCACTGAATACGATATTTAAGTCCGTGCCAATTAAAAATGAACCCCCGTCAAACACAAGTTCGTCTTGGGCGCCGACCATGTTTACATAGAAGATAGGTTTATTGATTTCAGTTACCCGTTCTTTTATGATATTGATTCTTTCGGCTAATTTGCCGGTACAAAACGGAGATGCATTTATAACTACAATCAAATCGGCGGAGTCATCGACATAAGTGGAGATAGGCCCATTTTTTATCCAGGCATCTTCGCATATTACAACCCCAATGCCAACACCCGCTATTAGGTAGATTTTTTTATCTGTCGACGGCTTTAGAAATACTCTTTTCTCATCAAAAACAGAATAGTTTGGTAAAACTTGTTTTCTGCATATTCCAAATATGTCCGAGTCTGCCACAATAGCGGCAGAGTTGTAGGCTTTATTAAATATATGTTCGCCAAAGTCCGAGTCTTCACGAACCACCGGATCCTGAGAGGTATCAGGGTCTAAACCGGGTTCAATGAATCCAAAAATACCGACAGTTTTTGACGCACTGGCTGCTATCCGTTGAGCGTATTCAAGTGACTTTTTCGCAAATCCCGGTTTAATTGTTAAGTCTTCGGGAGGATAACCGGTGAGGGCCAATTCGGGGAAAACAGCGAAATCTGTTCCCATAGCTTCGCAGTCTTTTAGAGCCGTTATTATTTTGTTCGAATTATTTTCCAGATCCCCTACCGTTGGGTTGATCTGACAAGCGGCGATCCTTACTTTGGTCATGTTAAAGTTGTGAGTTAAAGTTAATTAGTTGAATAAAAGTTCTGCAGTAGTCCCACCTAAAGTTTATTTGAAATTTCTATCCGATTCCTACGATTTTGACTTTCAGTTTTCCGTTTGGGGCTTCATATTCAATATCGTCGCCAACCTCTTTGCCCAATAAGGCAACTCCCAACGGAGAATTAGGTGACAACACCGATACGCCTTCGGGTTTCTCTTCGATGGAACCAACCAAATATCGCTCGGGCTCAGTGTCGCCTTCATACAAAAGCGCTACAATTACTCCTGTAGTTACAGACGTGGCCTCAGAGTTGGGCTCGGATACAATTTGCGAATTAGACAGTAAGTGTTCAAGCTGCCTAATTCTGGCTTCCATTTTGCCTTGGGAGTCTTTTGCCGCATGATAGTCACCGTTTTCGGACAGATCCCCCAGAGCTCGTGCCGCCTCAATGGCCCTTGCTATTTCAACTCTGCCGACGGTTTTTAACTCGCTCAGCTCTTCATTCAGCCTGTTAAACGTATCTTGAGTTAAATGAGTCTTTTCTTGTTCCATCTGTTTCCTGTCGTATTTTTGATTCTTACTTTGGCCGCTTTAAGCTAACTAAAACTGTAAATGCATCAACTTTATAAATGTTCAATTTGATTCAACTAGTTAGTGCATACAATTTGCAGATAGCGGCCGGATTCGCTTTTAATAATTCTAAACCATTTTAAAAATCACTACTAAATCTACTGATATTTAATTTTTCGTCTCTTATTTATTAGATTTAATGGGCCGACGGCATGATTTATGTTTAAAATTCGTATATGTTGCTTGAAACCTGCAAATAAGTAACCAAAACTTTTTAATGTCAAACTAAAACTTATCCGTATTAGGATACCGTATGCTTACGTTGCTGCTAAAATAAGTGTAAGCAAATTTAATTATTGGATTAATTATTTGCATTTATTTTCAGTAAAAATATTTTACTGAAAATAAAGTATTTATTAGCATAAAAATATCAATTCAATACCTTAATGAGTAAGTTTAGCAGCCAGTTTCAAGTAATTGTAATTATCTGAGGTGCTCGATTGATTCGAGTGCCTTTTCGCCGTCCACAGAGTGGGCGGTTTTTTATATGTTCTAGAATTATCTCATTAAAGATTTAAATATAGATAGGCAACTACAGTGAGTTATAAAATAGCGGTAATCGGCGGAGACGGTATAGGACCCGAAGTTTCAGAAGAGGCGTTGAGGGTTCTTCAGGCATGTGCCTTGGATTTCTCGACCACTGAATTTGATCTAGGAGCGCATAGGTATGTCAAAGACGGGGTAGTTTTAGAAGACGAGGATCTAAACGCTCTCAAAGGATATGACGCAATTATTCTTGGTGCGATCGGTCCGGCGATCGGCTCAAATGAAGTTCCCCCGGGTATATTGGAACGAGGTTTGTTGCTTAAATTGAGGTTCGAACTCGATCTTTTCATTAATATGAGACCATTCACCGCTCCTAAAAATTCAATTGCGTCAGGTAGTGACTTTGTCGTAATAAGAGAAAATACAGAAGGGACTTACGCAGGTGAAGGCGGGTTCTTAAGAAAAAATACTCCTCACGAGGTGGCAACGCAAGGGTCGGTAAATACTCGATTCGGAGTTGAGCGATGTATAAGGTTTGCATTTGATCTCGCAAACCGCCGAAACAAGCATCTTACTCTTGTGCACAAGACTAATGTATTAACTTTTGCTGGAGATTTATGGCAGCGTACATTTGATGAGGTTAAAGAAAGTTATAGCGAAGTCACCACAGATTATAATCATGTAGATGCCGCATGTATATATATGGTTACTCAACCGCAAAACTATGATGTAATTGTTACCGACAATCTGTTCGGTGATATATTAACCGACCTTGCCGGTGCCGTAACTGGAGGAATCGGACTCGCCGCTTCGGCTAATTTAAATGCTGCAAAAACAGGGCCGTCAGTTTTTGAGCCGGTTCACGGGGCTGCCCATGATATTGTCGGCACCAATAAAGCCAATCCTTTGGCGGCAATAAGGTCGGTATCTATGCTTTTGGACCATTTGGGCGAGTCAGAAAAAGCCGAAAAGGTTCTTAATGCCGTAATAGCGGTATCCGAGTTTCTTGCATCTGAAAATGAGAAAAATTATTCCACAGTCGAAATTACCGACTTAGTTATTGAAAGGATAAACTGAAATGCCAATTACGCCTACAGAGTATATTTGGATGGACGGAGAGTTAGTTAAGTGGGAAAATGCTACCGTCCACGTTTTGACCCACTCACTTCACTACGGAGTTGGGGTATTTGAGGGTATTCGAGCATATGCAACCGAAGACGGTCCCGCAATTTTCAGACTTAAAGATCATATAAAACGACTTATCGAATCCGCTCATATATACGGACTCGAAGTTCCTTTCAGTTTGGAGCAGTTAATTGAAGCAACCTGTGAGGTGATTCGTTCCAATAAATTACAATCAGCTTATATAAGACCATTAATCTATTTAGGGTACGGAGAGATGGGGCTAAACCCGCTTCCCTGTAAAGTTAATGTTTCTATTGCGGCATGGCCGTGGGGAACTTATTTAGGCGAGGAAGGGGTTGCTAACGGAGTTAAAGTTAAAGTTTCATCATGGCGAAGGCACGATCCAAATGCCATGCCGACGGCGGCTAAAGCCACCGGCATGTATGCGAATTCGGCTTTGGCTAAAGTGGAGGCGATTCATGCGGGTTACGACGAGTGCGTTCTCTTAAATCCCCAGGGATTTGTAAGTGAGTGTACCGGAGAGAATATATTTATAGTCAAGAATAATGTTTTAATCTCTCCGCCGTCGTCGTTGGGAGGAGCACTGGTTGGAATTACGCAGAATACCGTGTTTGAGATAGCTAAAGATTTAAATTATGAATTTAAAGAAGCTGCCATGGTCAGAACCGATCTTTACTGCGCTGATGAGGCATTCATGACTGGTACTGCCGCCGAAGTGGTTCCTATTAAGAGTGTAGATGATCGGACTGTTGGTTCGGGTAAACCCGGCGAGATAACACAAGCAATCCAAAAAGCATATTTTTCAGCGGTTCACGGTGAATCTGATCAGTACCGACACTGGTTGGAGTATGTAAAAAATTAGTATCTGCCCGGAAGGGACAACCTTAAAATCTAAAGGTTAATTTTATGAAAAACTCAAAAACAAACTCAAAAACGGTTGAAGTCCTAGATACCACCTTGCGGGACGGATCGCAACAAGAAGGCCTTTCTCTAACCGTAAGCGATAAGCTAAAAGTTGCAGAGCAACTTGATAAATTGGGGGTAACGTTTATTGAGGGGGGGTGGCCAGGAGCTAATCCCAAAGATGAAGAGTTTTTTGAACGAGCCAAAACAGAACTTAAATTAAAGAATTCTGTTCTGGTGGCATTCGGATCCACCAGAAGGCCCAGTACAAAAATAAAAGACGATAAAGTAACCGCCGATCTCTTGGGATCTAAAACTCAGGTCGTTTGCCTTGTCGCAAAGTCTTGGGATATGCATGTTACCGACGCACTGCAAACTACCTTGGACGAGGCGGTTTTAATGGTAAAAGATTCAGTTGAATACTTCGTTAGCCAAGGACGGAAGGTATTGTTGGATGCAGAACACTTTTTTGACGGATATAAAGCTAACAGGGATTTTGCAATTCGGATTTTGGATACAGCAGCTAAAGCAGGTGCAGATACGTTGGTACTGTGTGACACCAACGGGGGTACTCTGCCGCTTGAGCTGGAAAAAATCGTAGAAGAGGTTTCAAGCAATTTTGACAAAATAGGCATACACTGTCATAACGATTCGGGTTGCGCGGTTGCCAATACGGTTTCTGCCGTCATGGCCGGTGCAAGACATGTGCAAGGATGCGTTAATGGTTACGGTGAAAGAACGGGAAATGCAGATTTAGCGTCGGTAATTCCAAATTTGTCATTAAAACTTGGTTATACGACGATTCCCAAAGAAAAGTTGCCATTACTTACTCCGGTTGCTCATCATATTTCAGAGTTGATGAACGTAACTCCGGCTCCCCAACAACCGTATGTCGGATCAGCAGCCTTTGCCCATAAAGCGGGACTCCATACTTCAGCCATAGTTAAAAGATCGGATGCATACGAACACATATCTCCAGCAAAGGTAGGAAATGGAACGAGGTTTCTGGTTTCTGAGGTTTCTGGCAGAGCTACATTTAAGGCAAAAGCAGATGAATTTGGAATTGAAATAACCTCTGAAGCACTGGCTAAGGTTGCTTCAGAACTTAAAAAGCGTGAGAACGCAGGATATCATTATGAAGCGGCAGACGGATCTTTTGAGCTTTTAATGAGATCAATAGCCGGTGAGGATTTGGATTTTTTTAAAGTTGAGTCTTTTAGGGTGGTAGCTGACTGGAAATCTTCGGGCGGTAAGGTCAAAGAGGGGCAGTTGACGACGGAGGCTACGGTTAAGGTTCATGTTCTAGGTAAGAGAATAATAGCCACCGCAGAGGGTAACGGTCCCGTAAATGCATTGGACGCAGCACTTAGGCAGGCAATTGAACCTTCGTTTAAAAACTTAAAGGCGCTATTCTTAACAGATTTTAGAGTCAGAGTAATAGATTCCAGTTCGGGGACTAAGGCAATAACCAGAGTCTTGATAGATACAAGTGACGGAACGAAAACGTGGTCAACCATTGGAGTTTCGCAAAATATTATAGAAGCTTCATGGCAGGCGTTAATGGATGCGGTAATATATGGCTTGTTGCATAATCATTTAAAGACCCATTTAAAAACCTGAAATTAAGAATTTGTAATTAAAAAGTTGCCGGTTAAATATAACAAAACAATATAACAAAACAATATAACAAAACAATAGAGCGAAACAAAACGGCAAACAATATAGGCAAGTAATTCAGAAAAAAGTTAGAAAAACAGCATAAATCGTAAATAGATAGCAGAAAAGATTAGACAGGAGAGTAAGAAAACCCAATGGCACAACCCAATTTTGCACCAATTAAGCGCGATGACACGGTGGGTGAAATTCAAAAACTGAATTCGCCGAATGAATGGAAGTCGGTCAGACCCGGAGAACTAAAAAACAAAGTTAACCTTGAAAAGAAAAGTCGCTTTGGCAATCCTGGACCCGATCAAGGCTATGCCATGGTACTCTTCAAAAGATTTGCCGATGATATAAGGCTCTCCAAAGAAGAAGATATTCATGACGTTCAAGCCGGAATAGTTACAATTGCAATGAAAAGGGCTGCAATTTTCGGACGTGCTCCCGTGAATAAAGATATTGAATTCGCTTTAAATAAATTTGATTTTTTAAAAGATATTAAGTCAGATGCGGTGAAAAAGAGAAGAGAAACTTTTAAATCTGCGGGGCACGAGTATTTCAAGCGTCAAGATATTGCAGATATGATTGACGAAGACGAAATGAAATCGTACCGATAAATTGTGTCAATTTTAATTATAAAATTTAATGTGGAGGCGTTGGTACTATTAAGTAATCGGTTGCCGATGACTTTCAATTGGTAACATACCATTTGCGACTGCTTTAATTAGAGTGTCTCTTGTCGATTTAATTTTGGCAAGTTTTCAATTCGACAGTTACTTAAATTTAATTATGTTACAGAAATCTGTAGCATTTGTAAACTAAACTAAATTTGTGACTTACCGCACATATGACGTAGGGCTTTTTAATTACAGCAAAGTATGTGAAAGACATAACTTAAACGATTGCCGTCGCGAAGGCTATGAGGTCTTTAATTCCGTTGGAATGAACTTAATCGGATTTGATGTTGAAACAACAGGTTTAAGTCCAAAGTCAGGTGATCGGATAGTTTCTTTGGGTGCCGTTAAGGTAGATTATAAGAGCGGTGCCGTAATTGATCAATTCAGTACTTTAATTAATCCATGCCGGGATGTGGGAGCAACCTTTATTCACGGTATTACCGATGAGGATGTGCAGAATGCACCATTGTTTAAAGATGCGTATCCAAGCTTACTGGATTTTTTTTCAGACGGTCTGATTGTAGGTCATAATCTTCGTTTCGACGAAGGTTTTTTGTCTAGCGAGTTAAAGCTCGCGGGTTTTTTGGATAGAGTTACTTTCCCGAGCATATGCACATTGCGACTTGCTCAAAAGTATTTGCAGGGTTGTTCCAACCACAAATTAGAAAGCTGCGCAGCTGCTTTTGATATTGAAGTTAAAAAATATCACGATGCCGTTTGTGATGCGTTGGCAAGTGTCGAGATATTGCGATCACTCATTGGAAAGGCTAACTTGGAAATAATGGTTCCTTTAATGCAAAAGTTTTAAGGTTGTTGGATTTGCCGAACCCCGTTTAATTGTTTAATCTAATTGAATCAATTTAATTTTTGGGTAAGTTTGGCAGGTATATCTATTTGGTAGGCATATTTATTTGGCAGGCTCACAATATATCTTTAATAACATTAGACATACAAATTATGGTGGGTTTAGGTGGAATAGGAAACTTGGCAAGAGGAGTGAGAGAAGTGAGATTGATGAACTGTTTGAAAGAAAGTAAAAATGAATAAAGGTATAAGTTCGGTATTGGTAGCCGGAGGCGCAGGATTTATTGGATCACATTTGAGTCGCTATCTTATAGAAGACCTTGAATGTGAAAAGGTTATCGTCGTTGACAATTTGGTTACAGGAAACAAAGAAAATTTAGAAGAGTTACTTAATAGTCCTAAGCTGGATTTTGTCCAAGACGATATTGTTAGTTTGGACGCTGCCAGATTCGATAGCTACGAGATATCTCATATATTTAATCTTGCCTCAATTGCCTCACCTAAAACTTACGCCGAAAAATCAATTGAAACCCTGAAGACCGGGTCATTTGGAGTTTTTAATTTATTGGAAATTGCAAAAAAGAATAATGCAAGGTTCATACATGCCTCGACTAGCGAAATTTATGGCGATCCTATAGTGCACCCACAAACTGAGTCATATTTCGGAAATGTAAATTCAGTCGGCCCAAGGAGTATGTATGACGAAGCCAAACGATTCGGAGAGGCGGCGATTACCGCTTTTTGCGACAAGTTCAATATGAGCTATGCCTTGGTTCGCATTTTTAATACTTATGGTCCGAAGATGGGGCAAAACGACGGCAGAGTAATTCCAAATTTTGTGAATGCGGCTTTGAGAAACTTAAATCTTGAAATTTACGGGGATGGAAAGCAGACTCGTAGCCTGTGTTATGTGAGCGACCTAGTTAACGGTTTGACTAAATTGATGGATTCAACCTACTGCGGACCGATAAATATGGGCAACCCCTATGAGCTAACGGTAAAAGAATTGGCTGAAAAAATAATTGAAAGTCTCAAGAGTTCATCTGATATCGTTTATTTGGAAGCTTTAATTGATGATCCTAAGCAGCGCTGCCCTGATATTTCTTTAGCCAAGAAAGTTTTAGATTGGGCACCAAAGGTTGATTTTGAAATTGGTCTGGGTAATACTGCCGAATATTTTAAGTCAATGATTTAATGTAAACGGGTCTTTCCGTAAGGTTGCCAGCATATAGTTTGACTCATTGGCATCTGGTTTGCTACGGCACAAGACAACGAAACCGCTCGACTGGATTTGGCCAATCACTTAAACAAAAGGTTTTAAGTAACAATGGAACTGTTGATATTGCAAGTTATACAGCTGATATTGCAAGTTATGCAGGTTAATTATAAATTTTGAAATTGTCATTTGGCTCTGAGCGTATTTTAAAACTTCCTTAATTATTCATCGTAATCAATTATTGAAAAATAGATTAGTTAAAAGCCCGATTGGCAGGTATCTTAAAGTTTTATCGTTGAATGAACCTGGTAATGTTTTTGATGCTTAGTCTTTTAAGTCCGGGTTATATCGATATAAAATTAAAGTTAATGTATTTGATGGGTTTCAGTCGTACGGTACGGTCTTGAATAAAGCATTATGAGAAATGTCGATAACATAGAAGTGCCTGTTGGAGAATTGGTTTTTAATGCGCGGGTTTGCGGCAGCGATGACAAAGATTTGGTGATATTTTTGCATGGGTTTCCGCAAAGTTCGTTATGTTGGGATTTTGTAATAGATGAGTTGGCCGATGAATTTTATTGCGTAGCGTTTGACCAACGGGGTTACAGCAAAAAGGCCAGACCAACGGGCAGCGAACAATATCGAATCCAAAATGTGGTTGACGATGTGCTGGGTGTCGCAGGATTTTTTACCGACAAAAAGTTTCATCTGGTGGGACATGATTGGGGCGCCGCCGTTACTTGGGCAACAGCCATATTTCATCCAGAAGTTTTAAGTTCCATAAGCGCATTGTCCACTCCGCACCCTCTTGCCCTGCAAAATTCTCTAAGAAGCAGTAGCGCTGACCAAAGAGGTAAATCAAGTTATATCCAGTTGTTTAGACAAGAAGGGACCGCAGAGCAGGTCTTGTCCGAAAATGATTATGCCGGTCTTAAGTCTGTATTTGAACTGTCGGGCTATAACACCGCTGACCCGGTGCTTTTAGATCATATGAACCAATATGTCAGTTTGTTATCTGTACCGGGAGCTTTAACCGGTGCTTTAAATTGGTATCGTGGTATAAATATGAACAATACTTCTGAATTTCCACAGTCTGAAAAACTTCAAATTCAAGTACCCACGCTTTACGTATGGAGTGATAAAGATGTTGCCTTGGGTAAAGCTGCAGCTTATGACTCTCAAAAATATGTTTCGGCATTCTACAGGTTTGAAGTATTTGAAGACGTAAGTCATTGGATTCCAGAGATGGCTCCGGAGAAGCTTTCGGCAATTTTGTCAGATCATTTAAATCAATTTAAGAATAGATAAGCGAGGTATGTAATGTCACTGGAATTTCAGGACAAGTCGGTATTGGTGATCGGCGGAGGTAGCTTGATAGGTACCGCTATTGGGCAGTATTTTGCTTCATTGCAAGCAGTGATTAATATTGTTGATGACTCTAAATCATCCGTTAATAAAGCGGTAGAAATAATCGTTTCAGCTGGCGGCTCATGCGTCGGACAAACTTGTGACATGACCGACGAAGCAGCGGTTATGTCTTCAATAAAGCAGTTGGTGAACGTGTCGGGTGCGCCCTATCTAGTTGTTAACTGTCCTAATTTTATCAGACTGTCACATTTTACCGAAATTTCGGTCGAGCAGTGGGATTCGGTTATAGCAAATAACCTCAAGGTTACCTTTTTAGCGACTAAAGCCATTCTTCCTCATATGTTGGGAACGGGAGGGTCTATCGTAAACATTACGGGTGTTCCGGGAGTAACGGGCGTCGCCTATTCGGCTGCTTTTGCCGCTGCATCGGCGGGAATAATTCAACTTACTAAATCTTTGGCATTAGAGTTGCAGGACAGGGGCGTAAGAGTCAATGCCATAGCTTTAAGCGGGGCGGACGAACAGATGTTGGCACATGTTGGATTTCCGGTAGGAGCCGCACCGCGACATATTGAAAGAATCGTGTCACCCTTGGGAGTTCCTTCTCCTGATGAGGTTGCCGCTTTGGTTGCATACTTGGGAGGTTTAAATGCCAGGTGTATCACGGGAACGGTTATAGCTTTAGACGGCGGATTGTCGGCATAGAATACTTTAGGAATAGTTCAGCCGTTGATTTTCATTCCGTATTCGGATTCAATTCATTTGTATTATCGGCTATTGAATCAAGTAAGAATTATGTAAGATGAATGATAGCTAAGGTTTTGATAAAAGATTGGTCTTGAAAGATTTGGCTTGACAAAAATAGATATTTTGCACATACTGATGTATTTTACACGTAGTGTCACACATCCTAAAGTCAATATCAAAATCATAAATTTGGTCTATAGTTCAACTAAACAAAGCTATAACGCCCATATAAATAACGGATGCAAAGCATGTTAAAAACCGAACACCGACAGGATTAACGGTTGGCTGCTATTTTGACCGATGAGTATAAATTATTAAGAGATGAGGTTGATATAAATGATAAATCCAACGATAAAAGAAGATCTGTTGCATTTGGAAGTTGAAGGATCAGACAAGTTATGGGCACTAAAAGGTCACCTTGACATTCCCTTGGTTCATATTAAAGCTGTTCGATTAGACTCAAACATTGCTAAAGAGCAATATAAGGGAATCAAGTTAGGTGGAGCCCGAATTCCAAACGTTATTAAAGCTGGGACATTTTGGGAAAACGGAACCAAGGTTTTTTGGGATGTTCATAAGCCCGAACTAGCTGTAGCTATTGAGCTTAACGATGAAAGATACACCGAGTTGATAATAGAAGTCAGTCAACCCGAACAGTTTGTTTTAGAGTTGAGTGAAAAACTAAAATCCATTTAACCTATTCTTATCGGTTGACCTTGCAGACAAAGACTGGGTCGGGTACATAGTGACCGGGTCGGGCATATAGTCTTTTTGCTAAAAAAGCTTAATGCAAGCAGCTCGCATTAAGTTGCTATAATTTAAGAATGGCCCTCTTGAAGCGAGCTGATTCAGATCAGCGCAATTTGGCACAACTGTTTGGATTTACAGATCTGGTTCCTCTCTCTGTTTCCAGCGTAGGGCCGTTGTTCTCGGTTGCTGCAACCGGAGGAGTTATGGCCGCACAGGCAGGATGGTGGACACTTCCTGCCATACTTATTTTGGCACTACCTTTTATCGTTTCAAGTTTTGTGTTTAGGCTCATGAACCGTCATTTTCCACATTCCGGGGCATCTTATCATTGGTCGGCAAAGATTGTCGGTAAAAAGGTCGCCAGATATCAAGCCTGGATACTCATTCTGGCATATTTCATGTCCATACCGCCGATTGCAATTCCCGCCGGGAGCTATACCCTTGCTTTGGTTTTCCCAAATTCTCATCCAAGTCCATTTGTTCAGACTGTTGCAACACTTTTTTGGATAATATTTGCGGCAGTTCCGTTATTAATGGGATCAAAGCCCACAGCTACAATTACAAAGATATTTTTTGTGATAGAGGTTCTGTCATTTGGGCTTCTGGTAATTGCGGGTATAGCTGAATTTCACAGTCTGTCAGTACCTATTCATTTTGGCTCCATCCCCATCGGCGGTATGTTGGTGGTAGCGGTGGTGGGGGCGACTATTTTAGATGGATGGGAGATTGATTCATATGCAGCCGAAGAGAGTAAACGGCCTAGGGTTGATCCCGGCAAGGCCGGGATAGTAGGAGCTATTTTGGCATTTTGCTTTTATATATTCTTGTACCCGCTAATGTTTGCCGAAACACCTCTTTCAAAATTGGCTAATTCATCTGACCCTTTAGCAGTATGGGGTATGAGACTTTTTCCTCATAGCCCAGCGGTAATTTTGATTCCGGTCATTGCTTCGGCTGCTGGAGGACTTTGGCTGACAACGTTTATTCTTACGCGAGTTTTGTTTGCCATGGGACGAGAAAATATTATACTGTCATCAATGGCAAAGCTTTCCAAAAAAAAGGTTCCGTACGTGGCCACCATACTTATTTTGATTTTGACGATGTTGGTATGTTCGGCACAATTATTGTTTCACTCCTTAGGGGCCTTTTTCGGATTAGTGCTTTCAACGGCGGGATTTTTTCTTTTGGCTGAATTCTTTTTGGACTCCGTGGTTGCGACGATTTTTTTGATTACGGGTCACAAAAAACATCCGGATTCGGAGATTAATCTGCATAAACACCGCTTTTTGACTGCGGGTTCGATTTTTTCATCGGTGACAATGGGCAGCCTGTTAATTACATTTTTTATATTCGGACCTAGAGCAATCGGAGCGGGGATAGATCAGACCTTGACGGTTATGCTTGTAATGGGTTTTGGATTTGCATACTTGGTTGGGAAAAAAGCTAAAACTCTTTTTGTATTTCACGGAAATGAAGTTAAAGAAATTAAAGAAGTGCGTGCAGCGGATGTGGTTTAAATATTAATACTAAATATTTTCTTCGATTTGAATTTGATTTCTCACTGATAGTGGTAATATAGTATTACCGTGACGACTAATAAACTAACTAAGAAGAATACTGCCGCAGATGAGGTGGTTACCCCCAGAGCTTACGCAAATTCCTTGGGCAGTAGGTTAAGAGCCGTAAGGAAGCAGAAGCATCTCTCCCTGCAGGCAGTCGAGGCAATATCGGACCAGGAATTTAAGGCTTCGGTGTTAGGAGCCTATGAACGCGGAGAACGTGCCATCTCGGTACCCCGACTTCAGCGTCTTGCCACAATCTATTCTGTTCCGGTAGATCAACTGCTACCGAAAGATGAAAGTGTTTCCACCTTTGCCAGGAACAGGAATATTAATTCTGATTCGGTCGAAAGTTTGGGGGAACCTTCGAAGATAACGATCGATTTGGTTAAGCTTAACTCTGTAAACGGACCCGAAAGAGACCTTCTAAGACATTACTTGGGGATGATTCAGTTGCAGCGTCAGGACTTTAATGGAAGAGTAATTACGATGAGGACCGATGATTTAAAGATCATCGCCTCTCTGTTTGGGATGACGGCTCAATCAATGACTAAACGCTTAGAGGATCTTCAGCTGATAGTAAGACAGTAAATAACAGTTATGGTTTAACACGAGATGCATTGTTATCCATTATAGGTCGCTGGACTGTATTAAGATATTGGGTATGGAAGTTGAAAGAAAATGGCTGGGAACATCCGAAGCATCCAAATATCTCGGTATTAACCTTAGAACTTTATATAGGCTGATAGATCAGGGGGAGTTCAGCGCATACAAGATCGGTAGAGTAATTCGTTTAAAAACAGAAGATCTTGACAGCTTCTTAGAAAGAAGCAAAATACAACCCGGAACATTAGAGCATCTGCACTATGAAATTAAATCTTAGGAAATTAAATCTTAGGAAATTAAATCTTAGGAAATTAAATCTTAGGAAATTAAATTATATCTTCACAGGTAGATTTCAAGTCCGAATCCTTTTCTAAATGATTGAACGTCCGTCAACCTATTAAAATATTGTTGTAATGGTTTTAATTGTATTTAATTGTAATTGTCTAACAGATGAGTGAATGTCTTTTTTGCAATATAGTAAGCGGTGAAGTGGACTCCAAGTTTGCGGGTGAGAATGAATTGGCTTTTGCTTTCTTTGATATAGCCCCCGTAGCGCCGGTTCACATACTAATTGTTCCTAAAAAACATATTGAAAATATTAATGTTTTCGAAATCAAAGATGCGGATTCATTGAGCCAAATGGTAAAATTAAGCCAAGAACTTGCCTCTGAACATAACTTAACCGAGCGAGGATATAGATTGGTCTTTAATGTCGGTGATGATGCCGGAAATACTGTATCACATCTACATATGCACCTATTGGGTGGCAGAAGATTGGGTTGGCCTCCGGGTTGAGTACGCTGGATTCAGAAAAACTGTCATTAAGCGTCTCATCTAATTTGGTAATGACGTCCCTAGTCGGACAACACGATTCCAATTTAAAGCAGATCGAAGCCAAATTTCCCGATACCCGTATCTTTGTACGCGGTAATGAAATATCTATCGTTGGAAAAGATTCAGTAAAGTTATTACAACTTGTAAGTGAATTGGTAAAATTAATAGAAAATGGAGTACCGATTGGGAACGATGAAATTGGACGAGCCATAGATATGGTTCAGCTGGATCAAAAGCCGACAGAAGTTTTTTTAACGGAGGTCTCCCGTTCTTGGCGGGGTAAGGTAGTAAAACCAAAAACAGCCGGGCAAAAAAATTATGCCGAAGCCATTGCCGAAAATACTATTACCTTTGGAATAGGTCCTGCAGGAACCGGAAAGTCCTACCTGGCAGTCGCCATGGCCGTGTCGGCGCTAAAAGAAAAAAAGGTGAACAGAATTATCTTGACCAGACCCGCAGTTGAAGCGGGTGAGAGATTAGGATTTTTGCCCGGTGATTTAATGGCAAAAGTTGATCCTTACCTAAGGCCGTTATATGATGCTCTTCAAGACCTGCTTGATTCGGAGGGTCTAATTCGGCTCATTGAAAAAGGAACAATAGAGGTTGCCCCGCTGGCGTACATGAGAGGACGAACTTTAAACGACAGTTTTGTTATTTTAGATGAAGCACAAAATACCACCAAAGAACAGATGAAGATGTTTTTAACGAGGGTGGGATTTGGGTCTAAAGTTGTCATAACGGGAGACGTCACGCAGATTGATATACCCGGCGGTAGAAATTCAAGCGGTTTAGTACGCCTGGAGGAGATCTTGGGTAATGTCGAGTCCATTAAGTTCGTTCACCTAAACCAGGGCGACGTAGTAAGACATAAAATAGTTCAAGATATTGTTAAAGCCTATGAGAGTGCCGACAGGAATAGTTATGTCAAAAACGAACTCTCAGAGAATCAGTAAAATCAATTTGCCAAATAAAATTGATAAATTTCTGTAACCTACCGGATAATCTCTGTGAACGACGAAAATAAAGACGAAGTTTTAATTGAACTTACAAACAGCGACACCGCGGATGTGGATTTAGATCGCCACAGAACTTACGTTAAATGTTTACTAGATGGCTTAGATTTGGCTGATAGCGTCGAAATTTACATAAACTTTGTGCCGTCAAGGCAGATTCAAGAGCTAAATGAAACCTATTTGAAACATAAGGGCCCCACGGATGTTCTGTCATTTCCAATCGAACCATCCGAATATTTTTCGACTCGATTCGGGATTCTTTCCGGAAGGGAATTTCATAATAAAATATCTGGACACCTGCTACTTGGGGACATATATATCTGTCCGACCTTCGTGAAAAATCAGGCACTTGAATTAAATGTAAGTTTTAATGACGAATTGGCGCTGTTGTTAGTTCACGGCCTTTTGCATCTTATGGGTTTGGATCATGAAGCGGATGACGAAGCTGAATTTATGGAAGAACTGGAGAGAAAACTGATTAAAAGATGTTATGTGTAAAAATACGATTAACGCTTGATCTATCAATTGATCTGCCATTGACAAAAACCAAATTCACTGAGGACAATTTATAACAAATGGTGGAGTTGCACTAAGACAGAATATGGACAGAATATGGACAGAATATGAACTTTTAGTTCCTGTAAATGCAAACAGAAAACCGAACAATAAAAATTCAAATCTGCTACATTAAATTTTAAGATAAATATTCAGTAAAACTTATATCAAGAGATTAAATACAGGAACATCAAATAACTAAAGTTGAGGAATTTGATTTAAGGGATTCTCATTTTAAATTAAATACAATGACACATTACAAATACAATGACACTAACAAAGAGAAGACATTAATTAAAAAGACAACAGCTAGATATGATTAGTAATGACAAGTAATATAGAAGTCTTTTCGTTGATCACCGGGTCAGACATTTCTTTAATAGTAGTGTCTTTGTTGCTGTTTGTCCTGACCGGAATTTTAGCCGTTGCCGAAACCGCATTGGTCCGGACTAATCGGTCGAAGGCATTGGCTGGCGCAGATAATAAGTCCCGAGGATCGCGAGCGCTAGTGAGGCTCAGTTCCAAGCCCAGCGAGTTTTTGCCGTCAATTTTGTTTACAGTATTTGTATGTCAGACTGTGGGAGCGACGTTGGTTGGGGTAGTTGTGGGCCATGTATTTGGCGGCATCGGCGTTTTCGTAGTTACAACTTGCGAAGTTCTATTGGTATTTGTTTTTGCCGAGGCCATCCCGAAGCATTGGGCAATAACTAACACCAGAAAAGCCGGACATATGGTGGCACCTGCAGTTGAACTTTTAATAAAGTTTCCGCTTTTATCTGTTTTGACAAAGATCTTAAATCGTATTTCTGGATTTTTTATAAAGTCACACAATGCAGAATCAAAAAACGTCTTGGAAATGGAGCTACTTGCGATGGCAGACGTGGCTTCTGAAGAACAGGTGATTGCAGATGAAGAGCGTGAGTTTATCCATTCCGTTATTGAGTTAGGTGATACCGTTGTTCGTGAAATTATGAAACCTAGGGCTGACATTATCGCGGTTCAAAAAGATGAATCCGTTGAGAATACAATGGATCTGGCCATAAGCAAAGGATACTCGCGGCTTCCGGTTTATTCTAAAACTCTAGATGACATAAGTGGTTTTGTAGTTACTTCGGATTTAATCAAGTGTTTGCGTGAAGGCATAACAATAGATCCGGTGATCAAATTTGTCAGGCAAATAAAATTTGTGCCCGAGACTAAAAAAGTCTCAACTTTGCTTAAGGAAATGCAGCGTAAAAAATTTCATCTTTCTGTTGTCGTCGATGAGTATGGTTCAACTGTCGGATTGGTGTCACTGGAAGATATTATAGAGGAACTCTTAGGAGAAATTGTAGATGAAGATGACTTTGAAGAACCCGAAATTATTAAAGTCGGTCAAGATAAATATATAGTAGCTTCTATGATTTCGGTTGAAGACCTTAATGAGGCAATTGAGATTGCGTTACCAGAGGGGACTTGGGATACCTTGGGAGGTTTTGTGTTGGATGAGCTTGGTCATATACCAGATAAAGGGGAAACCATTGAGTTTGCCGGAGTAAAGGTAACAGTGGATAAAGTTGAAGGAACTAGAATAGCAAAACTTCTCGTTGAAAAACTTAAGACCGACTCTTCGGAATTTCAAAGCGATGACGAAGTGGCAAATGATTAATAAAATGAACTTTAAAGGAGCTTAGTGAAGTCTGGGTTTGTAGCAATTGTGGGAAGAACTTCGGTGGGTAAATCCACTTTGGTTAATAAGTTGGTCAAAACTAAAGTTTCAATAGTGGCCAGAAGTTCCAATACCACGCGAAATGTCATTAGGGGAATAATAAATGGTCCCGATTATCAAATTGTGTTACAGGATACCCCAGGGCTTCACAGGTCCCATAACGAAATGGGCCACAGATTAAATGAGGCAGCACTTACAGCAGTTTCAGACTACCCGGATGCAGTATTGTTGGTAACTGATGCCTACGGCGGGATAGGCTCCGGAGACATTAAACTTGCCAAAATGCTTCCCAAAGATACGATAGTCATCCTAAATAAGACCGATAAGCTTTCCAATCCCCAAATTACCTTGCAATTATTGGAGGCTTCAGAAAAATTAAGTTTTCTTTCTGAAGCTGAATTTATACCAGTTTCAGGGCGAAGCGGATATAATTTGGATCATTTAAAACAGCTTTTAATAGACAGAATGCCCGAAGGCGAGAGATTCTTTGAACAAGATACAGTTACCGATTTAATGGATGAGTTCAAGATTGCCGAAATTGTTCGCGAACAAGTTTTGAGGGTACTAAAGCAGGATCTGCCTCAGCACTTGGCTTGCAGAACAGTCGAATACGATCCTCCATTTTATAGATGTGAAATTATAGTGGACAAAGATTCTCACAAGCCGATTATTTTGGGTAAAAACGGAAGTAGGCTGGGTGAAATACGAAGGTCGGCCGCATATAAAATCGGTAGCGGTACCGTGTTAGAACTACACGTAAAAGTGGATAAGAATTGGTTGAGCTATCCGGAACGATTCGGTTATTTGCAGCTGTAGTTACGTAACTGTAATATTATGTAACTCATAAAATCTCAAGAATACAGATAAAATGCAGTACGGACAATTAAAAAATGCACGGTCAATGATCAATAAGCACTGTTGTTTTTAGTCTTATTTGCCGTTCGTGTTTGACTCAAAATATCAAACAGACGTTATGTGGCATCTATCATTTATATAAAGGTAGATAGTCCTGTAAATCTTTTAAATTTAAAGCAAAGAAGGAAAGTTAAGCCTCAAAATAGCGTTTACTTTTTAGCTTTGGTACGCCTTCTGTGTTTTCGGCTGTTACTATCGGCACCGTCAATGCTACCGTTGATGCTTGTATCGTAGTAACCGTATCCGTAAGTGTAGCTATAGGAACCGCCGTAGCCTGCTTCTGGCATTACACCGTTTAAGAGTATTCCTATCAGAGGGGCGTTGACCTGTCTTAGAATTTCAAGCGTTCTTGTAAACTGTTTTTTGGTTATCTTATTTGCCATTCCAACTACCAGCGTGGAGTCAACAATTCTGGAAAGTACTGCGGCGTCTGTAACCGGCAATACTGGAGGGGTGTCTATTAATATTATGTCGGTCATTGATTTTAAGTCATTGATAATTTCGCTGACTTTAGATCCTGCCAAAATTTCTGAAGGATTTGGAGGTTTTGGTCCGGAAGCGAGTAATTTTAAATCACCTCTGGAGGTTATAACTTTTTGCAGCGACTCAATTAAATTTGCTTCTCCCAAAACAACTGAGGTTAAACCTTTTTTATTGGAAAGGTTAAAGTATTCATGCATTTTAGGGAGTCTGAGATCACAGCTTACAATCACTACTCTCTGGCCAGCTTCAGCTAAAGCTACACCCAAATTGGCAACTGTAGTGGTTTTCCCTTCATCTTTTTTGGAGCTTGTAATTTGCAGTACGTGTACCGACTTATCAAGACTTATAAATTGGATGGATGTTCTTAGGCTTCTATAGGCTTCGGCGATGGGCGAGCTAGTTTGGCCCAAAGTCAGTGCAATATGAGTTTTATGGTCATTCCAATCGTCAACGAATGGAATTAAACCAATGACCGAAAGAGGTCTTGCTATTCTTTCAATCTCTTCTTTGTTCTTAACGGTGTCATCAAGTCTGTCTACAAAAAATGCTATTGTAATTCCAATTAAAAGTCCGATAACAGCCCCTATTATCCCTTCTTTCTTAGCCGACATTGAGCTGGGTGAAAGTGGAACTACTGCAGGACTGACAATTTGTGCGGGCTCGCCTGTTAATTGTTGTTGAATTTGTGCATCGACCAATTCATTGCCGTAGACAGTCAAGCTTTGCTGGTCTGAGTTGATCTGAGGTTGTAGCTGAGCCTGTAAAGCGGCTTGTTGCCTAGGATTTGCCGATGATATCTGCTGATTAAGTGAAGTTATCTGACTTTGTACTTTATCAATTTCCTGTTGGATTCCCGAAATTGATTGAGCAAAGGCTTGTTTTACTTGATTTTGTAATAGTGTTACGTATGAACTAGCATAAGCATTTGCGATTCGAGCTGCTTGGGTCGGATCTATATTTGTGGAGCTAATTTCTATTACGGCGGTAACCCCGACTTCGGTAACAGATACCAACGGTGGTTTTTCGCCGAGTTTTGCCGCTACTAAATTCTGAACTTCGGCTGAGTTGAACAACTGAACTTGTGTTTCAATAAATGTAGGAGTTAAATTTTGGTTTGAAGATTGATTTTGAACTCCAACACCGGATAAGGGACTCAATAAAACATCCGCCGTCGCAGTATAGGTAGGGGTTTTGTAGTAACTGTAACCTACAGCCAATAACGTGATAAGGACTACAACGGCTACAATCAGCAGTTTGTGCCTCGTTAAAACTTTGAGATAGTCGATTAATTCTGGTTCTGACGATTGGCTATATTCCATAAAGGTTATTGTATTTTATCATTCACTGGTATTTTATGTGGTTGTAAATTGTTGTAAATTAATGATTTAAAGCTCATGCTTTATGTTTCAACTTAATGAAGATTATCTTTTAAGTCCTGGTTAAAGGCCACAATGCGTTCTTTTAGATTCATTTTTATTGAAATATCAAATAAACTAAGCTAAACCATTTTAGTACATTTGCTTTAAGTTAGCTTTAATATATCCATGAGGTAAATGCTCACATTGAATTGTATCAAAGTGGTGAATTTAAACCAAGTCATCCGATCAAAAACTAAATATTACAGGCAATTGCTAAAAACCGAAAATACTTTTATTGCAAGTTCAATTATCACTGAGTTTACGCTTTAATGGTTTTAATGCTTGTTGAATCGTATTATTTGTTGAATCGTATTAGAGATAAATAAAAATACTATTATTGTTTAACATATGGATATAGTTCGAATATCGAGACAGTAACGTTGGCCAAAAATAAAATCCTGATAGTTTGTACCGGTAATATTTGTAGATCCCCGATGGCAGAGGCATTTTTGAGGGTTAAATTGAATGATGCCGGTCTTGATTTTGAGATTTCATCTGCAGGTATTTTAAATCAGGATCGGAAACCGCCACAAAAAGCAATAGAAGTTATGAAAACTTTTGGGCTTGATATTTCAGGTCATAGCTCGAGATTGCTGGAAACGATAGACATTCAGGAGTTTGATCTAATTTTCGGAATGGCAAAGGAACATGTGAGAGATATTGCTGTTTTGGCAAAAAGTAAGCTTAAACATACTTTTACCATTAAAGAGTTTGTTCAGCGTGCTTCAAATGTGGGACCCAAGAGAATTACGGAATCTATGGATGATTGGCTTTCGTTAGTCGTTCAAGGCAGACGTTCTGAAGAACTATTGGGAGCTGATATTGAAATGGATGTGGTAGACCCGTTTGACAAGGGCGGTGATGCCTTTAGGGATGTGGCAGCCGAATTGGACAAAATTACGTCTCAGGTGGTTTATTATTTAAATGACAGTACGGGGGTAGATTGATTTTATAGGTGACAATGTTTTGTCAACTTATAATTGTTCATTGCCAATGTTATGCTAGATAAGTTTGAAGACATATTTATAATTGGTGGTACCGGATTTACAGGCGCAAGGATTGCTAAAGCTTCAGTCGGCTTAGGCAAAAAAGTGTTTATTCTGTCCAGGTCATCTGAGTCTAATAAAAAGATAACGGGCTTAAATGCCGTTCCGATAAGCGGGAATTTAGACGGGAA
This sequence comes from Acidimicrobiales bacterium, assembly GCA_027371755.1. Taxonomy (GTDB): domain Bacteria; phylum Actinomycetota; class Acidimicrobiia; order Acidimicrobiales; family JABEUL01; genus JAJZNL01. The sequence continues at coordinate 23,335 of DAHXLF010000013.1, forward strand.
TGATTTGGGGGCATTTTTTGATGAAGTTAAGGAGCCCAAATCAACCCTGTTTATATATACGGCTTCAATGGGCTTTGGTCATATAGAAGGTGTTGTACGCCGACTGGAATCTTCTGGAATCAAGAGGGCAATTTTTACTTCAACATCTTCTATATATACGAGTCTGCCTGTTTCATCTAAGCCAATAAGGTTAAAAGCCGAACAAGCAGTAATGAGTTCAAGCTTAGATTGGACCATTATAAGACCGACAATGATCTATGGAGACATTGGTGATAGAAATATGGAACGTTTGATCAATCTCGTAAATAAATTACCTATTGTTGTTTTACCGCTGATTGATAACGGAGATGCATTGCAACAACCGGTTCATGTAGATGATTTGGTAAATGTTATATTGACAGCAGCAGACATCGATATTGCAATTGGTAAAGCATATGACATAGGCGGCAGGGATTCAATTACCTTAAAAAATTTATTTAAACAAGTTTCAGAGACAGCTCGGAAAAAACCGATATTAGTTAATGTACCTTCAAGGTCTGTGGCATCTTTTGTTAGGTTATATGGCAAGATCACAAAAAATCCAAAATTAAAGGAAGAACAGATTAACCGACTTGCCGAAAATAAAAATGTTGATATAAGTAACGCAATAAATGACTTGAACTACCAGCCTAGATCCTTCTCTGACGGGATCAAAGAAGAGCTTCAAAAAATTACTTTAAATTCAAATATTAAATTCAAATAGTTGAGAGGCTCGCAAGGCTGTCGTAAATGAAAAAACAACATCTTTCAATGTATATATCTACAGCTTTAAAGATGAAGCCCAAAATGATTGTATATAGGATCGTTTTGAGGGGGTTAAGAAGATTTCTTGCCTTCTTCCCTTTGAAAGTTTTAGAATCATCTTTTTGGCTATTGGCTACAAGGCAAAATCACTCTAGAACCAAACTTAAAAATTTAAAAGGTTTTGTACCCATTGAATCTTTATTTAACGAAAAAGACTTAATTCAGACAGCTACGGATTTTAGGGGAGGATTTGTAGAAGCAATAGGCGAAAGACAGGCTGTTTTAAGTTTTGAAGATAGGGCTTCAGATAATTGGTTGCAAGAAAATACTTCACTGCTTTACAGGTTTAATCTCCATTATTTTGAATGGGCGTGGGGAATGGGGAATGCTCTTGATTTGGATGAAAGAAATGATTTGTTCGAAATATTTTTTGACTCTTGGTATTGTTTTCAAAAGCTTTTTAGGGTACCCGAATGGTCGCCGTATGTAGCATCTTTAAGAGCTGTCGTTTTGGTCGATATTTTGAACAGGTGGAATTTAAAAGATGAGACACAACTTAAAATTTCAAAAATAATAATTCAATCTTATGGATTTTTAAGGCTGTTTAGAGAAAAAGATGTCGAGGGCAATCATTTAATTAAAAATTTAAAGGCATTAATTATTGTCGGCTGTCTATTGAATGACCGAAAAAAAATTATCAAATATTTAAAGGAACTAAAAGATACGCTCAAATATCAAATTCTAGACGATGGTTCCCATTACGAACGTTCTACTTTTTATCATGTTCAAGTACTGGTGGATTTATCTGACATAAAAAATGCCGTCGAATCTTTTAACGCTGTAGATTCTGACTTGAATGTAAGTTTGGTATGGCTCCGCGATCATATTGAAAATATGAAGTTGTGGCTTTGGTCCATGCGAACTTTAGACGGCGGAATATGGCTTGTGAATGACGCATGTAGGGTTAATCCTAAACTGTTGGATTATTTAACCGAACCAGATTTTGGATATGAAAAATCTGAAGGTATAAATTACGATAATGAATTAAAGTCAATACCGGGTGGTCAGCTAAATACGCAACCTATAAATAGTAAAAATGCAATACTTGACTTGTCGAAAATTGCAGGTTATTTTATTTTTAATAATCATCGTGGGCTGTCTGCATGTTTTGATGTCGGTGAACCATGTCCAAAAGAACTACCGGCTCATAGCCATGCCGATACTTTAAATGTCTTAATGTATTTTGACAAAAATGAGATTTTATGTGATTCGGGTGTATCTGTCTATGAATCCGGACCCAGAAGAGAATATGAAAGAAGTACGAAGGCGCATAATAGTTTGACAATAGATTCGCTTAATTCCACTGAAGTCTGGGGATCTTTTAGAGCCGGTAGGCGTGCGGGGGTTAAGTTAGTTAAATGGAGCGACAACGAAGACCAGATAATGATCGAGGGCGTTCATACAGGTTATTCTTATTTAGTAGGGTCACCTACGCACGACAGAAGTGTGACTCTTTTAAAAAAATTAAATAGATTGGAGATATCAGACAATGTTCAAGGTTCCTATTCTCATAATTTGGAATGGTTTTTTCACTTTCCAAAACATGTGAAATTGAAAACAGCCATCCCGAAAGATGCTCTTGAGTTAAAGAATACATCACTTCAATTTCAGATCGAAAACAAAAGTTCAACGAACCGACAAGAAAATACGTTAGCCGGTACTTTTAAAGTTTCGATAGAAACTGAGATTGATTACGATATTGAATATATTGACGACGATAGTATTTTAAGCACGCGAGCAATTAATTTTGGAACGTTGGAGCCCTCTTCTGTTTTAAGGGTGAGTTATGAAGGCGAACTTCCGGTTGCTGTTAAATTTGTATTTGATGATTTTGTTTTATTCGCGTAAAACCATAAAGGGTGTTTAAGCAAATAATTAGTTATTTTCTGTGAGCTATATATTGATGAAAGTTATTTTATGAGACAAGTTGTACAAGGTGTATCCGGCGGTCAGGTTAATTTAGTGGAGGTTCCTATCCCGGTTAACTCTCCTTCTGAAGTATTGGTCGAAACTGTAGCGACATTAGTTTCGCCCGGCACAGAAAGGATGATAACTCAACTTGCTCAGTCCAGTTTAATTTCGAAGGCAAAGGCTCGTCCTGATTTAGTTAAACAGGTTTTCGACAAGGTTAAACAAGACGGTCCGTTGACAACTCTAAAAACAGTCAAATCCCGACTTAACAGTGATTTACCGCTCGGTTATTCCGGTTGCGGAATCGTAAGACAGGTTGGAGAATATGTGCATGGAATTTCACCTGGTGATTTAGTTGCAACTGGAGGTGCGGGATATGCAAACCATGCGGATTTTCAGACAGTACCGGGATTATTGTGTTCTAGGGTTCCAGACGGTGTAAGCCCTAGCGAAGCTTCTTTTTCAACCGTCGCTTCAATATCTTTGCATGGTTTGAGGTTGGGGGAGGTTCAACCTGGACTTTTTGTTGTGATTATTGGTCTTGGCTTAATTGGTCAGTTAGCGGCTCGTTTGGCCATGGCTTCCGGTTGTAGCGTTGTTGGAATAGATATTGATCAAAACAAAGTCAGTTTATTAAATACCTTCGGCGGAATCGGATTGTTGGAAAAAGGAGAGTTAACAACCGAAGCGGTATTGGATATTACTAAAGGCCGTGGTGCAGATTTGGTTCTGATAACAGCTGGTGGAAAATCAAATGAACCCATAAAAAGAGCCCCGGATATTTTACGTGACAGAGGCACGATGGTAATAGTTGGAGATGTTGCCATGAATCAGGATCGAACTCCTTTATATAACAAAGAATTAACAGTCAAAGTGGCACGATCATATGGACCGGGAAGGTATGACAGAAGCTATGAAGAATGGGGCATAGATTATCCGGCAGGGTACGTTAGATTCACTGAAGGTCGAAATATGGAATCCATTTTGTCTATGTTGGCTGCTAAAAGGTTGGAGGTGAGTGATTTAATTACTGACCAATATGATATTGGCAAAGCAACCGAAGCTTACGACAAGTTAAATAAGTCTTCAGAAGTCTTGGGAATACTTTTTACTTATGGTAAAGAGTCCATCGCGTTGAATAGTAATTCTCAAGGTAAAGATATTGAATATGATAGCGGTAGTGTAAAAGTTGCCGCAAAAAAAACAGATGCAGAGGTAAGGACCGATACTAGTAAAAAAACCAGCAGCTCGCAAGTTAAAATTGCTCTAATCGGTGCGGGAGCTTATACGAACTCTGTGATACTTCCCAAAATTAAAGAGGTAGATTTGGGTACCATTACTGGAGTCGTGTCTTCTACCGGATTAAGTGCAAGACGATTGGCCGATAGAGAACATACGGTTAAAGTCTATGATACGTATGAAGCAATTTTAGAAGATGAAGGTATTAACACCGTATTTGTAGCGACTCCTCACAGTTCTCATGCAGAGATAGTGAGTAAAGCTTTAGAACATAAGAAGATAGTTTGGTGTGAAAAACCTTTGGCTCTTTCGTATAAAGAGTTGGACTTAATTTTTAATAACAAGAAAGATGACTCTTTGCTATTTGTGGGGTTTAACAGAAGGTTTTCTCCTTCTGTTGCATTATTAAAAAAGCATTTTAATAATGCAAAAACCGACACTGAATCTGACTCCGGATCAACTGGAGGGCCATTGGTAATTAATTATAGGGTTTCAGCCAACAGAGTTCCCAATACTCACTGGTATAAAGACAGGAGAGAAGGTGGCAGACTTTTAGGAGAGGTGTGCCATTTTATCGATACCTGTTCGGCAATAGTTGGGCTTCCGGTGAAGCAAGTAAAATCAGTTGCCTCTGGATTTGACGAGAGAGTAATAGCCGAGGACATGGCATTAATTTTAAGTTTTGATGATGGTTCGATTGCAACAATTACTTATTCGGTTAACGGTCATCCTTCAACACCGAAAGAAAGAATTGAAGTTTTGGGTAAAAAAAGATCTGCAATGGTTGACGATTTTAGATCAATTACACTGGACGGAAAAAAAGAAAGTTTTAAAGGTCAAGACAAAGGTCAAAAAGGAGCGTTCACAGCATTCAAGAAATTGATAAATACTGGTGGTAAAACTCCGTCCTGGGTTTATGAATCTTCTATGGCTACCATTGCAGCTGCAAGTGAATTGAGGCAATAGGTAAATTGTACGTTACGTATGTCGCGTTAACCCAGTGGCGTGTTTGACCCGGCGAAGTGTCCGGTAGTGACATTTGTGTTCTTTAATCCGACCCGACCCTTTCTAGCTGTTTCTAATGACACCTTTGAACCCGTAAGTGTATATTCCGGTGAAAACTAACCAGTCTTTATGGATTGATTTTGTTGTAGATTAATTCTGTGTAGTGGCTTCACTATTTTTTAGTTTTCCCATTGATTGCGCCTTAAGATTTATGATTTGATCCTTCTTAAGGCTTCCGTCTATCGAGAAATCGGAGCAGGATCATAAGTTAAAGTATCAACGCTAGATTATATTAATGTTGAGTTGTGAATATTTATTGAGTGTTTTTCAGTTAATTGGTTGGCATTGATATTGTCGCAGCTCACCATTTATTTACAAGTATTGCACTTGGATTTAGAATTCAGGTTATATTTTACGTTATGTTTTTTTAAATAACGCCCATCTTACGATTGGAACATAGATTATAGTTACAGGTATAACTAAAGCAAATGCAATTATCCCTGACTCAATTCCCCCGAGTAACTGATAGGATGCAATTACACCAAGCACTATGCCGTCTAAATAATTTTTGTTGTAAAGTCGTTCGCCTAGAGCAAGTAATATTCCAACAAGTAAAGCTATGCCAATCAAGCCCGGTCCACCAAAATTTGCCCACGCTTCCACCTCAACCGGGGTATTTGCCGATGTCACGAAATCATTGGGATTCAATAAACCGTATTTTCGTCCGAACTCATTCGCGAGCGCATATTTAGGTTTAAAAGGTACGATTATTCTTGGAAGCAATAATAATGGTATTTCATAATAACTTTTTTTATTCCAATAAGAATAGTCTCTTGGAACATGAACGACCATGTATCCTAGCAACTCCGAATAGTCAAAACGATCAGCCGATTCCCGAATACTTTCTGCCGTTGGATGAAAAATTGCAAGATCGCTATAGTGTGCTAAAGTCAAAATAGCCTCTAGGCGACTAACGTGTCTAGGAGTATTTTGACGTGATTCAGTTTTAGCAATATTCAAAAAGACGCTTAAGGGCAAAAATAATACCAATAGCCACATCGCTATTTTGGGTTTTTTAAGTGTCAAAACCATTAATGCTGCCGATATTGCACCTACTGCTGAATATAATGCAAATGCCCCTGTCAAGCCCAAAAAGGCATCTAAGCCAATAAATATGAGTACTACGACTTTTTGATGTGTTCGTAAATTATCGCCCAACCAAAGCAAAATCATAATTACTATTGCAATGATTCTGGCGTAACCAAAAATTGTGGTAAATTGTCCCAATTTAGCTGCAATTTCAACCGGCAAGTACCTATAAAAAATTATACCTACAACGAATAGAAAAATACACCGATTGAATGTTCCATTTGCGTCTAAAACATTTAAACGAGTGGACGTAAATTTGGTAAAGCGATGCATTGACGGAAATAATTTACGGATAATCATCGCCGCTGTTACGAATACTATCGAATATACCAATGTGGCTACCGTTCCCACCTCTCGAACATTTAAAGGGTATATGCTTTGCATTGCAAGGCTGGGTGATGCTACCAGCGAACCCATATAAATATAAATCCCCTGCACCGCTCCAAAAATTTCGATTATAGGAAATTTTTGCCGATGGTAGCTGGTCAAAAGCGGAATAAAGCATATAATTGCTGCAACTAAACCTAACACCATGTAACCAAGTGGCAACAACGAAAAGTCTGTCCTCATCAAAAATCCTGTAATGCAGGCAATAATTCCTGCGACAGAATTTGAAATATTACCGTCTACAGATAGAGTAAATAATAAAATTCCTAAAATACATCCCCCAAATGTAAAAATAGTGGGTTTAGGAATTAAAAAAATAATGACTATATCCAAAATAGTCAAGCCATACACAACCTTATGCAACTTAAGGCTTTGCTTATTCGGATTTGAATAGGTTAAGATATTTGACTGAATTTTCAACATTTCTTTTTGAATGGCCACAATGGAAATTTTAATTTGTGAATTGATCGTGATCTGTAGTAAAAAAAGTCCTAAATTTAACAACGAATTGTAATATGACTTACCTTTCAAGTGTAGCGTAGGCTAACGCTACGATAAGTTTTGTAAGCACTTTTGCATATTTATAATGGATCTTCTCAGGGGCTTCTGCGGAATTATCCGTGAATGATTTGGCATGTAATTATATATTGATCTTCTTGTCCTTGTTTGTCTGTAGATTCGGTTGAATAGGTCAATAGTCTGAATTTATTTATCAGTTAAATCAATTACAATTGACCTATTTATTACTTTACCCATAAAATATGTGAGTTAAATGACCAAAGTGTAGCTAGGAAAATCAAAGGAGCAAGATGGGCACTTTAAAACAATCCTGAGAGCCTAAATGACCATCAAGGGATTGCCGTTCGTAGATTAAAGCTCCAAGGGTGGATGTCTATGGAGAGACTAC
>DAHXLF010000140.1 GCA_027371755.1 Acidimicrobiales bacterium
AGGGGAGATTACCGACTATTGCGTTAAAGTCTCCGTTCACAAAGTTTTATACCGATAATTTGTCTAAATGTCCTAAAAAATCCGAAACGCTATCGTCGTCTCGTTCATTTTCCCTTACCGAATTTGCATAATTGACTAATTTCTTGTTGTCATACGCTTTCTTCCTCAATGCGGTTTTGCATTTATTTACTACAGTAACCCTTAAATAACCTCCGGGATTATCTAATCTGGCATATCTTGAATATAGCGCCAAGAAACTGTCTTGAACAATGTCTTCGGCGACATCCATATTATTCAGCATTAAAAATGCCAGTCTCTTAAACTGTAAAAAATTATCGGTATAAAACTTTGTGAACGGAGACTTTAACGCAATAGTCGGTAATCTCCCCTCAGGTTGACTAACTTCAGTTTCTTCTACTGACTGCTCTGTTACTGCGATATTTTCGTGTAGATGGGACTGTTTTTGAACGCTACTTTTATCCCTGTTTTTTTCTCGATCATTTAAACCCATAGATATAGACCTCGCGGTGAAACTTGACACTTCTGTTTTCGGCGTCAATATCGCTGAATAACCTTTGAATTCCTCGTCTGAAATATCTGTAGTGAACTTAGAGTCCTTACCTAAATTGGATTCATCCTTACGAACAATTGATTTATATTCAAATTCTTTATCGCTCACTGATTATATTAACCATTGATGGCCACATAATCTGACAACAAAGCCATATTTTTATTATTAAATTCTCAATCCTATTTGAATTAGTTAATCCGATGTGATTAAGTTTTCAAAATCTTCTTCACTCATTATCGGAATATTCATCTTTTTAGCGTCTGCGATTTTATTTGAGCCCGGGGAGTTTCCTGCTATAACTGCGGTGGTTTTTTTAGACACTGTTCCTGTTGCTTTACCGCCTAAATTTCTGATAAGTTCTTCAGCCTGACTTCTGCTATAACGATCTAAGGTACCCGTAACAACGAATATTTTGTCAGTTAACTTAAGACTTCCAGTTGAAAGAGAGTTCGGTTCAGCCAAATCATTGTAGGTTCCTATATTATGGGCCAACAGTCTGTCGATTGTCGAAAGATTAGATTCAGACTGAAAAAATTTATGTATTGAGTCTGCCGTAACAGGTCCCAATCCCTGGATCAGAACCAAGCTCTCTTTATCTATATCTTTTAGTTTTTCCAAAGATTTAAATTTATGGGCAACAAGTCGTGCCGCGACTGGCCCTACATGTTGAATGGTTAGGGCCACAATAACCTTGTCCAAACTTCGGCTTTTAGATTCATCAATTGCATCCAATAAGTTTTTAGCTGATTTTTCGGCAAACCCAGGTAAAGTCAAAACTTGCTCGAAGCTAAGGTCGTAGATATCGGCAACATTTTTAATCAATTTTCCGTCCCGCAAAAGCTTAATCCTTTGCTCGCTCAAACCCTCAATATCCATTGCAGGCTTTGAAGTAAAATTGATGATTCGTTGAAGAAGCTGTTCGGGACAGCCTGAATTTATACAGTAAGTATCTGCCATGTCTTCAAGTTTTATGAGCCGGTTACCGCAAGAAGGACAATTAGTCGGCGGAATCCACCGAGCAGATTCTTCGGCTCTTTTTCCAACAACCGGTTTAATCACCTCGGGTATAACATCTCCGGCCTTTTTTATGACGACTGTATCATTTACCCTTAGATCCTTTACGGCAACCTGACCGAAATTATGTAAGGAGGCATAAGTAACAACTGAGCCACCTACCCTAATCGGCTCAAGTACAGCAAAAGGTGTAATTCTACCGGTCTTCCCAACTGAAACTTCTATGCCTTTAAGTATTGTTTGTCGTTCTTCGGGAGGAAATTTGAAAGCGATTGCCCACCTGGGCGCATGTGAGGTGGCCCCCATCGACTTGATCAAATCATAGTCATTCACCTTAATCACTACGCCGTCAGTATCATAATCAAGAGTTTCACGAATAATCCCAAATTCTCTAACCGTGTCTATAATACCGTTAACGTCATCTCTCTTATTAAAATGAGTTTCAACGTTGAATCCACCCGCCGAAAGTAGCTTTAACATTTCGAAATGTTCTTTTTCGGGCAACTCTTCGGTTGCAACAACTTGATAAGCAAAAAAACTCAGTGGTCTATTAGCGGTAACTGACGCATCTTTTTGCCGCAGCGATCCCGCTGCAGCATTTCTTGGATTTGCAAAAACACTTAAATTTTGAGCTTTTCGGTCGTCATTTAGCCTATTGAAGTCAGTCCGCTTCATATATACCTCTCCGCGAATTTCAACATAGTCCAGGTCAGCAAGTTTGCCTTCGATCAACTGTGGAATTGATTTTATTGTAAGGACATTTGCAGTGACATCTTCTCCAACGATTCCGTTACCTCTGGTTGCCGCTCGTATTAACTTAGAATTTTGATAGGCAACTGACAGTGCCAACCCATCAATTTTAAGCTCGCAGGTAAAGCTTGGATTCCGACTTGCCAATTTTTGACTTCTTTGAATCCACGATTTCAATTCTCCTTCATTAAACACGTTATCCAAACTGAGCATAGGTACCAGATGGGTGACTGGGGAAAAGGTAGCGTTCGACAAATAACCGACTTCATCTAAAATAGAGCTTTGCTTAAGTTCAGGATAGCTTTCTTCAAGGCCTTTCAGTTCCAGAACCAGATCGTCATAGTCGGCATCCGATATCAGCGGGGAATCGTTCAAATAATAAAACTTTCGATGCTCAATGATTTCGGCTCTCAAATTTTCGACTCTTTTTAAAACGGATTCTTCAACGGCCATACAAAATCAATTATACTAATTTACCCTATGGATCTTTAACAGACAGCTCCAAAGTCGCGCTTACAAAAGAGCAAATAGTGTAAAATGTCAAGCTAATATTTACCATCGGTTGTCGTAATTTTATCTAAACGATTTTAGATAAGTCAATTTAAATGTGACGAATTAAAACTAAATCAGCCGCGCTCTATTTGTTAAAACCGAAGTGTTGGATTCTCAATCCGAAAAGATGGCAGCAATGCCTAGTTCAACCAAAGTGGGTTTTTAAAATAGTTCATGACAGTTCATCGCGCTAAATTTTTTGCACGGCAACTTTAAATACTCTAGACTAATTACGAACTGGCAATGCCATCAAAATTAATCCGAAATATTTTAAAACATGTTTAAAAAAAGAAAAACTAATAGAAATTCGGGTGGCGATAGGAATTCCGAAACCACTATAAATTCAAATGCGGAGATAAGTTCTTATGGATACTCTACGAGAGAGCATTTTGGGAATAGGGATAGTTTTAACAATGAAAATATGTTTGGCAATAGCTACAATAATCATGACTACAGCAACAACAATAATACACCTATCCCCAATGCAATAGGGCAATATTACCGTTACGGTGACCGGGGTTATGGCCAGTCAGGATATCCGGATGCAACAGATTATAAATTAAGTCACAATACTTCATTATTTTTGACTATGACAATAGCTATCACAGTCTTCTTGACGATAGTCAGTCTTTCTCTCAGTGTAAGGCGCAATTTAAATAATTCCGTAGTCACACTCCCGACGCTTCCAAGCTCAAATTCACTTTATCAACTGCCAAGCATACTCTACAAAACAGACAGCAACCAGAACTATTTAATCGACCCCAATTTAGCTGACCGAATAACAACTACGTTGTGGTCATTACAAAAAAAAGCATTCCAACAACACGATCAACGAGCAATCGATCAATTAGTATCTTCTTTTACTCCGGCATACTATGTAAATTATCCACTCGCAGAATGTAGCAAATGTCCACTCGAGTGGCCGTCGAAGATTTTTGACGTAACCACGATAATGCCAGTTTTACAAAGTTATCCCCTTTATTTTGCCGCTCAATTTAAAACTCAACTCTTTGACGGAAATTTTGAAAACAAAAGTGGGAATCAATATGCAAGCTGGATAATGGTGATTGGGAAAATTGATGCAACAGATTCATGGACCGTCGATTTTAACACCTACAATGATTCCAAAGAGGGAATGGGAGTTTATCCTTTTTCTCAAAACTCAACTTTTAATTCAGCCAATTCATCTTACGCCGGTAACCGCACTTTTGCTGTTAACGT
>DAHXLF010000141.1 GCA_027371755.1 Acidimicrobiales bacterium
TGCTATTATCTGCTCACTAAGTATTCAGTACTTAAAATCATTTTTACAGTTCAAGGTCTGCTGAATTGATGTTAAATCTACTTTGAGTAAAAGCAATGGCATTTCTAATGAATTGGAGCCAATTGCAAATAGTCATTAGGTGGTAATTCAAAGTTGACCTTGCATATGCCCGTCAAATTCGTAGTGCCGTGCCTTTTTCTCAAATCCTTTAAATAAAGTCAGAGATCTTTGTTTTTAGCTGTGTTGGGTACAAACGGCCATTGAACATCGGGCACCCAAAATAGTTACCAAATTTTTTGGTTTTTTCGGTTCTGTCAAAACTTATACTTACCGCTTAACACGAACCGTACCCCATCTATGTTTGAAGTCCTTTAGCTCTGAAGCGTCATCATGGCTTAACGCAAATTCCTTTAGACCTGTAAAAATGATTTTAAGTACTGAATACTTAGTGAGCAGATAATAGCAGGCAGTTGACTTCATGGTCAACGACATCGGCAGCCCCATTGGGACTGCCGACTCTCATTTACCCTATGATTTTTTTAAACTAATCTTGCGATTTACTTGACGCTCTGATTATTAATATTTGTGTTATTTTAAATCTATAAATCTCTAACTTCTCGGTTCCCGTTGATTCATTCAGATATTTATAGATCAGCCATCTCGTATTCTTCAATTTGCATGTAAAGGTCTTTTATGAGTTCGTTAATTTCAGCTCTGTCTTTAGCTGATCTTATTTGGTACTTTATTGCCGATACCACAACACCAGTTGCAATAAATGCCCACTCAATTATTGTTACCACAATTATTAACGACGCAAGCGTAAATGCGACAATCCCTAATAAGTTCACTTCAGACCTCCCAAATTTGAATTTTTATTATATGTAAATTGTGGATCTAAACATTATTTTTAGCTACCGTATGCTTTCTAGAACTTAGACGTATAAACCCCAATTTATTTGATTTGCGTAGCGTAGTTTCCGTATTATTCGGTGTCTGCAATCCGTAATTTTACGCTATTGTCATTGCGGATTTGTGAGTAAAGTTTTTAAATAAAAGGTGTTTTTGGCAATTGGAGCGTTATTAATGCAAGATTTAAATCTTCAAGAAAAAGTCAGTTTGACCCAACAGATTAGAATTATCGTGATCGAAGACCATTCGTTAGTAAGAGATGGTATTTGCCAGTTGCTTGACAGGTATTCCGATTTAAAGATTGTTGCAACCGCAACGTCGTTAAGCGAGGCGGTTGAATTGACTGCGTTGACACGACCAGACATCGCATTGTTGGACATTAGGTTACCGGACGGAGTGGGATATTTGGGCATATCTCAGATTCAAAAGGCGAATCCGGACATAAGAGTATTAATGGTGTCGGCTTTTAATGACTTAGCATATGTTCAAGAATCTTTAAAAAGCGGAGCATCTGGATATCTCCTCAAAACTGCCACGGGCGACGAACTCTATGATGCGATCAAGACCGTGATTTCGGGAGCGACTGTTTTGGATAGTTCGTTGGCAATGGCTTTAGCCTTAAATGTTCATCCTAAGTTTGAGAATTTAAGTGTAGGTCTTACCGAAAAAGAGCTTTCAATATTAAAGGCATTGGGAAACGGACTTTCTAACAAACAGATTTCTGATCAAATACATGTCAGCGTAAGAACCGTGGAAGGTTATCTGTCTGACCTCTTTGACAAAATTGGAGTGCGGTCTCGGACAAGAGCTGCAATTTGGGCAATTAACAACGGGATAGTGTCTGATTCGTCCGGTGCGGTCAATGAAGAGACTTAAAAAACCTTTTTTTCTAATAAACTATCTTCCCGTTAGGGATTTAGCTTTCTGGCTGATCCAATTTATGGTTCTGCTAATCGCCGCACTGCACTTTGTCGCCGATATTGCTAATTTATTTTCCCATCTTCCGATTCCCAATTCAGAAACCGTAGGATTGTTGTTGATTCCTGTAGCCTACGCCGGAATTAAATACGGTTTGAAAGGATCGGTGGGTACGGCCGTATGGTCGGTAATAATTTGGTTGCCTGATTTATTACTTCCAGATGACCACGGTGAACCGTGGGCTGACCTAGTCGAGTTGCTACTGGTTATCGGCGTGGCCATTTTTGTGGGAATCAGGATCAACAAAGAGCGACAGGCGAAAATAGATGCCCTAATCGCCCAACAGAGACAAAAAGGCTTGGAAAGTAGGTACAGAATCCTTTTTGAATCCAATCCCGCACCTACAATGTTGCTTGACAGCAACGATATTGTCTCCTTCGCCAACCCTTCGGCCTTTAAACTGTTTGGGAATGACATCATCGGTAAACAAATTAGCAAATTAATTCGATTCGAAGATGATGTTTTCCAGAGTGATTACGGCGCTACGATAATTAACGATAACAGCGAAAGAGAATTTCGCGTCGTTAAAACACGGCTAGCAGAAACTGAAATCTCCGATTTTTCTCACCAAGAGTCCGAATCTAATAAATTAGGTTATATAAATCATTCAGTCAGCCAAATAACTATGTTTGATGTCACGCTTCAAACCAGGCTTGCCAAGATGTCACATGATTATGCAATTTCCTTAATTAAAGTCCAAGAAGAAGAGCGAAAGCGAATTGCATTGGAACTGCACGACGATACTATTCAAAAACTTATAAACATTTCCCAGAAGCTACAGCTTGCCTCTTACGAAGCCACCGAGGGAATAAGGTTTCAACTGAATGATATCTACGACAGTACCGTATATGCCATAGGAGATTTAAGGAGAATCGCCACGGGTTTAAGACCTTCGATTTTGGATGATTTTGGGTTTGCCGTGGCCCTTAAGATATGGATTGCCGAATTAGTCGATGTCGATAAAATCAAAATGGAGATAACGGGAACTCCTGTAAGATTGTCTTCAGATGCCGAGTTAAATATATTCAGAGTGATTCAAGAAGGAATAAGTAATGCCGTAAAACATGCTAAGGCAACACAAGTTACAGTCTTAATAAATTTTTCGTCGGATTCAATTTCGGTAAGAATAAAAGATAATGGTTGCGGGTTTAACCCCAACAAAAAAATGACTGGAATGGGCATCTTGGGCATGGAAGAGAGAATAAAGATGTTTAATGGGAATTTTACCATGGATTCAAACGGGCAAACGGGCACAAACATCCAAGCAAGTATTTGTATTACGGAGTTGGTAAAAAAACTCTAAGCTAATAATTTGCAGAGTCACTTCGTGTGCGATGCGACAATTATTCGGCATTTTACGTAGTTCAGATAGTTAATCAAGGAGCGCTTTGCAGGATATTTGACATCCATGTTGATTTTTATTTTGGCTAATGCGCAGTTATATATGTACCGACGACCGTTGAGATGTGGTGGGATCTCCGACACTTGATTCGGTTCACGCCGTCATTGAGCAGCGAGCTTTGCCCTCAGCACCGTCCCAGGCGTTGGAACTTGAGGTAGCTTCTCCGCATGGTTCGCTTCAAAAGCGAGAACAGTAAAGACGTGGCTTCCACCGTATCCGTGTGAGCTTCGAAGGCCGATCCCATATCACCACGGCGAAACTTATCTAGATTACCCGGCAAATCGATGATGTACTTACCTGTTGTATCCAAGTGGTTCACAGACAAATTCCACCGCTCGTTGGGTTCGATTGTCTAATGCTCGCTTGCCGTAGAGTCGGGCACACAATGAAGTGAGTATCTCAATTATTTCCCGGATGAGATAGACGACTTTGCCAAGGGAGATGGGGAGCTTGCCGACTTTAATCCATAGGAAGACAGTGATTTGGTGATGTTAATCGAAATTCCTCACCTAGAACTTCTCAAATCTGTGGTTCTAATTAAGCCTAGATCCACCGAAATAACTTAGTTTTCACTGATTGTTTATAGACCTCAAAACACTAAAGTGCCCTTATGGCCTAG
>DAHXLF010000142.1 GCA_027371755.1 Acidimicrobiales bacterium
CGGTTCCCAGGTATTCAACGTCCAAAACTACTGGAAGGGTCTTATCCCTGATAGTCAAATCTCCGTGAAGTTTGCCCTCGTTGTCTCCGTTAAGTTCTAATTTGTTTGATACAAACTTAATAGTTTTGTTTGTATCGGCTTCAAAAAAGTCTCCGGACTTAAGATGACCGTCACGTTGTTCGTTCCCCGTGTCTACACTGGCTGCATCTATATTTACATCGACCTTTGAATCTTCGATTGTGTCCGCAATGTCAAGGGTTCCGTCGAATTCGTTAAAACGACCTCTTACCTTAGCGGCAACCATGTGTCTGATTACAAAACTAACCGAAGAGTGAACTTTGTCAATGGTGTACTTCCCCGGTATTATCTTAAACTTTGAACTTTCTGTCATTGATACTCCTTTCAAGTGAATTGGGTTATTTTCGAGACAACAATTCATTTGCCTCATTCTAACAAACTAATCGACTAAACGCTTTGGTTAAGTGAACAATATGGTCAATTAACCAATACGGTTAATTAAATCAAGTCAGTTTGAATGATCTATTGTAATTGTTGATCATATAAATCAACAATTAAATTATTGTTTTATTCCAAGTCTTAAGAAATTATTTAATTTAAGTGAAATTTCGAAAAAATGATATATTGAGACAATATTTGAATTACGCTAATACATGTGGCAGATAAGGATAAATTTGTAGAAGATTCGATGGAATACATGCCGCAGCTGTATTCAGCTGCCTTACGTATGACCAGAAATGTTCAAGATGCCGAAGATTTGGTTCAAGAGACTTATCTAAAAGCTTATCGAGCATACGAAAATTTTGAAACGGGTACAAATTTAAAAGCTTGGCTGTATAGAATTTTAACGAATACGTTTATAAATATATATCGTGCTAAGCAGAGGAAGCCCGAAGAATCCGGATTGGATGACACCGAAGAGCTGTATCTGTTTAGAAAGTGGGGGAACAGCCAAAATGAAATGGGACGCAGTGCTGAAGAAGTCGTTTTAAATTCTTTAACCGACGATGAAGTTAAAGAAGCTATTGAAGCTTTACCCGAGCAGTTTCGAATTGCCGTTTTATTGGCAGATGTCGAGGGGTTTTCGTATCAAGAAATAGCTGAAATTTTAGGAGTACCATCGGGAACAGTTATGAGTAGAATCCATAGAGGAAGAAAACTTTTACAAAAATATCTTCATGAGTATGCCGTTAGGCGAGGTTTGGTTAAAGACGACACACTGAAAGTCGGTGTCGCCTCAGAACAAGGAGGTAATTGAGTTGCAAGACAATAAACCTCATAGAAATGAATGCGAAGAGGCTATCCATAAGATTTATCACTTTATGGATGGGTTGCTGGACGAAGAAAAAAGAAGTAAAATTGCAAAACACTTGGATGATTGCAGACCCTGTGGAAAGGCATTTGACTTTGAACAGGAAATTAGAAAAGTAATTGCCGATAAGTGTAAAGACAAAGTCCCAGATACGTTGCGTGAAAAAATTGCCGACGCAATAAAACACGATCACAAGTAAATTAGAGTCTCAACGGCTAAACTGGGTTAAGTCAAAATCGAGATAATTTATATGCCGTCATTACATGATTGTCATATTAGTTAATGTTGTTGTGACAGTAATTTTTATTTTACATAAGTAATAAGGTTAAACAGATAGTAATCCCAATATGGAAGCCATAATTTCAGAAACAGATTCATTTAAAACTGATCAATCGAATAATGACGATCCTTTAATTGACTGGAATTTGGCAGCTCGAACTGCCGTAAGATTTTCCAGATCGGGCGATATTCTGTTAGATTCGCAAATTAACTCACTTATTGAAGATTTCAATGAGGTCACTCCAATTGCAGAGAGGCTGGTTGAAAATGAGACGGGCTTAGTGTCTTTAATGGGTAAAGCTAGAGGGACAGTCGCCACACGTGAAATTTGGATTAATGCCAATATAGCGTCATTTAAACGACTCTATTCGATGGTAATGCAAAATTTAAGCGCTGATATACCCGAAAGCGCTTCGTTGAAGATTTCGCGCTCAGTTACGGGATTCCAGGTTGGCATGGTATTGGGTTGGATGTCAAAAAGGGTGTTGGGACAATATGACCTACTATTGTCTGAAAATGATCACCCCGAAGAGCAGGATATGGTTTATTTCTTGGGTTCAAATATTTTGAGACTCGAAAATCAGTTTGCCTTTCCTCCCCGTCAGTTTAGGTTATGGCTTGCAATTCACGAACTTACTCACAGAGCCCAGTTCACTGGAGTGGTTTGGATGCGTGACTATTTTAAGTCGTTAATTACACAGGGGCTTAGCGGAATCGCACCTGACCTTAAGGCTTTTCAAGAGATACTGCAAAGACTTATTAACGATATTCGTTCAAAGGTTAATCCGCTTGAAAACTCCGGAATAATAGGAATTTTTGCTTCAAAAGAACAGTTGGAAGTACTCGCGAAGGTTCAGGGTTTGATGAGTCTTCTAGAGGGGCACGGCGATGTCATTATGAATTCGGCAGCCAATGATCTTATTCCTGAAGCTGAAAGGTTTGATCGTATATTACACGCCAGAAGGTCTAATATGAAAGGTGCTACTAAACTCATTCAGCAGTTGTTGGGTTTTGATGCCAAGCTTAGGCAGTATGCTCAGGGTGAAAAATTTATTCAGGCCGTAATTTCACAGACTTCGCTTGAGCAGTTTAATAAAGTTTGGCTTTCTTCCGACAACATTCCTACCTTTAACGAAATTAAAAATCCTGAATTGTGGATGCAGAGAGTCAATTGATTTAGTGCCGAACCAATGGTTGGTTACCGATGATGTCAATTGTTAAAAACTGAAATTCTAAAATATGGTTAATTTGGAACCCTATTTAAAAAAATGTCTGTTTCCCCAATCGAAATCTAAGTTCGAATGTGGTGTATCTGGCGGTGCAGATTCGGTCGCTTTAATGATTTTGGCAAAATATCACGGCTGTAAAGTTACGGCACATCATGTGAACCACAATATAAGAACCGAAAATGAGACCGATTTTGTGGCAGAATTGGCTAAAAGATTTGAAATTGACTTTGTAGGTCACCAAGTATGCGTCGAGCCCGGAAGTAATTTAGAAGCCAGAGCCCGAAAAAAGCGGTTTGAAGTCATGCCCGGTGGCGTTGCTACTGCTCATACGATGGACGACCAAGTCGAAACTTTTTTTATTAACCTTTTTAGGGGTTCAAGTCTTTCTGGATTAAGCGGAATGAGACCGTCATTTAGCCATCCTATATTGAATTTGAGACGATATGAGACTGAACAAATTGTCAAAGACTTTGAGATAGATCCGTTTAAGGATCCTTCAAATAAGGACATGAGATTTGTCCGAAACAAGATCCGGTATGTTGTGATTCCTCTGTTAAATGATATTGCCGGAAGAGATATAGTACCTGTAATTTACAGACAGATGGATTTAATGCGCGAGGATAATGATTTTTTACAAGATTGTGCGGTCTCGGTGAACGTTTTAGATGTAAAGGAATTAAAGAGTACCCCTAAACCCATAGCATCCAGGGCCCTAAGAAAACTCCTTACGGACAATAACGGTTATATGCCCGTAAGTCGTGATATTCAGAAAGTGTTAGACGTTGTTAATTTAAAGCATGAGGCAACTCAGATTAAAAACGGCGTTATGATAAAAAGATCCAAAGGCAAACTTAAGGTGGAAAAACAGTGAATTTAAATAACAATAGCGACATACCTTCTTTTGCCCAAAATAAGTTGGGAAGTCTTGTAATTGATGAAAACCTGCTTACAAAAAAAATTAGTCAACTCGGTCGGGAAATTACCCAAGATTATTTGGGAAGAAAGATCTTACTGGTTGGAGTTCTAAAGGGCGCTGCTTATTTCATGAGTGATATAAGCAGACAA
>DAHXLF010000143.1 GCA_027371755.1 Acidimicrobiales bacterium
GGAGCCTGGCGGATAATGTTATAATGATTTACATGTTGTCATTGAAAGTTGGTAAAAGCAGAGTTCATGATAAATCAAACTCAAAGCTGAATATCCAATATTTTTTCTTATCCCTGTTCTGTTACTTAAGAGCTCATCTTTATTTAAAGAAATACTGAAGTTTTTATTTTCAGCTTCAATTTCTTGATTCATTACTGCCACTACTTCTTTGAAATGAGCTATTGGATCGATAAAGTCTTTTTTTAGTTCATCTACATAACCAAGTGATCTAACAGTCTTTGTTCGTGACTGTTTATTTTCACGATCCCAGTACTTAGTGATAATAGATAAATAATCACGACCTCTGCTTTTACCAACTTTCAATGACAACATGTAAATCATTATAACATTATCCGCCAGGCTCCGCCAGTAAATAGATCAAATACTTGACAAAAAAATAATATCCCTAACAGGAATAAAAGGAGTTATTTCAGAAATTAGGTGTCAAAGAGGGGAAGGGATTGCCTTGAAGGTCTTTTATTACAACAACCGACGCATTCACACCGTACCTAGGACCGCTCCTCGTGCCTATACTGACGCCCACCCCAATCCCAAATTAGATACCCTGTCTATTTTTTAGGGACCTTGACAATCGTGCTTAGTTCTTTGAGTAAGTCCAAATTGCCAATTTTGAAAGTTTAAATCGATACTTTAAAAAGACGTGGGTTAGCTCAAAACGAAAATTTCAACTTCTGGCGTATTTGATGCATGTCTTCTGCGTTAATGTTCTGCTCTAAAGCCTTGAATAGCACTTCTCTAATCGCTATCATATCTTGGCCCGCGGCAACAAACTCAAAGGCATTTTCATAGGGATTCAGCACAGAACAAAGAGCACCGTCAGATACCGCTTTGGCTTTTGTCAAAATTGGTTTTAGTGTTAAATCGTATATAAAAATAGAAGCAAAAACTCTTAGCTTTTTTGAGCGAAAAGGAGGATATGCTTCTTTGGAGAACACTCTTTCCTGGCGTATTTTAACCTCTCCGTTTTGCTTTATGCAAGATAATGTCGTGCAGTAACCCGGGGCTTCATTGTGGCGACCCAGGATATAGATACTCGATAATAGTATTTTTGATTCGTGGGTATGATTTAGAATAATTTCTTCCCGATGATTGCAATCAGCCTGTAAAAGTATGGGTCTTGGTACGTAGGCAAGAGATGAAAAACGTCCCGTATCCAGATCTGTTTTTTGTGTTGTTTGACTTTCGGTTTGACGTAAATACGTAATTCCGGGCGATGTTACACAAAGAGAGGCGCCATCGTCTACGCGGATTGATGCAAGCAGAGCATCTTCGCCAAGATAGTGTGCGGCACTCGAACCCAGGCAAAGCCCGTCAGAAGTTAATTTTGCAGACATAAAACCGGTACACCTTAAAGCACTTATAACGCTTGTTTTGTTCTCCGAGAACGTAGCTATCACGTCGAGAATGCTATTCATATGTCCGGATGAGCCTGGGCGCTAGCCGACTCCAAGAAAAGTTCCCTCTGCTCCAACACCCATTGAGCGACTAAAGCGGTATTTGTTTCGAATCTGACCGATGTGCTGATAGTCGGTTGCCGGTTTCTGGCGACTAATGCCTCCTCCTCCATTTGAACGCGATTGGCACCGACCATCTCGGCGAGATCAATCTTGTTTATTACCAACAAATCAGATTGGGTAATGCCCGGCCCTCCTTTTCTTGCCAGCTTGTCACCGCCGGCAATGTCCAACACAAATATCTGCTTATCTATCAAACCATAACTAAATGTGGCGGTTAAATTATCTCCCCCGCTTTCGATTAAGACAATTGACTCTGCCGGGAGTCTGGATTCGATCAACTCGGCTGCCTCCAGATTCGCAGAGATGTCTTCCCGAATTGCAGTGTGGGGGCAGCAGCCCGTCTTGACGGCGATAATCAGGTCGTCAGGCAAGATAGACAGTTTCTTGAGAAACTCTGCATCCTCGGCAGTGAAGATGTCGTTGGTGACCACTCCCACCGGGCAACTGTTTTTCAAATGGGTAACAAGCGAAGCTACCAAGGCGGTTTTCCCACTGCCAACCGGACCGGCAACGCCGACTCTGAAGGTTTTGCGGAATTGATTATTAGTTTTCAAAGAGTGCCTCCTCGTTTTTAATGTGTAACTCTGCGAGCATTTCACCAATGGGCCAAGTTCCGGACGACAGCACGGTTTCCAAATCGGCAATTTCTGGTTTTATTTTGTCGAGTCTGTCTCTAATTTTTGCAATGTCCGCTAAAAAAGCATGAGTAAGTCTCAGCGATAGCGAGGCTGACAGATAAGGGTCGAGACCAAGCAGGCGCTGCGAGGCGCAAATTCCCGATTGTATGGCATCATAAATGTAAGACTCTCCCAAATTTAAAAGGGTATTGTTTTGACATGCGTAAAGTGTCCCAAACAGAACCGGGTAATACATATTGTTTAAATGATTTAAAGGGCGCTCCAACACTGCCTCAAACATTCGTAAAAATGATTTCCCTTTTTTGATCAGGCTCTGCCTTTCGGCAAGGCTTGAGATCCGTGTGGTTAATATTGCATTCAAATCTGTTAAAAGATCACTGCGGTTATGTAATTCCAATTTTCCTGCAACCAGTGCAAATTCACATTTAGTCAACTCGGAATAAAGCAACTGACATCTTACAAAGTGTTCAAGAGAATCCGGATCGCGGCAAAAACCGTATTCAATTGCAGATTCAATTCCATTGGAAAATCTAAATGCTCCCGACGGGAACTTAGTGTCGACAAAGACGAGTGCATTGATGTAGG
Organism: Acidimicrobiales bacterium; assembly: GCA_027371755.1. GTDB lineage: Bacteria > Actinomycetota > Acidimicrobiia > Acidimicrobiales > JABEUL01 > JAJZNL01. The sequence goes on from DAHXLF010000143.1 coordinate 2,801, forward strand.
CCCAAGACTCCATAGCTGTCAAAAGAGAAAGTAGCGCTGGGTCATTGGCAACCGTGTCGCCGGTTCCACCGGAATCGGATTGCCGTCAATTGTTACTTGAAAAGTTTCTGAATCAACGTCTATTTGCGGACAGGCATCATTCATCAACAAATCACCTTTGGTAAGCGAAGAGGTATTTTTAGGTGCAATCAGTTGTTTCCCAAGGTGCAACTGCGAAGTACTCCCGCTTTCCAGGCATAGTTGTGAGACAAAGGCGATGCTGTTTAGCGAAGGAGTAAACGATCCGAACATGTGACGGTCAAACCGAGGTTCGGTCGTTGGAATCGAGGCGTTAGCCTCTCCGAGGTGAGCGTTAACAATTGTTCCCCCTTTCAAAATCAAGTCAGGCTTGACGCCAAAAAATATCGGATCCCATAAGACCAGATCGGCAAGCTTACCTACTTCAACTGAGCCGATCTCATCATCCAGACCATGACAGATTGCCGGACAAATGGTGTACTTGGCCACATAACGCCTGGCTCTAAAATTGTCAAAAGGTTCACCTGAACTCAAGTCACCAACCTTTTCCTTCATCACGTGCGCGGTTTGCCAAGTTCTTAGAATTACTTCACCGGCTCTGCCCATGGCTTGGGAGTCCGATCCGATCATAGAAATTGCTCCAATATCGTGTAAATAGTCTTCGGCAGCAATAGTGCTCGGTCTTATTCTGCTCTCGGCAAAACTCAAGTCCTCCCTGATGGCGCTATTTAAGTGGTGACAAACCATCAACATGTCCAAATGCTCCTCTACCGTGTTCACACTAAAGGGTCGGGTGGGGTTAGTCGAACTGGGCAATACGTTGGGGAAACCGGCTACCTTGATGATGTCCGGAGCATGCCCGCCTCCGGCTCCCTCGGTGTGATAAGTATGAATAGGAC
>DAHXLF010000144.1 GCA_027371755.1 Acidimicrobiales bacterium
CAAATGTAAATCTTTTGCAAGTTCGTTTAAGAATTACGCCTAATAAAATATGACGACTAAATATTGAATATAAATATTGCGCATGCATTATTTGTAGGTGAAGTTGAAATTCAAACTTAAAAACAACATTCATTAATTATAAAAATTTAAATTAATGCACAAACAGAGCAGAGTGCATATAGAGCAGAGTACATATAGAACAGAGGAGAAGTAATGGCAAGAGTTAAAAGAGCTGTAAACGCAAAAAAACACCATAAAGCAATATTGGAATTAGCCAAAGGTTATTATGGAAACAAGTCGAGGTCATATCGGGCTGCCAACGAGCAGGTTATGCATTCGTTACAATATGCCTACAGGGACCGCCGGGCCCGTAAAAGAGACTTACGAAGGCTTTGGATCCAAAGAATAAATGCCGCTGTCAGGGAAAATGGGATGTCGTATTCCAAATTTATAAATGCCCTAAAGATTGCGGAAATAGATCTGGACAGAAAAAACTTGGCTGAATTGGCGGTTAAGAATCCAGAAGCGTTTAAGAGCCTTTGTGATTCACTAAAAGCGGAAAAATAGTATCTCGAAATACGATTAGAGGCTAGATCGCTGATTTTGAAAAAGCCGCCAAGGTTATTATTAAATTCATCGCCGTAATCAAAGATTTATATAATCAAATTGCATTTTGTCTAGATAAACCAACCCAATTGAAGCTTCGTAAAAGTTTAAACGGAGAATCACGTTGATTTTTTATCTATTTTTATCTATTAGTAGTCGTTTAGATAATTTGGTTGTTGACGATTTCAGAAAATATTAGGCGCATTAACAATGTATTATCGGATTCAATAGAGATTGCGAGTCTGTGCCTAGATCGTAAACATTCAATTACTGCAGAGGCTTGTATTCAAAGCTAAACTCGTGAGTAATTGTTAAAATATGCTTATCTACGTGTCAAAACGTACTACCGAAATATAATGTCAAAAGAAATTGTTGATTTATCGCCAACCAATCCTCGCATCAAGACGTTGCGTAAAATTGCAACCGATAAAGATTATAGAAGTGAATCTAATCTTTCGGTAATTCAAGGTGACTCGTTGTTGCATGACTTGCTATTGAGCCATTCACCTTATGTAAAACATGTCGAAGCATCCGATCTCAGAATAGGTTTTCCGGTTAAGGAAATATATGTCGATATCTGGAACCCTTCGGCAGTTACTAAACTCACCGAACTGATTGATAAATTTGGAACCTTATTGAACGAAGTGGGTATTTACGGTATTAATTCCAAAGCTATGGCTTCAGTTTCCCCCCTTAAAACTTCCCCCGGACTTATAGGAATTGTTAAAGTTCAAAAAATGGGTACAATGGATTCTTTGAATTACAATGAAAACATATTGGTTTTAGACGCAATTAATGATCCCAATAATCTTGGCCCGATCGTAAGATCAGCGGCCGCATTTAATTTTAATCAAATAGTGTTGACTCAAAACAGTTGTGAATTCTATTCTCCAAAGGTTATAAGAAGTTCGGCCGGTACCGTGTTCTACGTGAGGCCCTTTGTCCAAAATCGACTTGAGACTGCTTTGGATCTAATTAAGAAGTCAAGCCAAAAGATATACGGAACTTACGTTAATCGGGGGACGCCTTTGGAAAAAATGACTTTTGGGGCAAATATTTCATTGGTTTTCGGGTCTGAAGCGCATGGCCTAAATGAAACGTTATGCGAAATGTTTGATGAGTCAATAACAATTGAAACGGCGCCAAAAGTGGAGTCACTTAACCTGTCTGTATCGGCTGGTATCATATTAAGAGACATTTGTATAAAACAGAGTCGAAAATTTTAGTTTAAATGAGTCAATAACGTTCAGATGTAACCCTAATATTGGTACTTTTGTGGATTGGTATGCATGCGGACATAGTGCGATAGCGATTTAAGCAATAGAAATTGATTGGGTGTTCATTTATAAGGTAAAAAGGAAATATTGCTGATGCAAGAAAAGGAACTTTCGGATAATCCGATGGATCTTATAAAAAATATCGAGACGGTTTTAAACGACACTCTTGAAATCATTAGTAAATGCTTTAACGAAGAAGAATTAAAAACCGTTGCTCCTTCAGTTGCGGGTAAACATTCGCCTTTAATCGCCTTGCGCTCAAGGCTCAAAGATATTGAACCGAATGCGCGAAAAGAGGTCGGCAAGGTTCTGACGGACGCTTTAGAGAAAGTGAACGAAACATTTCATGCCAAAGGGCAAGAGCTTGCGTCACTGTCGGAATTGAATTATGAGAAGGTTGATCTAACCGAATACGTAGCTTCGCTTAATCCGGTTTATGGTAACGGGTTAGGTGTGTTACACCCAGTTACGGTGGCTCAAGGTGAATTGGAAGATATTTTTATTGCAATGGGGTTTAGCGTAATGGACGGCCCCGAAGCAGAGACAGATTGGTATAACTTCGAAGCATTGAATATTCCTAAAGATCATCCCGCCAGAGGGATGTGGGATACATTTTATTTAGATACCGCACAACCTGAAACAATTCTGATGCGTGCCCACACCTCTCCAGTGCAGGTAAGGGTTATGAAAACCTATGAACCGCCGATCTATACGGTGATGCCGGGTCGTTGTTTTCGCAGAGATACCCCCGATGCAAGACATCTTGCCATTTTTCATCAAATTGAAGGATTGGTGATTGACAAAGATATTAATTTTGGACATTTAGCCGGAACAATTGAAAAGTTTACGTCTAGTTACTTTGGGCCAAATATACACGCAAGGTTGCGACCGGCATATTTTCCGTTCACGGAGCCGTCGGCAGAATTCGAAATAACATGTACCATATGTTCGGGCGACGGCTGTAGAACATGTTCAAATACCGGTTGGATCGAACTCGGTGGCTGCGGCATGGTTGATCCGGAAGTCTTTAAAGCCGTAGGAATTGATTCTGAAATTTGGAATGGGTTTGCTTTTGGATTTGGTATTGATCGTCTAGTTCAGATGAAGTATTCGCTGTCAGATATGAGAGATCTTACCGAAAACGATCTTAGGATCATGTTGCAGTTTTAGAGAGAAAACAATGATAGTTACATTAAATTGGCTAAAAGAATTCGTAGACGTACCAGCTGATGCTTTAGACGATTCTTCAATACAGGAGCTAGTAGACACTTTTAATTCGCTTGGTCTTGTAATAGATTCTTATTACTACTACGGTAAAGATATAGACGATATTAAAGTTGCCAAAGTTCTTGGAATAGATCCGATCAAGGGTGCCGATAAGATTCGTAAGATAACTACAGACATCGGATTGGACGAACCGATGACAGTTGTTTGCGGGGCTTGGAATTTTGATATTGGTGATTTCGTTCCGTATGCGCCGATAGGAACAGTTTTGCCAAGCAAGTTGGAAATCAAAGAGAGAACCATGCGTGGGGTGACCTCTTTTGGCATGTTATGTTCGGGCTCTGAAATATCATTGGTATCCGATGAAAACGGACTGATGTTATTAGATGCAGAAGACGACGATTTAGGTAAATCTTTGGTCGAGGTAATGAATATTATCCCTGATGTCGTGTTCGACATAGAGACTGAAGGAAATAGACCCGATGCCTTGTCGGTAATCGGAATTGCACGAGATCTAAGTGCAAAATACGGTCTTGCTTTTCATGATAACCTCGATCAAAATACCTTAAAAATTGATCTTAAGATAGATCAGGTTG
>DAHXLF010000145.1 GCA_027371755.1 Acidimicrobiales bacterium
AATTTATAGTTTAATTGCTTTGAGGCAATTTCTGCTTGGTTTGCTTGGATGTTGATTTATTCAACGAATTAAAAATTAAGTTGGAAACTAGCAAAGTGAAACTAGCAAAATTATTCAAAGCATCCAACAGATATGAGATATCAATGATAAAAAAAGTCAGTACGGCAATTATAGGCGGCGGAATTATTGGCATGACAATTGCCCTTGAGTTGGCTTTAAGAGATATCGATAGCATGATTATTGACGAACCAACCTCTTCTAAAACCACGGCTGCCGCTGCCGGTATGATCGCGCCGATTTCAGAAGCAGTCTTTAACGAGGGAACGTTAATAAAACCCAATCTTCATGCTCAACAACTTTGGTCTGTTCTAGCAGATAAGCTAACAGAGCTGACCGGTAAAGAATCGTCGCTTTCCAACATACCGTCTTTGCTGATCGCCAAAACAAAAGACGACAAAGCCATTATCGACAACCTCGTCAACTATTATGAACAATGTAATCTCAAGATTGAAAAGCTGTCAAATTTGCAATGCGGTGACGTTTTGGCAGGTCTGACTCCAAACTTTAATTCCGGAGCTTTGTTGTTATCGGACTATTTTGTAGAACCGTTAAAAGAGTTGGATCTGATAGAACATGCTTATCGTAAATTGGGTGGTGAGATCACAAATTCAACCGCGACTTCTCTGGATATAAATTTATCTCAAATTACGTTGTCCAATAATGACATCATAGAAGCAAAGGACATAGTTTTGGCCACCGGTAATTCTGGAGCCGAAATTCTTGGTCGAGAATATGCGTCAAAACTGCAGGTTATTAAAGTAAAAGGTCAAATCATGACCTTAAAACTAAACGAAAAGTCAATAAAATTAGAACGAGTTTTAAGGGGATTTGTGAAAGGGACCCCGGTCTATTTAGTACCGCGGTCCAGCGATGAATTAGTAGTCGGTGCTACTCAAGAATATACGGGTTTTGACATTGGGAACACTGCTGAAGGGCTATTTAATTTAATAGAGCCAGCAATAAGTCTTTTCCCGTCGCTTCGAGAAGCGGAAATAAAATCAATCGGACACGGCTTTAGGCCGGGTACTGTAGATAACATAGCCTACATTGGTAGAATAGAGTCCACCAATATTATCTGCGCTTTTGGACACTACCGCCATGGGGTACTTCAGGCTCCGCTAACCGCTGAAATTGTGGCAGATGAAATTCAAGGCGAATCAAATCAATTTGTTGAAGTTTTTTCGCCAAACCGCACAGACTTAACTCAATCAATTTAAGAGTGCTCAATATTAGGAATTGACTCAATCCAAGTCTTAAAGTAAAATCTACAATTCCAAAATGTCAATGCCTGTTACTCTAAAATAAGACAGTATCTTCTAACTATCCATTACTAAATAAGACTCTAATCTTAAATAGCGTCTGCATTGGACGATTAGGTACCTCATTAACGAATTCAAAAACCCTCTGGCCTACGAAACATATTCATGGTTGTTTTTATGAATGTTTGCAAATTTGTTTTAGACGGTTTTATATGATTTTGGGTTAATATGCCGACCAATCATAGACCGTTGCCTTTACATTTCACATTAAAATACAATATTAGGATTTCAATTAGCTTGAACCTTCAAGACTTAAATTTTTAATAATTAGAAATTTAACGCCTTGAATTTTGAATTTAAAATTCAAGAAATATTTTTATATACAAAGACACGATTGAATAAAACGACAGAATTGGCCGATATAACTTTCAAAATCAACGGGATCGAATCTAAGACTCAAACTGCGAGTTTGTATGAGATTGTCACCCAATTTGTCACTGAGGCGAATCCTAACTTTAAGGGATTGGCGGTAGCTGTCAATAACGAGGTTATCCCAAAATCTCAGTGGGCAACATTTACAGTGAACGATATGGATTCCGTCGAAATAATTACCGCCGCTCAAGGTGGCTAAGCTGATTTTAGATATCTTCAACAATAGTTTTCAATATCTAACCGACCGGGTCTGGTGAACGTATAGAATTAACTTGAATAGTTAACCCCTAAGCAGAATACAGATAAGTAATATGCGATTGGCTACGACTCTTAGACCTAATCACTCTAAAAATTAATTATCCAACAGACAACTAAGGCAATGGACAGCAGAAATTTAACTCTAGACAATCAAACTTTTAACTCCAGACTAATTTTAGGTACCGGCGGCTTACCGTCTTTGGAGATATTATCTGACATAATTAAGGTTTCTCAGGCGGAAATAGCAACCGTAGCTTTGCGGCGTGTTAACCCCAACCAGAAACTTTCAATTTTTAATATTTTGGCCGAACACTCAATTAAAATTCTTCCCAACACAGCAGGATGCTATACCGCAGCAGAAGCCGTTAAATTAGCTGAACTTGCAAAGGAATCCCTAGAGACCGATTGGATAAAATTAGAAGTAATAGGTGATGAAAAAACTCTGTTACCGGATCCCATAGAACTCATCAAAGCTTGCGAAATACTAATAAATAAGAATTTTAAAGTATTCGCGTACACTAACAACGACCTCATCATAGCAAGGAGACTGGTATCGTTGGGCGTTACGGCGGTAATGCCTTTGGCATCTCCAATCGGATCGGGAATGGGCCTTGAAAACTTAAACGGTTTGATCAGAATAATTGAGGAGATCCAGAACGTTCCAGTTATAGTAGATGCCGGCATCGGTACCGCTTCGGATGCGGCTCTGGCTATGGAAATCGGGGCTGATGCGGTCTTAGCCGCGTCTGCAATCACACGAGCGGTTGATTCGGTTAAAATGGCACATGCAATTGCATCGGGAATCGAGGCGGGCCATCTTGCCAGACAAGCAGGCAGGATACCTAAGCAGCTATATGCTGTACCGTCTTCTGATCCGTCTACCATGCCATCTTTAAAATAGCGGAGCGATGAAGCGTATCTTTATTTACAAAGTAATACAATTAAATTAAATCTAAATTACAATGGCAAATAAGGCAATTAATTTGGATCCTATCTCTGATCATCCCAAAGTAATATTGTCAATAGCGGGATTTGATCCAACTGGCGGAGCGGGAATAATCGCAGATTTCAGAACCGCTGGACATTTCGGGTGTTACTGTTGTACCCTGATTACTTCGATAACTTCACAGAATTCAACGGGGTTTTACAAAAACAAAGCAACGCCAATTTCTCTGCTTAAAAACCAACTTGATGCAGTTCTTCAAGACTTCGAGGTGGCCGCCGTAAAGATCGGTTTGATAACCGACATGAAAATTGCATCTTTCGTTTCTTCCTCGATGGAAACCTATTTTAAGTCCACCCCGATAGTCATTGACCCGATAATTTCCGCTACAAAGTCCGACCAGTTAGTCGATTCGGACCTTTTGGCTTTTTTTAAGAGCACTCTGTTTCCCGTGGCAACAGTTTTGACTCCCAACTTGAAAGAGCTTGAGACGATTTCCGACAAAATACTTCGGACAAGAGAAGATATACGAAAGGCCGCCCAAAAGCTTATTAAAACCGGAACCGATTCGGTAGTTGTTACCGGTTATAAGTCGATAAATTCC
>DAHXLF010000146.1 GCA_027371755.1 Acidimicrobiales bacterium
AAGAAAATAAATTACATCCTCACTGACACTGACGAAAATCATACGTGCCATAATCATTTAGGGAGTCGCCTAACAACCGGATTTAAATACAAACTATAGAACCCTATATTAATAAAAACAACAAAGATCCAAAACCGTTCAAATGGACTCAGAATGCAGAAGCAATACTAGAAAAAGTCAAACATGGTAGAGTCGCATTACAGAACACCAGTATCAATACTGGGACACCAAACTAGAAGGCAATTTAAGCTCGATATTTTAAGAAGTTACTTTATAGCAACTACATGTAAGTTTTATTGAAAACAAGTAACCTGACTACTTTGACCACAATTACCCTGTAAATAGTATAGATCGTTTTTAAATGTATTTAGATTGATTTGATCATAATCAGTCTCCAATTGAGCAAACTGCCATAGAAGAGATCCGGGATCAGAGGAAGTTTCTCCGCCAAACCACACCGGGATCATGGGGTACCCCGTAAAATATGACGTGTTACTTGGACACTGCCCCTGATACGGATATGGAGGGCTATATAGACTGTTGACGGCGGTCCATTCTAAGGTGTTTCCAAGCGGCGCAGAATTTGTATAACGATTCCAATAGTAAGGAGAGGAATAAATTCCTGGGAATATTTGTACTGTGCCACTACCAAATAGATAATTGATGAAATTTTGTTCCTGAAAAAGCCCGGCTACAAATCCGTTCCAAATTGATATATTTTCATACGCCAAGTACTGATTCCAATTTGGAACTTTACTCCCATAAGGATTAGCGATTTGTATATTTAACCAACCGTCTGATCCAGTTGAGTTTGGTAATGTGGGAAGATATGTTGGCCCATCTTCAATATCAGCCCACATAACATTAAAATTTAAATTTATATTCAGTCCGATACTATTGGCGTTGGTCTGAACATTCATCCAAGAATCTGCTGCATATGCACCTTGTCGCCATCCAAATCCATACGAATCAGCTAAATTTAAAGCCTCATTCAGCCCTGTGCCGTTAACATCGGTCGGGTATCCTTGACTTACAAAAGTTGGCTCTGTAGCATTTGCAACTTGATTGATATCCGGTGCCCAATAGTTGTCCCATATGGAAGACGGTTGAGTTGAAGCTAAATATTTAGCATAAGCTGGACCTCCCATCCAGTAGAGCAAACCTGGTCCTGAGGGCGATACCGGTATATCTTCGAACCCATTGTTTACAGGACTGCTATTAAAGCTTGCTGCGCTTAAATCCTGATAATTTAATGAATAAGTATTATATCCTATCGATGCTCCGCTTGGATCCTGAGAAGTCACCCATGTAACTCCCGCAGACTGACCAAGGTACAATGAAACGGGACTACCGCCACAAGTTGATTGAACTACACTGGGACTAGGACCGCCATTGTCCGAACCGTAAGAGGATGTCTGTATTGCGCTATTGCAACTGGTCAGAATAAATGCGATGATACAGATTAAAATAAGTTTTAATCTGTGCTTTTTCAAAGATTTGTTCACTTTCTAGTTTTGGAAGTAAGGCGAATTTATTGGGATTTGCGTAAATTGACCGTACTCTGGAGGTGCAGCGAGACATTGTCCAACTTGAAAGGTATCTGAAATAATGGTTGAGCCTCCTGTCGGTAAAGTTATTGTCATAAGCGGTGCATTTGTACATGCTGATACCGCCCTATTTGCATTTTGAGCCTCTATCCAACCTATCATAGCATAATCTTTTCCTTTAGGCAGCATTAAAATATCAGGCGGAGCCGCCGTCTCGGTCCACGGTGCGACATTGTGATCCCACTGAGGCTGATCCTGTGAGGGCAGCGGAGTTCCGTTTGCGTCTTCAAAAATAAATGAAGGAATACCTTGTAGCGAACAAGATATTCTGGTGGATTCATTTTGAATCATGAGGAAAATCCAAAATGTCGTGGTACCACCACCGACGTGGCTCCACCCAAATTTAAGCTGATTCGGATTGCAATATGGTGTCCCGGCAGGTGCGATATTGGTGATAGTAGAAGGATCGGTTGTTGTAGTCGTAGCTGCTGGCGCAGGGAATTTTGGGGGTGGCCAATCATTATCTGCATTGACTCCAGATTGAAAGTTAGAAACATCTACTACCCTGGGACAAGGAGTAAAGTTATTCCCGAGATTTTTACTGTTTAAACCTCTAACTTGTATAGGGGTATAAATATAAGAGTACGGGATAGACGACAATGGATTATAAACTCCGATATTAATTGTGTTTATCTTAGGACAAGTTGAGTTATACCATGGTACGTCGCCTTGTTCGGCAATCGGATGAGGATAATGAAGATAAAATATAGCAGCAGATGCAATTCCGCCATGGGGTTTCAGTTCTATAGTTGGTAAATTAATGGGACTGATAAAGGGAAGCCAAAACAATCCGTTTATTTCGTCTACAGACACAACTGTGTTATCCGATAGAAATTGAGCTTTCGGATATCCGTGTAAATGACATGCTTGAGAGCTTATGTTCTGCCAGTGGATTATAACGCCGACAGCGCTGTTTGTAAGACCTCCTACATTAACACCAGATCTAAATCCGGCGACAACCTGTCTTAATTGATTTGGTAAACATTGTGGAGAATTAGCTATAGAACTATTGGACAATGACAAATTAGTTTTAATGGGTTGGGTATGTGATGTCAAAGAAGTTACGATCCCAACCGTAGCCGATGCTAATATAAGTATAACAATGGGTAAACATACCGCTATTTTCTGAACAATGTCTGAGCTTTTGGATTCGTATTTCGTCACTATCTAAATCGTAGCGTATTCGCCGTAGAAATGCCAAAATATGTACTATTTTTGGTTCCTCGCTATATCGTATGGATTTGTGGTAATGGCAGCTTTCTGGCTATAAGGTAAATTACTGTGATCACTTTCGACTTGGTGCGATATCCTCCTGACTTTGACAGTCAAATTTAAGAAAATCTTAGATAGTACCTGGTAAATGGCTAGTTTTATTTGATTTTGTTTGATCTAAATACTTGCGGATTGAGAGCTGTTTTTACTTGTTCCTAATATTTTGCGTATTATTATCAAAGTACCCGACATAATTATTCAAAGTAGCCGATTTATTCTTGGTATTTTTAAAATCGGAACGTCATAATTAATTATTATTTTACTTCTTTTATTGTGTGACTATTCCAGTACATTGAAACTGAACCTACTCACTTTTATGGACACGGCTTATTCATGCACGCATCGATTAATAACAAATACTCCGTAAATATCTTTCTTGAGTTCTTGATCAGCAATTTGTCGACTTGATGGCTTTATATTCTTGGCGTTACAATACGAAGATGGGGCAACTTCAAGAACTCTTAAAATTGACTCGACTTCCCATTTATCCTTAAGGATATCTACGAACTTTATAACTAGTTTTAAGGGGCGAGCTCCCTTGCGAAAAAAACTGCAGCTTGTTTTAGA
>DAHXLF010000147.1:0-1563 GCA_027371755.1 Acidimicrobiales bacterium
ACCATCTAAGTCGTCTCCGGATAACTCATGATGACTGAAATCGATTCCAAAGTGCTCCGACTCCCTGTCAACATCAAAATCTAGGTCCTTAAGATGAATCTCTTCACCCGTGTTGGAAATTACTTCAACATCCAAACACAAAGACTGCATTTCTTTAATTAATACTTTAAAGCTTTCCGGGATTCCGGGCTCGGGGATACTTTCACCCTTAACTATCTTCTCGTAAACTTTAACTCTCCCAGAGGTGTCGTCGGATTTCAACGTCAAAAGCTCCTGAAGAGCAAATGCGGCTCCGTATGCCTCCAGCGCCCAAACTTCCATCTCTCCGAATCTCTGCCCACCGAACTGAGCCTTACCGCCGAGGGGTTGCTGAGTTATCATGGAGTAAGGACCGGTTGAACGGGCATGAATCTTATCATCCACGAGGTGAGCCAATTTAAGTATGTACATGTAGCCTACGCTGATCGGATTGTCATATACCTCGCCGGTTCGACCGTTGAACAAAACAACCTTTCCGTCATCGTTAATAAGTTTCGTACCGTCCTTACCGTCAGAATTTAAAGTGCCGAAAATGTCTTTAATAGATTTGTGACCGCCGGTTCTATCCTCTTCATCCCAGTGCGCCCCGTCGAAAGCAGGTGAAGACACCCAAACTGACGGAGGAGTCTTGGGTCTGGTTTTCTTATTGTTCTTAGAGTCGGTAGTCAGTTCTTTGTCTACATCTTTCCACCCGCACTTTGCGGCATAACCTAAGTGAGATTCCAATACCTGACCGACGTTCATACGACTGGGAACACCCAGAGGATTCAGTATAATGTCTACCGGAGTTCCATCTTTGAGATACGGCATATCTTCGGCTGGAAGAATCTTTGAGATGACACCTTTGTTTCCGTGTCTTCCGGCAAGCTTATCACCTTCGGTAATCTTTCTCTTTTGAGCAACATACACTCTTACCAGCTCATTTACCCCCGGAGGCAGCTCGTGGGCATCGTCTCTGGTATAAACCTTAACGTCAATTACGGTACCTGACTCGCCGTGAGGAACTCTCATGGAAGTGTCTCTCACATCTCGAGCCTTTTCACCGAATATTGCCCTCAGCAATCTCTCTTCTGGCGTAAGCTCAGTCTCGCCTTTGGGTGTAACCTTACCGACCAATATGTCGCCTGCCGTTACTTCAGCTCCGATCCTGATAATCCCGCGATCATCTAAGTTTGCCAAAACTTCCTCTGAAAGGTTGGGGATATCACGCGTAATTTCTTCGGTTCCAAGTTTTGTATCTCGTGCGTCAACCTCATGCTCTTCTATGTGAATTGAAGTAAGTACGTCGTCGGTTACCAACCTTTGAGACAATATAATCGCGTCTTCATAGTTATATCCTTCCCACGGCATAAAGGCAACCAAAAGGTTCTTTCCCAATGCCAACTCGCCGTTATCTACAGCGGGTCCGTCGGCAATTATATCTCCTTTATTAACGTGCTGTCCTTCGACTACAATAACTCTTGAGTTAACACACGAATTTTGATTGGATCTCCTAAATTTGTCAATTAGAATTACTTCCTTGGC
>DAHXLF010000147.1:1573-3381 GCA_027371755.1 Acidimicrobiales bacterium
ACTACAATAACTCTTGAGTTAACACACGAATTTTGATTGGATCTCCTAAATTTGTCAATTAGAATTACTTCCTTGGCTGGTAGCGGCGCTCCAAACTCGTCCTTTTGGTTGGGAGAGTATTCAATATGAACCACGTCTGCCGAAACGGTACTAATAACACCTTTGCCTTTGGCGATTACTACATCTCCTGCATCGACGGCACATCTAAATTCCACACCGGTGCCTACATACGGGGCTTCGGGAACCAAAAGAGGCACAGCTTGTTTCTGCATGTTTGCACCCATAAGAGCACGGTTTGCATCGTCGTGTTCAACAAATGGAATTAGTGAAGTGGAAACCGAGACTATCTGCTTGGGACTGACGTCCATCAAATCAACTTCGGCGGGCGACACATAATCGATTTCGCTTGTTGTTCCGTAGGAACCTCCAACTCCGGCGCCGAATTTAACTCCAGCTCCCTGAGGTCCTCGTCTAACCAAAACCTTATCTTCAATGAACTTTCCGCTTGAATCAAACGGGGCGTTTGCCTGAGCTATAACATGATCCTCTTCTTCGTCGGCTGCCAACCACTGAATCTGATCAGTTACTTTACCGTTTGCCACCTTGCGATAGGGAGTCTCGATAAATCCGAATTCATTCACCCGCCCGTAAGTAGCAAGTGCTCCGATCAATCCAATGTTTGGTCCTTCAGGAGTTTCAATTGGACACATTCTGCCGTAGTGAGACGTGTGAACGTCACGAACCTCAAATCCCGCACGCTCTCTGGAAAGACCGCCAGGGCCCAATGCCGAAAGCCTTCGCTTATGGGCCAAACCGGACAAAGGATTATGTTGATCCATGAATTGACTTAATTGGCTGGTTCCGAAAAACTCTTTAATGGCAGAAACCACAGGTCTGGTGTTGGTCAAGTTATTGGGAGTTATCAACTCTTCATCCAAAGTAGTCATACGCTCCCTGACCACTCTTTCCATTCTGGAAAGCCCTACTTTTACCTGATTCTGAATAAGTTCGCCAACCGCTCGAATTCTTCTATTGGCAAAGTGGTCTTGGTCGTCCACACGGTAACCGCTTTCACCGCTTGCCAAATGCAGCATGTATGTCGCGGTGGCCAAAATCTCTGGAGCGCTTAAAGTAGTTGAATCCGTGTCAGGCTTAGCTAAATCAAGCTTAAACAGTTTATTTAACTTATCGATTTCTGGACCTAATTTTCTGTTGAGCTTATACCTACCGACGGCTGAAAGATCATATCTTTTCGGATTGAAAAATGAGTTTTCGAAATAATTTTTAGAAGCTTCGTGCGAAAGCGGTTCTCCCGGTCTTACTCTCTTATAGATTTCGACTAATGCTTCGTCTTTAGTCTGGCCAGCAAACTTATCTTTGGAATATTGAGGACGCAGAAAATCAAAATGCTTTACGAAGGCTTCCATAAAGGCAGGATCGTCGTAACCTAATCCGCGAATTAAAGTAAACAGCGAAAGTCTTCTCTTTCGAGCGATTCTGGCGCCTGCATTTAAGTCTCTTGACGGCTTATCCTCCAAGTCAATCTCGACCCACTCCCCTCGATACGGGTGCACGGTCCCCGTTAAAATAGTCTTTGCGTCTTTACCTAACTGAAAAAGTACGCCCGGGGATCTAATCAACTGACTTACGATAACCCTTTCGGTTCCGTTAATAATAAACGTACCCTTGTCGGTCATTATTGGAAAGTCACCCATAAAGAGTGTATTTTCTTTAATTTCACCAGTTATCTTGTTGGTAAATGAGGCTTTAACGAATATGCGCGAAGAATAGGTCATATCCTTCTCTTT
>DAHXLF010000148.1 GCA_027371755.1 Acidimicrobiales bacterium
GTTTTACGCTATCAACTACTTCGGGATTTTCCTTATGTGCTATTTTGAGGATTTTCTTATAGTCTTTGTTAATAGTTAAACAATTAAATTATTTTTCTTAACTTTTTTCAAGTTTATTTAATTACCTCAACTTAATGTCCAAAATTCAATATCAACGATTCGGCCATGAAGTATGATGCGTATTAAGTATAAATTCAAAAACCTAAAACTTTGGGCCAGCCCCAATTAAACCCGTCGGCCAACTCTAATATTTGTAATCATTTTGATCATAAATATCAACCTTCTGCTTGCATCATGAGACAATAACTAAGCCTAAGAAATTCCGTTAAGAGGTAACAAAGTTTTTGGAATATGAAACTGCAATACTCTGAATATTGCAAGTCAGATACCAGTTAAAATTTTCGATAAATTTTAACTGGTATAACAATTAACAGACCGCGAACAAACATTGTAATTTAACGGATATACTTTCGATCAATAGCTTTTGAATTGCTGTAAATATAATAATTTTGTTAAATCTAGTAAACTATATGAAATGAATTCGGTCTTTATAATAGATGACGACGAGAGGATAAGAGATTCCCTGAAGCTTGTCTTAGAAGATGACGGATTCAATGTCAAAACCTTCGAATCGGGGGAAGAACTAATCTCCGCACTTGACAGCAGCAAACCTGATATCTTTATACTGGATCTGATGTTGCCAAATATGACGGGTTTTGAATGCGCAAAATTAATTCGTCAAAAAAGCAACTCCCCTATTTTAATGGTATCTGCCAGAAGCGATACTCACGATGTGGTCGCCGGACTCGAAGCAGGGGCTGACGACTATATAATTAAACCTTTTGCCCCCAAAGAGCTTACGGCTAGGATGAAGGCACATCTCCGAAGGACCAAACCGGCTCTGCATGAAAAAGAGGAACTTAACTTCGGGTCACTGAGAATAAAGGTTAGTCAGGGTCAGGTATTTATAAACGATAAAGAGATTTATCTGACCAAAACTGAATTTAAGATGTTAACTCTAATGGCCCAAAGTCCCAATAAGATAATCTCAAGAGAAGAACTCTTAGAAAAGATTTGGGGATATGACTGGTTCGGAGACACAAGGTTAGTCGACACGCACATTAGACGTCTGAGGGCCAAGATTGAAGAGGATACATCCGTTCCCAAATATATTTCTACTTCCCGTGGTTTGGGATATAAATTTATTGCAGTTTAAATAATTTTTAATTTAGTCGCCTAATCCCGTTTATACAAAAAATTTAAGTTAAAATTGCAATGGATAGTCCATGGTTGAAGTGCCTTTTAAAACATATCTAAAAAAACTTTCTCTTAAAGCCAAGTTTTCGCTAACGTTCGGATTGATAGCTTTTTTGATCTGTGTCATACTCTCGATACTCGTATTTAAAGCAACCCAAGGCGTACTCATTTCCAATAGCGAATCCTTCTCCTCTCAAGCAGTTTTAACCGATATAGCTTTAATCGATAACGTAAATCTTTCAAATGCAACGGTTAGTCAAATTCTGGATTCAATTAGACTCTCCAGCAATTCGGGATTGGTATTAGATTACAACGGAACGCTCTATATCAGAGGCGGACTTCCCGTACCGGACCTGACTGATTCAATAAAACAGTTTTCAACCCAACGAAACTTTAACCATTTCGTAAATATAAACGGAAGCTACTATGTCATTTCCAAAACTTCATTCAGTTCCCCATATTTTGGCGGAAACAACTATTTTATGCAATTGGACTCTTTTAATACTCTAAATGATACGTTAAATATACTTGCGTTGCTTTTAGGTGCGTTTTCAATATTTTTTACCTTCCTGGGAGTTTTAATTTTTCAAATTATATATGGCAGATTCCAAAAACGATTAAACAAGATTACAGTTACGGTTGCTAAAATACCTCTAGGCGCGCCGATTGATCGTCTTGAAATTAACGGGCACGACGAGTTGGACGAACTGGCAACTAGAATTAATCAGGTTTCAGAATACTTAAACGAAAAGGTGGATCAAGAGCAGAGATTTGCCGCAGACGTAAGTCATGAGCTAAGATCTCCGCTTCATACCTTGTCTGCTACGGCGGGAATTTTAATAAACCATATAGACGAAATGGCCCCAAATGCCAAGCAGGCTGTTACGATGTTAAATGCCGAAATTGAAAGATTTTCCAATTTGGTAATTGATTTGCTGGAAATTTTCAGAGTCGATTCACAACTTGCCGACACGAATTTGGAACCTGTACCTATCTATCGCCTTATCCTTGAGTCTCTAAAAGTGTCTAATTGCGAAGCCAAAATATCCTGCAACGATCGAGATGCTCAAGTTCTGGTGGAAGCCGACAAGAAAAAGTTTGAACGAGCGGTGGCAAACATAGTATCCAATGCGAAAACCTATGCAAACGGACTCAAAATTGTTACCATCTCAAAGCTAGTTGACACAGTCCTGATCTATTTTGATGACGATGGTCCGGGTATCGACAAGGATTTTCGCGAACAGGTTTTTGAAAGATTTAATCGAGGCATCAAATCAGGATCTAGAGGACACGAAAAAGGATCGGGACTCGGACTCACTCTAGTGTCAAAAATAGTTTTAAGACACAAAGGTAAGGTTTTTGTTGATACCTCTCAAATCGGAGGAGCCCGGATTGTTATTGAATTACCAATTTATAAGCCAATTGATTAATAAAATCAAGAGTAATCGACCCCTCGGATAGGCAGAATATTACTATCAATTATTTCAAGTATCTTTGTGCCACAGCAGAGATCACTCGCTTAATGGGAGTTAGCGGTTAATATTACGATCATGCAACTGCAGAATCCTTCTGGTCCATACTTAAGCACGAGTATTTCTACCGCCACGTCTTTAGCAATATTGACGAGTTGAGAGACGGTGTAGCTTGGTATGTCAATTGGTATAACACCATACGCAGGTGTTCAAAGATAAATAACGTTAGTCCGGATAAATTCGAACTAAACTTAAAAGGTGTAGCAAATGCTGCATAAGGTGTGTCCACTAAATGTGGGTAATCTTACACTGCCTTATTAAGCCAGCGGAGCCGTGACTGGACTTCTGTGAAAGTACTCTATTTAGAGGGAGGCAATTTCGACCATGTGGAGTCAAGAACCTGCCCCTCAATTGCTATAGCCTCTTCAAGGCGCTTAGCCTCACGATAAAAAATAGCAAGACCCATTTTAGCGCTCAGTGTATCGGGATGATCGGGCCCAAGGATACGCTCATAGTCGGCAACAAGAAGCTCTTCAATTGCTATAGCCTCTTCATAACGTCCGGCCTCACGATAAGAAATAGCAAGGCCTTTTTTGGTGTCGAGTGTGTCGGGATGATCGGGCCCAA
>DAHXLF010000149.1:0-257 GCA_027371755.1 Acidimicrobiales bacterium
GGCGTAACCCATTCCCCCGTGAATTTGCATAGCTTCTCTTGAAATCCATTCGGCGGCCTTACCGACGTATGCTTTAATCATGGATGCTTCCATGGAGCCTTTCTTGTCACCCATAAGTTTTGCAACTTCATAGGTAAAACTCTTGGAGGCATTTAAAATTACATTCATTCTTCCGATTTTTGCTTTGGTCAGTTGGTAGTTTATTATAGGTTCTCCAAAAACAACTCTGTTCTCCGCATATGATGTCGCAGCTTCAA
>DAHXLF010000149.1:267-3288 GCA_027371755.1 Acidimicrobiales bacterium
CGCATAACTCCGATTGCTCTAGCTGCGGTCTGCAGCCGTCCGTTTTCAAAACCCTGCATTTGTAGGTAGAATCCCTTGTTCAGACCGGCTTCTTCTCCGATTAATTTCTCTTTGGGAACCCACCAATTCTCAAAAGCTATTTCATACGAATGCATCCCGCGATATCCGATAGTGTCTATCGGCCTGCCCTCCATTTTTCCGGTGGGCAACTCTTGGGGTCTGTTAGATGAGGTATCTTGGGTGAACATAAAACCCTTCGAGTTTCCCTGAGGTTTGTCCACTATAAATAGCGATAATCCTCTGTGCCCCAAACTTCTGTCCGAATCGGTTCTTGCAAGTAGCATTAAGACATCGGCTCTGGCGGCAAATGTGCACCAAGTCTTGACTCCGTTTATTAGGTATCCTCCGTCTTGGTAAGTTGCCGTAACTTTTAATGAAGCTACATCTGACCCGAAATCGGGTTCGGTTACGGCTACTGCCGCCATAATTTCCGTAGAAGCCAGTTTCGGCAGTAATTCCTTTTTTTGGTCTTCGGTTCCTCCTGCTATCAATGCTCTGGCTAGTATCTCAGGACGCGTAATAAGCGAACCGCCGATTCCCAAAGATCCTCTGGAAAGTTCTTCGGTGGCTACGACCATACCTAAGTAGTCGTGGCTTCCACCGGTAGCAAAACCGCCATATTCTTCTGGTACCGACAGGCCAAAAGCTCCAAGATCCGCAAGTCCGCTGATAATGCTTTCGGGGACATCTCCGTTGGTTCGGTGAACTTCGTCTGCGACTGGCATTATCTCTTCTTGAGCAAAGCGTCTGAAAGTTTCGGCTACCAATTCAAAATCCGAATCTAATTTGCTTACAGGTTTGATCTCGCTCAAAAGCTCTAAAAACTTAGGATCTCTGAATTTCGTAACAAATGGTCTTGATTCTGAATCAAAGTCTTCTTTAAGTCCCCAGGATACTTCTCGCCCGTAGGTTTTGGTTTTTATATCAAAAGCAGCATCTGCAATAAATGCCAGCGACAACATCTGTTCATTATGGTTGTCCGATACCGTATTCAGGCAATGAGAAGCCATGTAATATGCCGCAGCTCCGTGAGCCAAATCGTAAAGCAGAATTTGCTGTTCGTCTACGTCGGAAGATTCCATGGCGGAGAATTTGCCAATAAGGCTGTTGATGGCATCACCCATGACCTCTACGGTTATTTTTGCGTTTTCTAAATCGTGTTCGCTGATCTCAAATGTCATAAATTACAGATTAGTTTATTTTTGCACGAGGCATTTAATGTTTTATGGGTATCAATTCGATTTTCTGGTACGAAAGTTTTTACTACAAATAGCGGATTTAGGATGGTTACTTCTTTGGCTTCTTAAATTATTATACTGAAGCGAGATGTTGGAACCTTTTTGTAAATAATCTTTTTGGCAACTCTAAATTTTCGTAGAGTATTTAAATTATTTAACGGTATATGTCCAAGCAGTTATTCCAGACTATTTCTTTTGGGCAATCGCCGTTACAAGTGGCGGCAATATGACTGGATCCATCCCGGGATCCACTTCAGTTAGATAGTGCAAGTATTCCACGACCGGACCTTCTTTAATGCCGACTGGGGCTTCTGCCCATACGTCAAGTAAATTTAAATCCGTATCCAAAATCAATTTCGGTAAAACAGCACCGATATCTTGGTGCTTTGCCTCCGGCATCGAAAGTGGTTTAAGGTTGATTCTGCCCGCTGTGGTAACGGGTTCTTGAATTACGATCCAGCCTTTTGGCTTGATGGCTTGCTTCATCTTGTTGATCACCGCAATTGGAGAATGAACATGGAGCAGAAGAAAACGGCAGAATGCAAGATCAACTTCTTCGGGTAATGTCAACTCTTCAGCATTTTGAGTTAAAGTTAATACTTGCGCATGGGCCGCCGCCGCCGCTCGTGCGGTTTGGTCCCTTGACTCAGGGTCGATGTCAACTGCGTAAACTCGTCCGCCCTTTCCCGTCAATTTGGCAAGAGCAACCGAGACGTCTCCTCCTCCCGCACCTACGTCGACGCACGTGAAGCCGGGTTTCATACTGAGTCTGTCGAGAGCCGTTTCTAGTGGCCTTCTGTAAACGTCATTTCGGAGCTGAAGATCAAGAGTCATTTTGTGATTTTAAAGGTGTTACTATTTTCAGTTTTAGTTGACATAAACGCTGCTCGTTTCAATAACGAAGTGCGATTTTACTTATCTATTAAGTGTAGCGGAGGGCAACGTCCTAATAAACTTCCTAAGAATTTTTATTCCCAATTGCACTACTTTCTCTATGTAGAATTGTCCAAGATGGCATAATGATACTTTGAATCTAAAATGTCTTTATGGTGCGTCCTGAAAGCTGGATCAAACTTGCGGGTGAAAGTCCCGTCTGGGTAAGGGTCGAACAGCCCAGTAGCAGACCGCGGTTTAACATCGAAAGGTATTGGGCTAAGCGCGGTGTCAAAAGCCTCTTAGGAGGGAGCAAGTATGCGGGCCGTAGTGCTACCAAGCACGAGTCTTGCAGCTTCGTCAAATTTACAATGGAGAAGTCGAGCCGATCATATCACGGTGAAGGCAGTATCAAACCAATTGGCGTTTCGGACATGGCTAATGTTTGGTCCTTCCAGAGCATAAAGAGCGGTACGTTGTTACTGGCACTCTTATCTGATCACTTGTGACCCTCATTTGGCAATGCTCTTTTAAGATGATGTTTTCTTCCATTTGATTTTTGGGCGATAATTGGGGGTTCTTATTTTCTAAGGGCCCCCTCAAAAATTTGTGTTACAACGAAAATACAGGGGGCCCAGGGTGGCGTAACCACTATGGCAATTATATGGCCTTTTTCCTCTTCAATTGAAGAATATGTCAAAAGGGGTAAAGATATTGATGTTCCACGTCCAGATTGCCCTAAGTGTTCTGTCCCCATGGTGTTTTGGTCCAGTTATAAGCGCTATGTTCGCCAATGAAAGGTCAAACTTTAATGGAGTTACTATACTCACTTAAAATCTCAAAGACATTT
>DAHXLF010000014.1 GCA_027371755.1 Acidimicrobiales bacterium
AAAGCGTCCCAAGTCCAATAATGCATCGGCGCGATTTAAAGTTTTATCGATTTCGCCTTTAGTCAGTAGATCTTCGGCATGATTTTCAAAACTATCCACAAAATTTCTAATTCCGAATTTAGCCTCTTCGGTTAACTCTTCGTTTATGAACTCCCAAATCACAGTGCGTAATTTGGGTGCAATATTAAAACTCAACCCATTATCAATTGCATAAAGGCGATTGTCATCGGTTACTAAGACATGACCAGCTTTGCGATCGGCATTATTGATAATCAAATCCATAATCGCAACACTAAACAATTTGATATGAAACTGACTTTGCTCCACCGCTTCAAAGTAGTCATAATAATTTACATTGTTCAAAAAATGCTGGACCGAGCCTGTACCGTATTGCAAATCATCTCTAATAACCGTAACGGGCACTACATCAAAATTCATCAGCGAAGCCGACACAAAAGCAAGATATTCGCGCTTATAAAGTCCGGGTTCAAAATCCCACAACGGCCTTTCAAAATTCACGGGTTTATATATGCCAAATACCGAATAGTCGTCTTTGGTAAATTTAACAAGTAAGGCATGGTTTGAGCTGCTTACTATTCTCCCCACGTATTCAACTTCATCGCTTAAAAGCAGCTCTTTTATATCCACTTATATAGACTATTGATTAATCATTCAAATAACTACTTTAAAGTTTAGGAGGCCTGTACCCGTTTGTTTTTGGACAATCATGCCCCTTTGGATCCAATGGATAAGAACATAATGGACAAAGCGGCCTACCTGAGTCAACCACTCTTTTACCTACGATAGCCAACGCTCCAGATTGCTCTAAAGACATCACTATTCGAATGGAGATACCCTCAAAAGCAACATTAGTTATTATCTTTATTGGATCTTCTGCATCATCCAACGGAGGTGCTTCCGGATCAAATTCCTGCACGACTAAAAATACCTTATTAACATCTTCTTCGTACAGAGCGGCTATCGCCCCTGCGGACCACAGCGGATCATTGGGCTCTTCTAAATCCATATCTTCGGCTAGATGACCTGGCCTTGCCGAAGTTGCCAGAATTTTTGACAAATATTCAACAATTGCTTTTACCTGTTGCTTTTCAAGTTTAATTGTAACAAGTGAATCACGTTCTTTAACCTGAAGTAAAAATACCCTGCTTCCAGGTTCGCCTACCGTACCGAAAGTTACTTTCTCAGGATTTTCGTACAACCATACATCAGGCACTTATAGACTCCTTTAACGACGATTTTAAGTTTAACGCCAGGAGACGACCCTGGGATACGTTGTTTTCATAACTTAACACGGATATAGACGCCGGTGAAATCACCAGTCGCTGGAAATTATTAATATGCATACCCAAAGCAAAATTTAAAAGGGCTTTAATTGGATCGGCGTGCGATACCAAAACAACTCCTTTCCCCGTATGGCTCCTTAAGCAGTGCTCTAAAAATGCTTTCATGCGATTTTCCATCTCCACGAAAGATTCACCTTGCGGAAATCTAAATCCAGACGGATTTCTGTGTAAATCCCCCCAGGCTTTTGTCTTATATAAATCCTTAAGTTGTCTACCCGTGAACTTACCGAAATCACATTCAAGCAAATTATCGTTAGGTGTAACCAGAACCGAAAGTTGCAAAGAAATTTGATTTGCGGTTTGAAGTGCCCGTTCCAAAGGGGAAGAATATATAGCAGCTACCTTCTTACCGAAAGCGTCTTTAATAATTTGTCCTGCTATCTTAGCCTCTTCAACTCCTTGATCCGAAAGATTAAGCCCTGCTTTTCTGCCGGGTAATATTTTCCCGGTGGTGGGAGTTGTGCCATGCCTAACCAAAATTATATAAGTAGAAGATTTCATCTATAAATTAATGTCTGTGACGATGACGGATGTGAGTCCACGTCAAATTTATCGTAGGCTACCTTACGGGTATATGACGTCTTACCGACGACACAGCAGATTCAGGCCATCTCTTACGAGAAACTTTAGCCAATTTGTCCATAAGCTCTACTGCTGCAGGATCTTCGTCAGAAGATTTAACTTCTATCAGACCTTTTTCTGCCATGTCGTTAATAATATCTTCACCTTTTTGAGTTCTTATTACCAAAAGCGTCCAATCTAAAAACTTTCCGATTCCGCCCGCTGAAATATCTGCGTGCTCGGCGGCAAAATCTGGACAGCTTTTGCAACCTTCTCGGGTCCACTGATGAGCTTCTTTTAAGGGTATTTCATGATACGAACCGTCGTTGCACCATATTTGAAATACGCCTTTGATATTCATTTTTTTTATAGTTTCGCGTTTAATGTCATATTTGGCTTCAAACAGTTCGCTAAAGATTGCATCATTAAATGACTTTGAACACAACAATC
This sequence comes from Acidimicrobiales bacterium, assembly GCA_027371755.1. Taxonomy (GTDB): domain Bacteria; phylum Actinomycetota; class Acidimicrobiia; order Acidimicrobiales; family JABEUL01; genus JAJZNL01. The sequence goes on from DAHXLF010000014.1 coordinate 2,376, forward strand.
CAATACTCAAAACAAATCTTTTGGAAGTCTTACCGGCCTTCTTAGCAGACAAAGCAGCCGGAACGGATGCTTGGCATCCCATTCCCACAAGCGCTAATCTGTCAATTCCACGATTGGAAGCTTCTATGTATGCCAATGGATTAGCCGAATAGGTATATCTGCTGCCTGCACCTTTTAAAATTTCTTCTTTGGTTGTTGCAACAGTGGGCACCGCTTTCCACGTTGAGCCGTCGCCTTCAAGGGCGGAAACTAATGCTCCATTTATTATGTCATTATCCATCGCATACAATAAAATTGATGTAACGACGCCTCCGTCCTGCCCGACCTCTTTTACTGTTTGATCGGTAGTTCGTGCAAGTACAACTTGTCTATAGATACCTGAAACTTCATCATCAGTGCGATTGCGATTATGCATAAACACATCAATTTCAGATTCCCAATCTCTAAATCTCGGACAGGCCCTCGTACATAAAGTGCATCCTCTTTGTCCATGAGTGCAATCAGTCTTTCCTCCGTCAATATCCAAATGATACGGTTTATAGATTCCATCTGAATCCTCATATTTAAGCACATCATGGGGACACACTATTATGCAGGCAGAGCAGCCCGTGCACAATCCTCCTGTAACTACTTCACTGTATAACTCTTTCCATTGTGGTTTCTCCGGTGGCATACTTATATGGTAGGCAAAAAATTAACGCAGTGTGTGCAATTAATCAAATTTCGTCAAAAAGTGTCTGATTTTAATCACAAAAACCCCTGCTCAACTAACAAGACAACGTTACTTTGCTCGGCTTTAATTTTGAAATCAAATAAACAAGCTCAACCCGTCATTTTTACTTTTTTCATATCAAACTTTGCAATTTTAGCTCTGTTAAACTAAAGGTGAGAATGCAATTAAAAACATTAATTTACATTGCCATCGGCGGATTTATAGGTACTATCGTTCGGTACGAAGTTTTTAGTGCTATAGATAGTTCCCCAAGACAATTTCCAACGGACACGTTTGTTGTAAATATTGCGGGAGCCTTTATCGTAGGAACCGTAGCAACGATAATACTGTTACTCACTAAAGCACCAACGTTAATCAGACCGATGATTTTAATCGGATTTTGTGGTGCGCTGACCACCGAATCTACAATGGCTGTAAACTTTGACAGGCTTATCTCTTACAACCAACTCCTAACCGGTTCCGTATTCTTAGTTTCAATGTTAATTTGCGGGTTTATGGCTATAATCATTGGCAACAGGCTCGCATTATTAATATCCGGGAAGTAATTTCATTTGACAGACTTATTCACATATTCAATAGGCATTTTCACAAAATCAATAAGATGGAACTATGAAGATAATCCTTTTAAAGTATGTAAGCGACAGGCCTTACTTTTGCGGCTCAATTCTACATAAGATTAATGGTAAAGATTTTAAACAACACAATTGCGATGACAGAAATAGAGTCTGTTTAAATAAATAAATAAATTTTAGGAAAAATCGATGGAACTTGAAAACGAGCAAGCATTAAAACTAACAATCATCTATGGTGAAAACGATCAGTTTAACCATCATCCGTTGTATGTAGAAATTGTAAAACGCGCTCATTCATTTGGTATTGCCGGCGCCACTGTCGTAAGAGGAATAGAAAGTTACGGACGGACAAACCATATTCATTCAACCAGGATACTATCACTCTCGTCGGATTTACCTATAGTTATTACCCTGGTCGACCTTGAAGACAAAATTACCGAATTTTATAAATCAATTTCCGATCTTTTAGGCGGGGGCATAGCATTTATTGAAGAAGTTACGGTGCTGCACTATAAACAGAGCAAGGGTTGATCGACTTTGGTTTTGTTACTGGTCGGACTTGCCGGAAGTCTCGGAGCGAGTCTACGTTATGTTGTAGATAGATTTATCAGCACCAAAACAAATGCCCAATTCCCGTTGGGTACTTTTGTAATAAATGCCACCGGATCATTGCTGTTGGGAGTTATCGAAGGAATGGCCTTAAGACATCATCTTTCCGATGCCTATGCAACAATCCTGGGCACTGGTTTTTGTGGTGCATTTACGACATTTTCAACCTATATGTACGAGACCTTTAACCTCTTCGTCTCAAAATCCTATCTTCAAGCCACGCTGAACTTACTGGGAACAACAGTGATTTGCCTTTGTTTTGCCGGATTGGGACTTTATGTTGGTAGCTGACATTGGCTAATTCGCGTTCTATCATTAATTTATCTAAAGACTGAACATTGCTTCTGACCGTAGAAGGCCAAATTTTAAAGTCTTTAAAGGTACAAACATCCGCTGCTATTAAGACTTAACAGTTTCATAATGAATTCATAAAAATCTTCAAATATGTGTCTCCGACAATATCAGTAATGATTCAGTTCAAAATTAGTTACAATTCAAGGAGGATGAGATGAAATTATTTAACAAAAATAATAAAGCTATTGCGATTCAAGAAAGCTCGATATACCGTTTAAATCAGCCGTTCTTTCTTACGAAAAATCACGCAAAAAGTAATGTTGAGTTCAAATACCTGAATAATCCAGGAGACAAAACCATTACTTTGGGTTCGCAGCAAACTTTGTTAAAGAGGAAAAGCAGATAACTAAGACTTGGAAAGCTCGGCCAATACCGCTTCGGCATGACCGTCGGCTTTGACGTTATACCAAGATCTAATTATCAAACCTTTTTCATCGATTAAGAATGTTGAGCGAATAACTCCAATTGACTTTTTCCCATATAATGTCTTCTCCCCCCAAGCTCCGTATGACTCCATAACTTTATGGTCTTCGTCCGAAAGAAGCTCGAAGTTAAGTTTGTACTTTTCTTTAAATGTTTTGTGGCTATCGGCTCCATCTGGAGACACTCCAACAACAGGTACTTTTATTTTAGAAAATTCACGGAAGTTGTCCCTAAACTGGCAGGCCTCAGTCGTACATCCAGGAGTGTCATCTTTCGGATAGAAATAAACCACTACTTTAGATCCGGAGAAATCCGAAAGTTTAACCGTCTTACCGTCCTGATCCTTTAAATTAAAGTCCGGAGCTTTTGAACCTTTTACTAATTTTCCCATACCTATTGATTCTAGACTCCAGAAAGTAAAAGTAAACATTTCAAAGGAATATTTTAGAACTAAGCTATGAGTTAAATATAATTAACGATAAATCCATAACTAAAACACCTGACATCTACGGCCTAGGTTACTAAAAATTGGATTAAACAAAGCGCATTTTGGAGATAGTATGAGCAATTCCGAACAATATTCTGACAACGGTCGAAAAAAGATAAAAATTCCGTCCGGTGACGGTTCATTTGAGGTTCCTTTTATTCAGGTTAACTTGCAGTCACTCGATGCCGCAGAACCCGAAAGTCCCGTGCTGCTATATGATACCTCTGGTGAACAAGTAAACCCCGAAGATGGTTTAGAAAAGATCAGAGAGCCGTGGATCAAAAAACGAGAAGATACCGAAATAGCTCAAGGACGGTCGTTCACCATAAGAGATGACGGGCGCAAAAGAGCAAATCAACTTGATCAAAATACTTCGGTAACGTTGAAACCATTTCCTAAATCAATTGAAATCTACCAAAAAAAACCAGAAGGCAAGATCACTCAACTTCAATATGCTAAAGCTGGAATCATCACAAAAGAGATGGAATTTATCGCCGCTCGAGAAAACGTTACCCCTGAATTTGTGGCTAATGAGGTTGCCGCAGGAAGGGCCATTATACCGGCGAACGTTAATCATCGTGAATTAGAGCCGATGATCATAGGAAGAAACTTTTTAACTAAAGTAAATGCCAATATCGGTAACTCGTCTATCAGCTCATCGATCGAACTAGAAGTTGAAAAATTAAAATGGGCCACGAAGTGGGGTGCTGATACGGTAATGGACCTTTCAACTGGAGTTGATATCCACACTACTAGAGAATGGATTATCAGGAACTCCCCAGTACCAATCGGTACAGTTCCGATATATCAGGCTCTTGAAAAAGTTGACGGAATCGCACACAATCTAAGCTGGGAAGTCATGAGGGATACTCTGATCGAACAGGCCGAACAAGGAGTCGATTACTTTACCATTCACGCCGGAGTAAAACTGGAATATATTCCACTTACGGCCAAAAGAGTAACGGGTATAGTTTCGCGAGGTGGATCCATCATGGCTGCTTGGTGCTTGGCGCACCACGAAGAAAATTTCTTATATACACATTTTGAAGATATTTGCTCGATTATGGAAACATACGACGTCAGTTTTTCATTAGGCGACGGACTACGCCCGGGTTGCATCGCAGACGCAAATGATGCCGCACAATTTGCCGAATTGGCTACCTTAGGTGAGCTTACAAAGATCGCTTGGGATCGTGGAGTACAGGTCATGATAGAGGGTCCCGGTCATGTCCCGCTCAACAAGATTAAAGAGAACGTCGATCTCGAAAATGAACTTTGTCACGAAGCGCCTTTCTACACTCTGGGACCCTTGACTACTGACATCGCACCAGGCTACGATCACATTACATCAGCTATCGGAGCCGCTTTAATCGGCTCTTTCGGTACTGCCATGCTGTGCTACGTTACCCCCAAAGAACATCTTGGCCTACCGAATAAAGATGACGTAAAGCAAGGAATGATTGCATACAAAATAGCAGCACATGCCGCCGATCTCGCTAAAGGTCATCTTGGAGCACAAGTAAGAGATGACGCACTCTCAAAAGCAAGATTTGAATTCAGATGGAACGACCAGTTTAATCTTTCTCTGGATCCAGATACCGCCAGATCCTACCATGACGATACTTTACCGCAAGAACCTGCCAAAACCGCGCACTTTTGTTCCATGTGCGGACCTAAGTTCTGCTCAATGAAAATTACGCAAGATATTCGAAAAATGTCAAAGCAAAACGTCGAAGATGAAAATATCGTACCGCCCGATACTGAAATATCAGAAGGCTTAAAATCTAAAAGTCTTGAATTTTTGAATACGGGTGGAAAAATTTATCAACCCAAGTAACAGCATCGGCGGTTAACCGTATTATCTGATCGTGAACCTTTTGCGATAAGTTTGATCACATAATATTTTCCGAAAGACAGCTCAAAGAAGTTTGACATTTGAGCCAAGCCAATATAGATTAGCCAAATAAAGTGATTATCGTAAATCAACAACATACATAAAAGCTTTAGTGTATAAAGGTATATTTAATGGAGGATTTAAAAAATAATAGAATTTTATGCGTCGCAGCCCATCCGGACGATTTAGATTTCGGTGCTGCCGGAACTATAGCTGCATGGGTGCATCAAGGGTATGACGTCACATACCTAATTGCCACAAAAGGTGATGCGGGAGGTTCGGACCGCTCTGTCTCACGAACCTCGATGGCAGAGATACGTGTTAAGGAGCAGACGGCGGCGGCCAAAGTCGTCGGCGTCGAAAATGTAATTTTTCTGGATTTCAAAGACGGAAATGTTACTGCGGACTCAGATCTAAGATTTCACATTTCAAAAGTAATTCGAGAAATTAAACCCTTCAGAGTATTAGGTCCGTCGCCGGAGATAAGTTGGATGAGGATTGCGGCGTCACACCCCGACCACATGGCAGTCGGTCAAGCTACTTTATTCAGCGTCTACCCCGATGCTCGAAATCCGTTTGCATTTCCATCCTTGATTAAAGACGGACTTGAACCTCACACCGTAAGCGAACTGTGGTTAATGGCATCGCCGCACGCATTTATTGGCCCAATTAATCGACTCGATAACGACAATAAAATTAATGGCATATATCCAAATGTCGTAAAAGGAAATAACGGCACCAGGGTTACTGCTTTTGATATTACCGATACTTTTAATTTAAAAATCGAAGCTCTCTCAAAACACGTTTCACAGCTCAGCGACATGAGCATCATAGAAGAATTTATTAAAGAATTTCTGATTCACAACTCAACACTATACGGAGGAGAACAGAACTCCTTGGCGGAGGCATTCCAAATAGTTACAGAGCTCTAATATAAGAAATTAAATCACATAAGCAATACAAACTCAACTGTAGTGGCCTAGATTAGCCAGAGTTTTTATTTGGTCGTTTGATTAATGAAACTGCTACCTTATCCACGGTGGATACAACAACCTTGTCAATTTTATCTCCGCTAACATTACTAACTATATACTTTTGGGGATTTTCATCAAAGCGTAATTTGCACGACTCACAACAAAAATAGTAATCGGCTCCGTTGAAATTTGAACTTGCCGCAGCACTTAACTTATCTACTTGCATGTTGCACACAGGGTCTATGGCAATATCGTCTTTGATCGACAATTCTTCTGACGCTAAGGGTTCGTCTGACACTGGAGGTTCACTTGAATTGTTACCTGAACCGTTACTAACTATATACTTTTGGGGATTTTCATCAAAGCGTAATTTGCACGACTCACAACAAAAATAGTAATCGGCTCCGTTGAAATTTGAACTTGCCGCAGCACTTAACTTATCTACTTGCATGTTGCACACAGGGTCTATGGCAAAACCCGAATCCAATTTTGTAGAGGCGAAATGCGCCAACAACATACCGGTAAAGATTATGACAAATATTAGATCTGTGTAAAAATCAAAATTAAACCCAAATGTTGTCTTACTAATTATAATTTTATTGTTTAGAGGAACAATATTTAACCATTTAAAAATTAAATTCGTCAACTCGCCAGTTACAGCCATTACTGCATAAAATGATATATACATCTTGACCGTTGAAGCTAACCCATAAAATTTTTTGTAGATCATTAGCAAAGGTACTGTGATTAAATCCGCAAAGATAAATGCCATTACGCCGGAAAAAGATATACCGTCTTTATACAATGCAGCCGCAAGCGGTATATTTCCTACCGAGCACACAAAGCTAAAAGTTGCGATAATCGGGCCCACCAAGGCATTTTCCAAATCAGTCAATGCCCCGTGATTAGAAATAAATAATACTTTCCAGAACCCAATTGGAACTGCCGACGATATGATTCCGGCAATTATAAAACCTATCAAAAGTTCATACTTAAGCATCTTTATATCTGAAATAGCATAAGAAGCGGCATTCAATAGCTTCGTCTTAAAGGTACGATCATCAACGAATGGGTCCTGCGTTACCCCATGAGCTTCTAAAGTCACTTCATTTAAGTGTTTTAAAATTTCGACTTGTTTCTTTCTGGGAAATACAACTTTTCCTATCAAACTAAATAGAGTTATTAAGATAACACCACCGATAAATTCGGCAAGTAAAAATTGCCAGCCCATTAAAATTGCCAAAACTACTCCGAGCTCAATTACCAGGTTCGTCGAAGCAAACATAAAAACGTTAGCCGATACAAAATCTGCTCCCTTTTGGAATATAGATTTAGACATTGCCGAGGCCGCATACGAGCAAGATGAAGAAGCAAATCCAAATACAGATGCCCTTAAGGTACATAAAAACGAACCGGTACCCAACTTATTTTCAATCTGATTTTTTCTAAAAAACGACTGAACTATACCTGATAATCCAAATCCTAGGACCAAAGCCCAAAATGTCGCAAAAAACATCAGAGCCGATTCCTTTAAAGAGCTACCTGCCAGACTCAGAGCTCGTACCATAGCCAGCATAATCAGTTACCTCCTTTTGAATTAATAGACTCGATTGCCTCAGTTAAAGTTGTTTGAGTAAAATCCGACAAAACCAAATCCGCTAACGAAAAATCATCTCCAGCGGTTAGTACACTGGGTAAAACGATAGCTTTCATTTGGATAGATTTAGCAGCAATGAGTCCGAATCTTGAATCTTCAACTGCCAAAGAAAGTTTTGGGTCCACATCTAAAAGCTCGCAAGCGGCTTCGTAAACATCACTGAAAGGCTTTGGCCTAAGATGACCGTCGACGCCCACAATTGCTTCAAACCTCGAATCAAGACCCAAACGACCAAGAAACCTTAACAGCCAGTTATTAGGAGACGAAGACGCAATGCCAATCTTTAAGCCCAAATCTTGAGCCTCATCTAACCAGTCGACAACCCCAAAGACGGGCTCTATTGATCCAGACATACGTTCTTTTATCTGATCTTGAACATTTAAATAGTCGCTTTCTCCAAGCACTGCTTTGGAGCCACGTTGTCCCAAAAGTAAGTTTAGATCTTCTATTGGATCAAAATTATTTCTTGTTCCGATAGCCTGACGCCATTTTTCTTTTGTCAAAATAAAACCGTAAGAATCATAAAGACCCGCCCAGATTTGATAAATAGGTAGTTCGGTATCGACAATTATTCCATCAAAATCAAATACTATTCCTTGCATTTATATTATGTATTCTAGCAATTTAGAGTTTTTAATAATTCAGGCAAAATCACAGTAAAATCAACGTTAGCAGTCTGACACAAAATTAAATCAAAATATTGATCTAAAAAGTCGAGTAAAAAATACCGTTACGGCAGATTGAGAACCTTATTAATCAGCTAAAGCATAACTACATGGTTAAAATGACAGCAGGCTTGAGGACCTTACTTCTTTTGAAGATACAAACCTAACTGATAACATTTGAGACATTAGGGTCGAATAAATTCGACGTCTACTTTAATTCCATTCATTTGACTTTTTAACTTCGGTTGGGGGCCTACGGAAATCCATTTACAGCAACGTTACCAGGACTGTCTGACATAACATTGCACGAAGAAACAGGAATTGCACCACTTGTGGCATAAAATACTCCTGCAGCTATAGTCGTACCGGTTATCGCCGGCCCCGACCACTTTCCCATGGCAAGACTGGAAATATCAAGCGGCGATCCTTTGTTAACAAAGACATAGTAGCAGGCATGATGTACTTCGGAAAAGGCGGCCATTGCAACCCACTGACAGTTCGCAACAGTGACTGAGTTTCCACAAGCATCAACTTGCACGATGTTGTTTACATGTGGAACAGAAATGCTTAACGGTCCCGATCGATATGTTATCAATGGGTACATTAACTGTAACTCGCCAATAGTGTCTGCTGCGTTTGTAGCGCCAAATTGTCCATTATCTTGTGTGTATAACGCCGAAACTTCAATGATCGAATTTCCCAGATTAGCAGCGGAAGTTGAATAATGAGAGGTACCGCTGTTAAATCCGGAGTTACCGGTATTTGATCCAGAATTGCCCGAATATGAATTTGGTGACAAATAAACATACCACGTATTACCAATAAGTACACACAACACATCAATGAAATGATTCTGATGGGACAATACATTGTTCCAAGCCTGAGTAAACGTACTGTTGCTTGTCGGGAGTCCGCTTTTAGGGTTGGAATTGCTAATACAACTTTGCGTACCTTTAATCGGGACACATAATTTACCCGTTACTGCCACGATTGCCTGGTTTCCGTCAACATAGTCATCAGTGACCTGAAGATCCGGCCTCACATTAGCGCTTAGTCCCTTTTCCAATCCAGCAAACATCGTGCTACAAGCAGTCTGATTTTGTGGAACAACTACCGAGCATGCCTGGGCCTGATTGTCGTTTTCAATGGCTGTCCAATAGGTTTGGGCGGTTTTGATCGGCGAACCGGTGACCTCACTACTTTTAACTAAAGTAACTACGGTGCCAGCTACTAAAACCACAACGACAAACATTACTACCAAGATGCGGATAAGCCACTTCTTCTTGCCAGCCGGCATTTGCCCTATTGGCTGATAGTAACCCCCGCCATAGCTTGCCGGTTGGTACGACTGCTGCTGATTTCCCGCCTGCGGGTACGGCTGTTGTTGCAGCGAATTATAAGGCTGATAGGGTTGCTGCTGACCCTGGTTATGGTCTTGGGCTGGCTGTGGCGGGTACCATTTACCGTCTGATGCCTGCTGCCACCCCATGCCTCCTAAATAGTCGCTCATTTATTTTCCTCTTCATTTTTAAAGTAACTTTAAAATAATAATTACCTTTACGTAATAATTAGAACAGCTCTTGAGGATTGTTTAAACTCAGCTCAATAATATTTCGAAATAATGGCTCAAACAAAAGTCACTTGATATATTTTAATCAAAGTTTCACTTTACAATAATAATTTAATAAACTGTAAAAACCAAAAATAGGAAATAAATTATCTAAATTTTACAAGTACACTAGCTCATCCAAATGAAACAACCCGAACAATTTCTAGACAAATATTTTTATATTTACCGATTTGCGACTTACAGCAATTTCACTCTAACGTAAAACCTTTTTGGCTTATAATATGTTTAAATATACCAAACCGAATACATCAATAATTTGAAATTTTACGGTTGATAAAACTAGCGACTTACAATCTTTTTAAGAGAATTTCAGTTCAGATAAAATTAGCTGTTTTAGTTATAGGTCAAATTACATTTATCAATTCTCTTAATCGGTTATTTAGTGATACAGTATGCAAACTGAACTATGAAACCCATTGCGCAAACTTATTGGTCACACTGGTCACATTGGTCTGTTTAATTTATTCAACTATAAAATTGCCTATAATCATTGTTGAACAAAAAAAACTAAAACGGCGACAATAGATAAGTGGCGATAAAAGAAACTACGACGAAACAAACTTCAATTCTCAAGTTAATTACCGAAGGCTCGAACCGGATAACCGACTTAAAAATTAGCGAACTCGGATTATTTTATTTGGAAAGCCGCCCTCAAGAACGAGGAAGATCAGTTTTAATCCACGCCTTTAAACCCACGGGGGCACGCCAATACTCGCGTCTTGAACTTGTAAGCAAAGATACCTCAGTTCGGTCTTCCGTACATGAGTATGGAGGAGCCTCTTTTGTTGTAGTTTACGACACAATATATTTCGTAAACTCCGCGGATCAACAAATATACAGAGTAAAAATAGATTTAAACCACAATATTGAATCTTCGCAGACAAAAATCACCGATAACGCAAATTCCAGATTTGCCGATATCGACATAAACTTTGAAACGCATACAATTGTGGCAATTAAAGAAACTCACTACAAGAAAACTGTTGCCAACGAAGTGGTAGTCGCAAATATTGCAGCAAAAAATAGATACTTAAAATGGTATCCAATTGAACAAGATCATGATTTTTGCTCAACTCCAAGACTCAGCCCGAACGGAACCAAAATAAGTTATTTAGTTTGGGATCACCCTAACATGCCTTGGGATAAAACTAATTGGAAAATTGCCGACGTTAATAATGCAGCGGGACATTACAGTATCAAAAACAAATATTGTATTAACCCAAATTATAAAGTTAAGAATTATTCGGTAATAAATACGCAATTTCTGGACAACGATACGTTAATCGGTATTTCGGACGCCAAAAACGGCTTTTTAAACCCTGTTAAGGCATCCCTTAAAACAAAACGATTTGAAAATATAATTACTAGACAGTCCGACTTTGGGTGGCCGCACTGGGTTTTCGGCAGAAATATGATTTTAGAGACTAACAAAAAAGGTGCATACCTGGGTGCATACTTTAATTTTAAAACATGGCAGCTTTGCGGTTTTGACAACAACACTATTACCGATATCACTTCAGAATTAGTCAGCGTGACTGCTATCTGTTCAAACAGAACAAATAGCGTTGATAAAAACTATCAAGATAGCATTTATATTCTTGGAGCTACCCAATACGATCAATCGGCTATTTATGAAATAGACCTTCAAGGTAAATACTTGAATAAACTAAGATCCATTAATTTAGCAAGTTCTTCAATTGCAGACAGACGCCTATTTTCAAAGTCTAAGTCCATAAATTTAAAAAGCAACAGCGGCGGTTTCCTAAATTTTATTTATCACCCTCCCAAGTCCGTACCCAAGAACTCGACTGCGGACAGCGGATTTAGGTCTGAACTAGGAAAACCGATAATTGTCCAGATGCACGGGGGACCAACCTCTATGGCAGAACCCGGCTGTAACCTGACAGCGGCTTTTTTCAATAATTTATCCATCGGGGTTGCCGAAGTGAATTATCGAGGTTCATCGGGTTTTGGCAGGGAATATCTTCAAAGTCTTTACGGTAACTGGGGTGTATACGATCCTCAAGACGCTGCAACGGTAGCTGAATTTTTAATCGAAAACAATATGGCTTCACCCGGTAAAATAGCTGTTAGGGGATCCTCGGCCGGTGGATATAGCACCTTAATGTCAATCAGTCAGTATAAAATATTCGATGCTGCAGTAAGCTACTACGGTATCGCAGATCTAAAATTGTTGGCCGAAGATACCCACAAATTTGAATCACAATATTTGGACAGACTTTTGGGAGCCTCAAAAGCGAATCGATCAGAGATCTTTGCCAAAAGATCGCCCATTAATTCAATATCTCACATCACGACGCCCCTGTTGATTTTACAGGGAGCCGTCGACCCAGTTGTGCCAAAAAATCAAGCCGAATTAATGTACGGGGCATTAACACTCAATAGAATAAAGACGCAGCTGCTCGTTTTCGAAGGGGAATCTCACGGTTTCAGAATGTCCAAAACAATTAAAAAGTGCCTTTTGGCTGAAGTAAAGTTTTATAGTGACATATTCGGGCATAATTTTATGCCATACCTAAAATAAATATTTAAGATAATGGATTCAACTCTTTATTTCAAACAACTACTGTCCGGCAAAGACTTTGCGGTAGGCAACCAAATTGCAACGCAGATGGTTAACTTTGTGTATATGATCGGAGATGCCGAATCAAGAAAATGTCTGTTAGTTGACCCCACATACGCAATAGATGATTTATTAAACATCGCGCAAATTGACGATATGCAGGTCACCGGCGTTCTACTTACACACTATCACGCCGATCATGCGGGTGGCAATTTATTCGGCAGTCAAATTGAAGGTTCCAAAGAGTTACTTGAAAAACTAAGTGTTCCCGTTCATTGCAATAAAGACGAAACACCGTGGCTCCTCAAAACTTCGGGATTGAATAATGACGATTTGGAGTCTCATGAGTCGGGAGATACAGTTTCGGTCGGAAATATCGAAATAAAGTTAATTGGAACACCAGGACACACACCGGGCTCACAGTGTTTTTTAGTGAACGCTCAGCTAATTGCCGGGGACACTCTCTTTCTTGACGGTTGTGGTAGGACGGATTTACCGGGTTCGGATCCTGAATTGATGTACGACAGTTTAATTAATAAATTGAACAAACTCAATGACGACATCATGGTTTATCCCGGACACTTTTATTCAAAAGATCCCTTTGACAACTTGGGGAACGTCAAATCATATAATCCCGTCCTTAAACCTCGTACTCCACAAGAATGGTTGGCGATTTTTAGCTAAACTGCGTAACTGCCGCAGCTTATAGAACTGGACAGCTTCATCGGGAATCTTAATTTTCCATTTAATGCTACAATGCAATCGGTTCAAACAAATAATAAATTGAAATTTCCTTCGATGGAAACAACCGTTTTAAAGATACTGCGAAAACCGATTCTGCATTCCCATTGAATTATTGATCGATTTACTGATTTAATGATTAAATTAATTTGATTAAATTAAAATACCAATAATTAACCGTTACGGCCCTAAAGCATCTATTTGCTAAAAAAAACCGCTCGTATAATTAAATTTCTGCTTATACTCATAAAATATAGGTAAAAATTAATGCCAAAGTAACCGAAAGAAGGTTGCAATGATACCAAGAGGAATCAATAAGACCTCTAAAATAACATACAAATATTCTTCGGCAAAATTTTACGCACCTTTTCTGATAGCCACGCTCATTTTTTTAACAGCTTCAATTGGCTCATTTGCCGAGTATTACTACGATTCAACCAGAGTCAACTTAAATACATATATGCCTGCAAATTTAACGGACTTTGGATTTCAAGCTATATCTCAAAACGGAAATCAGATCAACAAAATTACTAACTTAGATACCTCTTATTCCAAAATTTCAAACAAAGATTTCAGAGCTGCTGTAACCTCGCCTGCAGTTGTATTAAATCGACCTTCATTTACCGAAGGCAACTTATATTCTGCTTCCGGATCGGCAATTTGGAAAGTTTACTGGAATCCTGCAACCCAAACCCAGCTAACTATCGCACTGCAATGGCAACCGACCATAACATCGGCGATTAATTCCGTGCTTACCGTTGGGAACCAACTACAAAATCCCGCACTACTTGACTTAAATTATGGCAGTAAGTCATATACATCAAATTCCACGATAAATGGTTCGATTCCCAATTCTGTCACACGATTATGGATTGGCACAACTAAAGTATCAAATACAAAATACGACTTTATTACTTACGTATCTGTTTTTAATGTGGATCAAAAAGTTGCAGCGATAGCATTAACTCAATTTAGATCCTCCGGCTTAGATAAAAGTGCCATGCTCAGTCTTGCTCGTCAAGAATACAACTTGCTAAATACCGATCAATATATTATTTATGTGTATGCGGGAGTTTTGTTTCTTATGCTGACACTAACTTTTTACGTGACTGCTTTAATTTTTAGACGGAGGCGAGGAACAAGATATATGTTCGTAGACAACTTTATCAAAAGCGATATCGATGATGACGAAGATATGCACAGTCAAGGAAGAGAAGGCGCTGTGCCCGCTACTAGGAATGATTCAGCGGATTCAGCCTATGTGGAACACGACTAAGTCGCAAACAGGTCAAGTGACACAAAGAATCAAACATATCTTATGGAATCAGTTTCGCTAAAATGTTATAGCGATAGGTGCCGATAGAATTTAGCGTAACCCGACTTGAATATAATTTTAAGCAAACATGAGATTCTTTAACCAAACTTACAGTCTTTAAATTCTCTTTGTGAACTAATTCCGCCATACATTTAGCCCTGTAAATAACCCTGTAGATCACCCTCTAGCGCGGTCTGCTATCTATTTTCATCATTTGACTCTTTGGCGTTTGAGGTATAACTTAGAGTATATTAACTAATAAAAACCAGCGGCTGTAAACAAAGGAACAGATGGAAATTTGTGACGTATTCTTATCCAATTTAATTGACAGAATGGCTGCGATGCATTCGCTTTGGATCGATGCAGTCGACACAATGAATATCGATCAGGTAAATTACATCCATAAACAAAATGTACTTCCAATAGCATTTTCATTATTTCACTTCACCCAAATTGAAGACTACTCTGCTACGATGTTGGGAGCAGGTGCGTTTTTGTATAGCGATAATTTAGGCAATGAAATGGGTCTCAGCATTTTGGACAGCGGCAAGGAAAAAACCGTAGAAGAGATGACAAATCAATCCATAGGCGATTACGAACGTTTTAAACAATATATGAATGACGTTTTTCTAAAAACCGAAAATTGGCTCCAAACTCTCAGTTTTGAGGACCTTACCGAAACAATTATAAGTGCACCCTATCCGGACACAATTGCATCTACGTACTCAGCACGAGTAGGAAAGCAAAAAGGCATTAACAGACTTACGGGAATCGAATGCTGGATTTATCAACACGGATTAAGACACATGGGAGAAATTGAACACGCCCGATCATTGGTCGGTTTAAGAGGAATGACCTCTTAACCTCTCTTAGTTATCGAAAGTAAATATCTGTCGGAGACATTAACTAATTAACGTAAATCAGTTACCTAATTTCAGTTTTGAATCGTTGCTGACCGCCGTATAGATTCCTTTGGACATTGTCGACGTCGCTCTTTCGGACATTACTTTATAAAATTCACTTCGCAAGTCATGCACTTTGAGATTATCTAAGTCTGAGTTGTAAGCTAATTCAATTAATTTTGAGGCAACCCTAAGGTCGTCATCGATTGTGTCCTCATTTGAGGATCTATTTTGAATCTGTTGTAATTTAGCATTGTCGAGAATTTGTTTTACTCTGTTTAGGACAGGATCTATACCGCCAATCAAAGATACGAGTTCAGTTGCAACGTGTTGATCCTTAGCGGGCTTTAAACTTGAAGGGTCCAAATCCCACCAACCTCCGTACAACCTCCAAATATTTCGGATGATAAATTCCGGTTCATCATAAACGGGTTTAAGGTAAGGCTTATCGCTCAATTCAACGGGAGGCTTAACCGAATGTATGATATCGTTAAGTTTAACTCCCCGGTTCATCATCTCCAAACTCTGAGTAAAAATTGATTCCAGATAGGCAGCAGTGTCACTTAAGGCTGCCACCACTCGCTCTTTGCCTATAATGGGGAAGCCGTGGCCCGATAAGATAACTTCAGGCGGACCACCCTTAAGATTAAGCATGCTTCTTAGCGCTTTGGCCCACTCCATAGGGTACCTCTGAACCTTTTGAGGATTTCCGGCATTAGGGGATGCCCAAATAAACAGGTCTCCGCAAAACAACACTTTTTCTTTTTCGAACCAAGTATAGGTATGGTCGTCGGTTTCACCTTTGGCATGGTATAACGCTAAGTTCGAATCTCCAATCTTCAATTCTAAGGTATCGCGATATGTTACATCGGGGTATCTAAATTCGCTTGGAAAAACAAAATTAAGAAATTGAAACTGTCGTTGATTGATAACGGTATTGTACCCATTGGTTAGTTTATATCTGTCAAAACGATCGACCACCTTTTCGTGTGATACGAATTTCGGCATTTCTAAGTTATTGTCTTTGGCGTAGTCTTCCCACACCGTATAACCAAAGACGTGGTCGATATGACCGTGTGAATAGACTGCGGTATTTAACCGATCTTTGCTCCATCCGTGAATCAAATCTTGCACCTGTTTGGCAAATACCGATGACCCAGTATCCACCATAAAGAGTCCGTCAGTGGTCTTAATTACACTGACATTTGCAAAGGACGGTACGAAAGCTACGCTGTCGGTGACAGGAGCAATTTCGCCGTTCATAAAGAGTGGATGATGATCTTCTATAGCCATCTCGCCATTAAAAAGTTTGTCTGCTAATTCAATTACCGACATCTTCTCTCTTTTCTGATTAATCTTTCAATACAGTATTGTTTTTCAAATCTACTTAGTCAATTGCCATCACTACTTTGCACAATTGCAAAATTAGTTTTTTAGATTGCATGACGCATTTAAATTTAGCGAGTTTGCCGTTAAAAATCAAATTGGCTTTTTTATCTCACCCGACTGAAAAGTTATAGTCTGCATCAATGTGTACCGGATTACCTGTTTTCACCGAAAGTTCTGCCGCCGCTCCGATAGCCACACTTCTGATGCCGCTTCTAAGGTCCACTTTGGCAGAAGAGTTGTTTAAGATAGCATCCATCAGATCCAAATGCTCCAAATATGTCGAACCGTGATGAAAGCCTTCGTATTTAACTCTCTCATCTTTTTCAACCTCTGAAGTTACAACACCCACGGAACCGGCACTTCTTTTTCCATAATTAATTTGGCCGGCGGTAACTTTTATTTCAACTTTGGCTTTATCTGAAACCACGGAAACTGTCTGTTCATCCTTCGACCCTTCGGCGAACATACAGATATCCAAACAGGCCCTGACCTTGTTGTCGAAATCGACTACCACAAAAGCATTATCTAAAATGTCGGGAGTTTTAGAGTCATAAGACTCGTCTAAGTGATTCACGTCTTGAGCACCACTTGCATAGACCTTAATCGGTTCTGCTTTTGCAATTAAAGACATTAAGTCAAAAAAATGGCAACACTTTTCGACTAAGGTTCCGCCAGTGTTTTTTTCAAAACGGTTCCAATCGTTAACTTTGGGCAAAAAAGGGTATCTGTGCTCAACAATCGAAATCATCTTAACCAAACCAAAATCGTCCGCTGAGATCATTTCAAGACCTTTTGACAAAGCGGGCATATATCTATATTCCAAACCCACCCATAAAATCTTTTCGTGCTCCTTAGCTTTATTTAATATCCTTTTACAACTATCGACGGATATGGAGAGTGGCTTTTCTACAAGGATATGAACATCTCGGCCCAACAGATCATTTAAAACCTCTTCATGAGTCATATTTGGAGTGACTACCACCACCACATCACATAGTTGAGATTCGACTAATTCTTTGACGCTTGAGAAAAACTTGACGCTCTCTTGTAGGTTCCCCAACATCGCCTTTGCCAAACTAATAGATATTTCATTGGGGTCAGCAACTGCTGTAATCTCAACGCCGTCAATATTTCTCAAGGACATGATGTGCTCTGAGCCCATCATTCCGGTTCCTACTATCCCATAACGCAACATGTATCAATTTTATTTAACTAAGATTTTATTTGCAACTAACTGACAATAATGCATACTTCATCTCAAATAAAACAACTACGCGGCCTGACACACACAACAACGCTTGTCGGGTTTTTATTTCGAATAGCAAACGGTGCCCAAGCGGTTTTGGCTGCATTAATTGCAAACCATTACTTGCACATGGGAGAAACTTCGATCGGGCTGATTATCTCGATAGGATCTCTCACAAGTTTAGCTATTATGGCAATGCTGACGTTTGACCTGAAAATCTACAGACATGCAATGTTTTTATCACTCTCACTTACCCTAGGGCTCGCTTTTATATTTATATCTGGCGTTGACTTTTACATATCCAAGTCAAAATCAATTTTTGTAATGGGGGTACTTTTTTTAAATATTGGAAACGCACTTATTATTCCGGCCATAGTAACCATAGTAGGAATGA
The DNA here is from genome assembly GCA_027371755.1 of Acidimicrobiales bacterium. GTDB lineage: Bacteria > Actinomycetota > Acidimicrobiia > Acidimicrobiales > JABEUL01 > JAJZNL01. The sequence continues at coordinate 20,945 of DAHXLF010000014.1, forward strand.
CCGGATACAAGAGCGTTGAAAAACGATTTGGAGCATACACCTCAGCGTTATCGTTAGCTCTGTTTCTATCACCGTCCATCGAAGGGGCAATACTCGCTCTTACCAATCAAAATCTAAGAATGGCTATATTGGTAGCAGCTTTTCCCGCGTTGATCGGAGCGATTGCCATTACTTTTAATATTAAAAAAATAGAGCATATAATCACTTCGAGTCAAGCTGAAGACAAACCTAAAGATAGTATTACCGACAAGACTTTCAGTTTTTTCAGAAATTCAGGGTGCATAAAGGCCTTAAGCCTGTTGCTGATGTTTGAAGTTCCTTTTGAAGCCGTAACCGTATTCGGAGGCTTAATGGGCAATAAAGTGGAACATTTAAACTATTCATTAGTTGCAGTTGGATTTAGTATTTTATTTTTTGTGTCGCTAATATGCAGATTAACATTTGCCACCACAAATCACCTAAATAAAATTCAATTGCTTATTTCTGTTGCGCTTACTTCGGCACTAATTTCGCTCGTTTTATTTGATTTTCACAGCGTAGTATTATTTTATGTTGCGATGGCTGTTTTTGGAATCGGTCACGGAATAACATATCCTTTAGCCCTGTCGGTTATAAGAAAAACAACACCTATAGTCTTCGTAAGACAGGCTAATTCCATGGTTAGTACTATTAATCAACTGTCGGCAGTAATCGTACCAGTAGGAATGGGCAATGAAATTTCAAAAATTGGATTTCAAAAGTCATTTCTTTCTATTTCCATTTTTGTAATTGTCTTAGGAGCGATCTCGTTATTTATCGGAAACAACAAAAAAAGCAAGACCCTTCAAGATCAAAATACCTAATACATACCTTTAACTTCACTGCGAAAACGTCGGCGCCAGAAAGTTAGCCGGAGGAGAGGCATTGGGAGCCGGAGGCGGAGGCATATTCGGATATGCCGGGCGTCCCGCTCCGACCAAATCATTGCTCCATATCGGAGATATCATTATATTGGTGCCCGTATAAGCTGCTTGAATTACCATATTGTTACCGATGTACATAACTACATGATCGATATTGGCAGGATTATCATTACCTGAAAAATCATAAAACAACAGGTCGCCTGGCTGGAGGTCCCAAAGAGGTATATGGTCCACCTCCTGATACTGTATCGCTGCGGAATGAATCAAACCAACACCGGCTTGTCCCCAAGCCGACATTGTAAGACCCGAACAGTCGTAACCGAAAGGCCCAGCCCCTCCCCAAATATAAGGCAGTCCAAGTTTCTGTTCGGCATAGAACACCGCCATCTCATTGGGAGTGGCGCTTGTGGGCGGATTTTTTTGAGTTGAGATAGTTTGTTCAAACGCAGTTATCTGTTGTGATTCCTGCGGCGTTAAAAAATTTCCAAACTGATATTGCTGAACCAGAGTTAATATCGCTCCGATCGAAGACCCTGCTGAATCCAGTAGTGCCTGATCTTTGCTCACCTGTTGTATGGCTTGAGTTTGTTCGGCAGATAGACTTAATAATGTGAGCGAGTCTGCGGTTCTCAAACTGTTTAAATTCACGAGCTGATTATTTTCATGCTGTAACAGATTTTGATAGGCTCTCATCTTTGCAAAAAGATTTTTAACCACTATGGTCGAAAACTGATTTTTTATTTCGGAATTTAAACTCGCAATGCCACTGAGTCCCTGAAGCCCAGAATTATCTCCCGAAAGCTCTAATATTGCTCCCTGAATGGCAGCTTGTCTTAAATTAGCTTTAGCATCATTTACCGCAATAGCTTGGTCTCTAACTTTTTGATATTTAAAATCGATAGCCAGCTGTTCAAACTTAAGCTTCAATTTCAACTGATCATAAGCCTCAGAAGTCTTTATAAGATTTTGGTTATCGGTATATATTTGCAAAGCAGTTGAGTCTATCTGACTTTGCGGCAACGAAGTTGTTGTAGTCGTTGTGCTCGGATTGAGGCTGGATTGAGTGCCTAAGTTTGGTCCCGATTGTACGGTAGTAGTTGTATCCGTACTGGAGGTAGTCGTCGAACTCCCAGATTCAACTGAAGCTTTCACTGTAGAACTCGTTGACACCGAAGATTCATTTGAAACCAAAAGTGCCACATTTTTGCCAAGATTAGTATTTAATGTTTCGTTGCCTACAGTAGAAACCACCGCATTATTGAACCCATTTGCATCGAAACCACTGTCAACTGTCGCCGAAAATAGAATTAAAAATAACGTCAAACACACGATAGACAAAGACTTAACCCCAAATACCTTATTTGGCCGGCTTAAAAAATCAAAAAAGGTACGATTAGATTCTGAACCCCAAGATTTTGTCTGAAATTTGCTCCGAAGGTTACTAACCTTAACCGTTTGATCTTTTGTGTTTGCTTTCAATGTCTCTTCGTCGGCTTCTTTCATGAAATCCTATGTTTTTTCATCGATAACTTACAATCTTTAATCCAAGACTCATTCACTGATTAACCTTAGGCTAATTATAAAATCCTACCGTTGATTGAGCAACTGACTTTAAAATTACAAATTGATCAGTTATCGTTAACCAAAGGCTGGCGACTTAGATATGTCATTAATAACTCTCATTGATAGCTACGACCAACAGTTTCTTAAAATATGTAAATTTATTGCAATCCTATTTGACTGCGAAAGTAGTACCCTAAAGCCTCTATTTCGTTTATTTAGAATTACAATCGGATAATGCAATGAACATCTAGTCCAACAACGTACCTAAGGCAAACACAACCAACCTATATATTTCAATCGGTAAAATTCAACTTACAAATTCAACTTACAAATTCAACTGGTAAAATTAAGCTGTAACAATTAAGCTGAGATAGCGCAATTAGATTCCTTCAAACTTACATCTCTATTTTAACCTAAAGCGAAGTAAAATTCAAATTGTTGAATATTCGTATTTCGTTAACGGAATATTAATTTATCAGTTTACGTCTTAATTGATCAAAAAGTGCATTTAGCCGGCTGTCTTAGACTAAAATATTAGTTTGCTGCACATCTAAAAACGTGTAAATGCTTAAAATGTCCACTAAAATTTTAGTTGGACGTTACTTGTACGATTATTGAGATTATTCTTTTAAAAGTCAACCATAAATTCATCAATTTGGAGGGATAGATTTAAGTGCCAAAAGACAGGGTCGATAGGGATGATGAAGATCTTGTACGGCTATATCTGACCGACATTGGGCAATACCCACTTTTATCAAAAGATGACGAAGTTTATCTGGCCAAGCAAATTGAAATCGGCCTCAAGGCTGACGGTGAACTTGCCAAAAAAGGGAAGGGTCTTACCGATAAACGACGCCGTGAGCTAATGCGCGAATCCCGCCGGGGCCAAGAAGCCCAGCAAGCTTTTGTTCAGTCAAACTTACGTTTAGTTGTTTCAATCGCTAAAAAATATCAAGCTTCAGGACTTCCTCTGTTGGATTTAATTCAAGAAGGCAATCTCGGACTTATGCATGCCGTTGAAAAGTTTGATTGGAGAAAAGGGTTTAAATTTTCTACCTATGCCACTTGGTGGATTCGTCAAGCCATTACTAGAGGTATTGCAAATACAGGGCGAACTATCAGACTTCCCGTACACGCCGGAGATACCTTAGCACGAGTTCAAAAAGCCCAAGCCAGGCTGGAACATAAACTTGGAAGAGCACCTACTTTAGACGAATTGGGCAAAGAGGTGGAGCTTCCTGAAGATAAACTTATCGAAGCGCTAAGATTCAAATCAGAACCTTTATCCTTGTCAGAACCTTTGCGCGAAGACGGCGATGCCGAACTCGGCGACGTTGTCGAAGACCGCGGAGCCGAATCTCCGTTTGAAAATGCAGTCACGGCATTGTTGCCTCATGAAATCGCAAAACTTTTAGAGCCGCTCGAACAGAGAGAAAAAGATATTCTTCATAAAAGATTCGGTCTGGACAGAGGTGAACCTAGAACCCTAGAAGAGGTCGGAATTGAATTCGGTCTAACTCGGGAACGAATTAGACAGATTGAAGCCAGAGCGATGTCTAAATTAAGACACCCATCATCAGATACCGGCGCACGAGATCTACTAAACGTCTAAAATACTACTTATTCCCCGTTTAAGTTGAAGCGGGAAAATAGTAGGCAACTCACACATGAACCTTAACGATCAGGGATTTATTGTCGGCTCAGATATTCCGGTGCTAAGTCACGCTACCCATTTGGTTACAAAAAATAATCTTTTGGGTCCGTTTCCTATTGAAACTAAACAAATTGTATTGGGCATGGGGTGCTTTTGGGGTGCCGAAAAACTCTTCTACAATCTTTCGGGAATCTATATTACGGCAACAGGCTACGGCAACGGAATTACGGACAACCCAACTTACGAACAGGTTTGCTCAGGTAGAACAGGCCATGCCGAAACAGTATTAATTGTTTACTACCCCAATACCTTAAATCTAAAAGAAATCTTAAAGATATTTTTTGAAATGCATGATCCCACTCAACTTAATCGTCAAGGCAACGACATTGGAACGCAATACAGAAGTATCTTAACCTATGAAACCGAAGAAGAAAGATTGCTGATGACCGAAGTTTTGGGAAAATATAATGAAAATATATCTGCGGTTAAAAACAGGGAAATCAAAACATTAATTCAACCCAGGACAAAGTTCTTCTACGCCGAAGAACTTCATCAACAATATCTAATAAAAAATCCTCACGGCTACTGTAACCACGGATACAACGGGGTAAGCTGCAATCTTTGAAGTCAGCTCAACTTAAGCATCTAAGTTGATTCTCCATAGCAAAAAATAATTATTGCCTAAGACTTTAACTGACTACTTAAAGTTACTCTTTTGTCTGTAAGATCCACTTTTGGAGCCCGAAGATCTCCTTGAGTCGGACGGACGTTGTGAGCCAAAAGACCTGGGTTTTTTGCTTTTTGAAAAATTTGACGTAGATTCAAAACGAGATGATCGGTGAGTGCCGGTCTTTGATTCCGAATACGTATTCTTGTTTGGAGATCCGACGGGGGCGTCTGTTTTTTTCGTTGAACGATTTGCGAACATTGAACTATCCGATGTCATCGGACCCGCAGATGAATACTCTTTAGAAAACGCTTTAGAATATGCCGAAGTGCGCCTGTTGCCTCTTCTAGATGAATAGCTTTTTGAAGACTTGGCACTATCAGGAATCATCAGCATCGAGTCATCTGCAATATCCAGGTCCAACTCCTTGTGAATACGTTTTGCAGTTCTAACTACATCCGAAGTGATCAAAGAGAAGACGCGTCCGGACTTACCTGCTCTACCCGTCCGACCCGAACGATGCAGATAGTCTTTGTGGTCATCTGGCATGTCATAGTGAATAACACAATCCACATTGTCGATATGAAGACCTCTGGAGGCTACATCGGTTGCGACAATAACAGAGGCTTTACCCGAAGAAAATTCGGCAACGGCTCTGGAACGCTGAGCCTGTGATCGGTTACCATGAATAGCAACTGTTTTGATACCTTCCCTAGAAAGTCTCTCGCTAAGTTTTTCGGTGCCGTTTCTGGTCTTACAAAAAACTATTGAACTGTGATGACGCTTTAGGAGTTCCACAGTAATCGTTACTTTATCTTCTCTGTTGGCGGCAATAAATTCATGGTTAACTTTTGAAGTGTCTTCAGCGTCTTTTTCAACCTCGACAAATTCCGGTTCATTCTGATAATTTTTAATAAGGTGATTTACGTCATTGTCCAAAGTTGCGGAAAACAAAAGTGTCTGGCGATCAGGTTTAACCATATTCAGAATCTTCCTGACGTCAGGCAAAAATCCCATATCTGCCATACGGTCTGCTTCATCGACTACAACATAACTTACTTCGGACAAATTTAATTTACCGGAATCCACTAGATCCAATATTCTACCGGGGCACCCTATTGCAATCTCTACCCCTTTTTGCAATGACTTAATTTGATTTCCGTAGCTGACTCCGCCGTAGTAACTGTCGGCAAATACGTTGGTTCCTTTTATGAAATATCTTATTTCATTGTGAATTTGTGAAGCCAACTCCCTAGTGGGGCACAATATTAACGCTGACGGTTTTTTGGGTTTGGCTTTTTGTACGTTTTGTATTAACGGCAATATAAATGCAAGTGTCTTACCGGAACCCGTAGGAGCCTTGCCACATACATCCTTGCCTTGTAAAATATACCCGATTGTATTTGCTTGAATTTCGAACGGAAGCTCAATCCCCTTTGACTGTAACTTTTCGCACAGATGTTGATTCAACCCAAGTTCACTAAATGTTTTCATAATAAATTAACCTTTATCTAAATGATTTATATGGTGCGTTAAAGGTAACAATTATAACTCTAGATTGAAATTTGTCTAAAGATTTTAGACCCAACAACTATATGTCAACAATGAAACGAAATTCTTTGTTGTCATAAAGGGCAATCGAGTGGTGCAACTGATTTAAGTGCAGCCGAATTGGCTTAAAAACGAAGGAAAGAATTTCTTCTTTAACGGTATATATCAGTTTAACACTAATTATAGCCTTCGGTTACTTATTTGGATATAAGTTGTTATCGGATGCGTCGCCATTGCTTACGGAATATTATAACTTTTAAATATGTTGAATAAGTCAAACAATAAATTACTTAGACTAAATTACTTTAGGCTTTGACTTAACCGGTAACTGCAAGGTGAACAATACGATCAATCATCAGCTTTCGCAACAGCACCATCACCGATTGGCTTTGTTTGTAATTGCAGCTGCCCAATTAATGGTAATGCTCGATTTGACAATAGTCAACATTGCATTACCGGCAATGAAGCAAGAACTTCATTTTTCTTCCACAAACTTAGCCTGGGTCATCGACGCTTACGCACTAAGTTTTGGGGGACTTTTGTTGTTAGGGGGAAAATCAGGTGACCTGTTCGGTCGAAAAAAGATGTTTATGACCGGTATTTTACTTTTTACGCTTTCGTCGCTGGCAGGCGGGGTGGCTCAAGACCAGATATGGTTAATAATGGCCAGAACTACTCAAGGAATCGGTGCGGCCATATCATCGCCAACGGCACTTTCGTTAATTGCTGTTATCTTCAAAGAGGGGCGAGAAAGAAATCGAGCAATGACAGTTTATGCTGCCATGTCGGCTGCAGGGGGAGCATTAGGTTTACTTTTAGGGGGGATTTTAGTAGATTTCTTCTCTTGGAGATGGGTATTTTTTGTAAATGTTCCGATAGGACTGGTTATATTAGCATTGGCACCGTATGTAATTTCAAACTTTGCCGGATTCAGAGTCAAAATAGATTTTTTCGGAGCTGCTGCCATATCGGCCGGAATGGTGTTTTTGGTATATGGCCTTCTTAAAGTTTCAGAGACGTCGTGGAGAGACAGATATGCAATATCTTCGTTTGTTGTTGCTTTTTTACTTATAACAATTTTTTTGGGCATAGAATCAAAGACGTCAGAACCGCTGCTGCCACTTCGATTCTTAACTGATAGAAACAGAGCTGGCGGATACTTAATAATGCTGTTTTTGGGCGGAGCCATGCTATCATTAATCTATTTTCTAACACAATTCATGCAGGAAATTCTAAAATATTCACCAATTGTCGCCGGTATTGCGTATCTTCCTATTCCTATAACAATCGGTTTAACCGGAGTAGTGGTATCGAGAATTATACGTAAAGTCGGTTATAGGGTGTTTCTGCTTATCGGACCCCTATTAATTTTTGTCGGGTTTTTATGGATATCGCGAATAAACCTCGGTTCCGGATATATAAATATTTTCGGACCTCTTGTACTTGTCGGACTAGGCATGGGATTCTCCTTTATTCCTTTAACGTTAAATGCAGTATCATCGGTCAATCACCGTCAGACAGGTCTGGCATCTGCGCTGCTAAACTCATCTCAGCAAATCGGCGGGTCATTAGGGTTGGCCGTATTAGTGACTACTTACGTATCCGCCTACAAAAACAGCATCGCATCGCCCAAGATACCGACAAATTCTTTGGCCGGCGGTTTAAAAGCTAAGGATCTTATTTTACAGGCTATGATCAGCGGATACAGAAACGCACTCTTAATAGGTTCGGCATTTGCTGGGATTGCATTTATTGTAAGTATTGTTTTTCTTAGACAACCCAAGCAAACGGAAGCCACCGAAGTAATAACGAATCAAGAGATTAGTTTAAATGACGATTCCGCTATAAACATTAACTAGTGTAGTGTCCCAGTATTGATACTGGTGTTCTGCAATGCAACTCTTCCATGTTTGACTTTTTCTAGTATTGCTTCTGC
>DAHXLF010000150.1 GCA_027371755.1 Acidimicrobiales bacterium
TCGATAAAACAAAACTTGAAACGGCCAAAGTAACGGCAACTATTACGGATTTCACTTTTGGGAAAAAGATAAAGGGATTCACGTACAAGAATAAGACAAATCAGAGGAGACACTGGGGTCATCGACAGCAGTATACCGAAATTGAGATTGAGTCGATTGAACTAGCTTAAATTGATTCGAAAAGTTATAGGGAAAATAAAATTCGTATTTTTACAGGAGGAAAATTGAATGTCTAAAACTAAAGGTGGAGGTTCCACCAAAAACGGAAGAGACTCAAATGCTCAGCGTCTTGGAGTTAAAGCCTTCGGGGGAACTGCAGTCACGGCAGGAACGATCATTGTACGTCAAAGAGGAACAAAATTTTTTCCGGGGACTAACGTCGGCATCGGAGGCGACGACACGCTTTTTGCTACTTCTGACGGAACGGTGGTATTTGGAACCAAACGCGGCCGTAAAACCGTAAATATCCTCTAGAAACTCAGGCTTACCTGTAATACAGTTTTAAATTTAGCTGACTTTAACCCAATCAGTTTTTGATTTGAGGCAGCAATTTAAAAACTGATTCTGATATTGTCAATGCCGGGTTGTGATCGGCTCACTTTAAAGTATCCGACTAGTATGTTCTAGTGTATTACTGTCAAGTTCGGATTAAAATTATAGCGAGTCCAAGTTTAAAAATATTAGGTTTTGATTTATGTCCGAATTTATAGATGAAGCTCAGTTGCACGCTAAAGCGGGTAATGGAGGCGCGGGCGCCGTGTCATTTAGAAGAGAAGCTCATGTTGCCAAAGGGGGGCCCGATGGCGGTGACGGTGGAAACGGTGGAAACGTCATCCTAAAAGCTTCCTGGGCAGTTTCGTCTCTTCTCTCTTTTAGAGATCAACCTTTCCGAAGAGCAACCGACGGTGTGCACGGTTCTTCCAAAAATAAGTTTGGAAGGCGTGGGCAATCTACAGTGGTAAACGTTCCCGTAGGCACTGTCGTAAAATCTTTTGACAACGAAATAGTTAAAGAGTTTACAGTACAAAATGATACTTGGGTGGCGGCTCACGGAGGTCGCGGTGGATTTGGAAACGCAAGATTTTTAACAAATCAGAGACGTGCTCCCGGTTTCGCCGAACAAGGTGAGGTGGGCGAGGATATTTGGTATAATCTTGAACTTAAATTAATGGCCGACGTGGCATTGGTCGGATTTCCAAATGTTGGAAAATCGACCCTCATATCGGTAGTCTCCAATGCTAAACCCAAAATTGCCGACTATCCGTTTACTACTTTAAGACCGAATTTAGGAGTCGTAAAAGTAAGTGACAACGCCGCGATAAATGAATTTGTAGTAGCCGACATTCCCGGTTTGATTGAAGGTGCAGCTGACGGTAAAGGGCTGGGTTTTAAGTTTTTGCGTCATATCGAACGGGCACTTGTACTTGTTTTTTTGATTGACCTTTCACTTTCATGTGAGAAGTCGCCCGAAGATCAGTTACAAATACTAAAAGAAGAGTTAAAAAACTATCGTCCCGAACTTTTAGAAAGACCGGCCGTGGTTGTCGGTTCCAAGTCTGAACTTTCACCCGACAGCAAGTATCCCACAAAAGGCATCAATTTGGATTTTGAAATATCTGCCGTAGCAGGTTTGGGTATAAATCCGTTAATCTATAAAATGGCCGATTTGGTTGGGGATCAAAAAAACTCTTTAGAAGGCGGTAAAATTACAATTGAAGATGAAACGTTGTACAAACCCACGCCGAAAGGACTGAAGGTTACTAGAGTTGATGACGGTTTTTTTGTGGTCACCGGTAAGGATGCAATTTCTGCAATAAGTTTGTCGGATTTGAATGACCCAGAAGCGTTGTCTATCATCGATAAACGCTTAAATAAACTAAATTTAAACAAAGAGTTGTTGAAGGCCGGCGCACAACCCGGAGCGACCGTCGAGATTGGCGATTTCGTATTCAACTGGGAACCGTGAGTTAATTAAAACATCTGGTTTTCAAAGTACAGATAGATTGCGGGGCAACATACAGTGTTAACAGTAGTAAAAATTGGGTCTTCCAGCGTGGTGGATCAAAAAGGACATCCAAACGGCGAGTTAATCAACCACCTATGCCGTCAAATTAATGACTTGCGTAATCAAGGGCATGCGATAGTTTTGGTCTCTTCGGGTGCAGTAGCTTTGGGATCGACTATTATCAAAAATTTAAAGACCGACTCTAAAGATGATATTGCCGCCAAACAGGCGTTGGCAGCAGTCGGTCAGTTTGAATTGATGTCGGCTTATAATAAAGAATTTTCCGACTATGAAACAGTAACTGCACAGGTTCTTTTGACTCCAACTGATTTTATGCACCGTCGACAGTATCTAACCGCTAAAAGTACTCTTGAAACGTTGCTGGCAATGAATATTTTACCCATAATAAATGAGAATGACGCTGTGGCAACCGACGAGATTCGGTTCGGGGACAACGACAGAATTGCCGCACTGGTGGCAAATATGCTTGGAGCGAATCTATTGGTACTTTTGACAGACACAACCGGTATGTATACCGCCGATCCTTCAATTGACGAAAATGCCACTTTAATAAAAGAAATTACCGATTTGACCGATCAGATAAATAAAATGGCCAGCGAGACATCTTCAAGTTATGGCTCTGGGGGAATGGTTGCTAAACTGGCGGCTGCCAAAATTGCGTCTTGGTCCGGAGTCAAGGTGGTTATCGGATCCGCGGGTAACCCTACTTTGCTAACGGATGCAGTCGGTGAAAAGTCTGTGGACGCCACTGTAATTCATCCAAAATCTGAAAAACTTGCGGCTAGAAAATTGTGGATTGCTTTTGCCAAAGCGAATCACGGTACGGTCGTCATTGACGACGGCGCTGTAACTGCCATTGTGGAATTAAACAAGTCATTGTTGCCTAACGGCGTAACTGAATGTCGCGGGGAATTTGTTCCCGGAGAAGCCATTGAAGTACTCTCTTCGACTCAAGAATTGATTGCAAAGGGACTGTCTAAAATGTCAAGTCAGGAGTTGGCTGAATTCGCCAAGCGAAAGTCGCTGGGTGAGACCTATACGGTGACAACCGAGTTGATTCATCGGGATGATCTTGTACTGCTTGCCGGCAATTAGCGCTGTTAATACTTCGTATCTGTGGCCGCCAGCATTCCAACTTAATTTAATGAGCGCATCCGTTCTGTCGGTGACAATTGGGTCAACTCCTCACCGAAGAAGATAGGACCGAGGTAAGCGATTTAATTAAATCCACAAATGCCATTAAAGAT
>DAHXLF010000151.1 GCA_027371755.1 Acidimicrobiales bacterium
CAATTAGCGTTGATTTGAAGTTAAGCCTGTCATCGACGATATCTAATATTTCTCTGGAATTTATCATTCCAATGGGAGATAGTCCGAAATCATCAATTATAAGCAGATCGTACGTTTTTAATTTCAGCTACAAATTTCTGATAGGTTCCGTCTAATCTAGAAATAGTCAGTTTCTCTTGTAAATTAGATAACTTAAAGTATTTAACTTTATATTCTTTCTCGCATGCCGCTACTCCTATGGCAGTTGCCAAATATGACTTTCCAACTCCAGTTGGACCACTGATTAGGACATTTTACCCTAAAGCGATGAAATTAGCGGCCAGTAGGCTTAGAATTCTGTTCTTATTCGGTAATCTTGCAAAGTCATAGGAAATAAGTTCTGGTCTTGCTTCAATTTTAAACTGAGCCTCTCTGACTTTACGTTCGGATCGATTTGATTTTCTGGAAGTTATTTCAGCGTCGACTATCAGACAGAGCCGGTCTTCAAAACACATATCTCCCATATTTACGTCATTTAACTGTCTTATAAACTCCTTTTTACAGCTGGGTAGTCTTAAACTGTTAAGTCCGTCGGTAACTGTTGTTGATGATGAATTGTTCATGCGACAACTTTCCTGAAACTGAGGGTAATTTAATAGCTTCTGCTTTAAACTCTTCTGAGTAAAACTTGGCTCTTTTTTCATTACTTTCCATAAATCCATTCTCCTATATTTATGAATAAGCCGTGTCCATAAAAGTGAGTAGGTTCAAACGTTTAATATCAATTCTGTATTAACGTAAAGTTGACTAATGTCAACATTTCATTTTTGTGTAAAGTCGCCAAAACCAGATATAGTTTACAGATGTAATTGTTTAAAAGTTAGTTTAAATCGCGCATGTATAGTTTGTTGTCTTGTCAGTCGTCAGATCGTCAAATCGCTTCAAACCGTGAAATAGATCATTGAAATTATTAACTTAACTCTTTGCCTCAAAAAAGTATGCACTCAAGTATGCACTCAAAATTGTAAGCATAAAACAAATACAAGCTAAAGGCTTAGTTGCCTTTAGCTTGCGGAATTAAACTCCCTAATTTAATTTTGTGGATTATTATTAAGATCCAACTCGTCTAATTGCCGAAAAAGGTCATTAACTTTTTCAAGGCTGTCCGGAGCTGATTGATTTCTGTGATCCAGTAGCGCCAGCTCACCTAACTGCTGCAGCAAACCGTCTCGTTTCCTTTTGTCTTGCACTTCCCCAATCTTTGATTGAGCCTGATTAATTCCGGCATCTAGTTTTGACGTAATTCCTGATGCTTGATCTTTAATCTTGTCGAATAAGCCCATTGTTGACCTCCCTAATTATCAAATTAACCACCGTTGATGTTATTTGCAAATTCCGGCTTGTTAATTGAAGTTTAAATTATTTCTTATTTTAACCCAATTTTAACTCTAGTTGCTTAGTGGTTAGCTATTTTCGTATTAAATCAACTAATTGAACTTTTAAATCTTTTTAAAAACCATAAACAGCAATTAAGTCAAGTTACTGAATTTTATTATTTCCGGTCTTTGGCGTGAGTAAATTAAATATTGCGGTAATCTATTTTATTTAGCGTAAATGAAATCTTAGAAGGAGGAACCTTGAATAAGCGAAGCGTAATTGAAATGACAGATAATGAGATTTCTGATTACTTAAATCTTAGTAATTCTATGACGTTGGGAACTATTAATTCTGACGGAACCGTCGATTTGGTAGCAATGTGGTATGGGTTTTTTAATGACGGTTCACTTGGTATGTGGACATTTTCTAAGTCACAGAAAGCGGTTAATCTCAGAAGAGATCCAAGGGTTACGTGTTTGGTTGAAACTGGTTCTACATATGACAGTTTGATCGGAGTCGAAATTAAAGGAATCGCGGAGTTGTCTGAAGATAAAGAAAGCTTGATTGAAATAGGGTCTAGTATCTATGCCAGATATTTCGGAGAACTTGACGAAAACGGAAGGCAATCTGTAGAAACTATGTCAAATAAGCGAGTGTGTATTAGGTTGCAAGTTGACAAGATTATATCCTGGGATCATTCTAAATTGGCCGGAAAGTACTGATTTAAGTTTGCATTAAAACTGTTAAATTCAACAAAATTCAAAGTAATATTTAAGAAGTGAAGTAAATTGAAGTACAGGTTTACAGAATTAATACCGTAAATTAGTAAACCGCTGGGTTAATTAACAATTAAATGGGTTAGTAAAACAGGCTAAGTAAAGATTTGGTAATTAAGGATAAAGGAGAGAAAAAATATTATGGGAGAAATTATCAATTTTCAGTCAAATGGATCCGATGCTTCAGGATATTTTGCCCAAACCGAAAAAAATGAAGCCAAAAGTGTCATAGTTATTCAGGAATGGTGGGGTTTAGTGGACCACATTAAAGATGTGTGCGATAGATTTGCTGCAGCCGGTTTTAACGCACTAGCTCCCGACTTGTATAACGGCAAAATCACCAAGGAACCGGACGAAGCTGCTAAAGAAATGATGGCTCTTCAAATGAAAGATGCCGCCAAGGTGATGTCGGCCGCCGTAGATGAGCTTCTTAAAAGGACAGGTTCCAATTCAGTCGGTGTAACGGGATTCTGTATGGGTGGTGGACTCGCTTTAGTCCTGGCTTGCGAGCGACCGGATGTTGTTAGGGCTGTAGTTCCTTTTTACGGTATTGTACCGTGGGAAGATGCCAAACCTGATTATTCAAAATTGAGTGCCAAGGTTTTGGGTCATTATGCCGAAAAAGACGGATTTTTCTCTCCGATAGCGGTTAGAGAGTTTGAAAAAGAGTTAAATGAACTGGGTGTAGATAATGAGTTGATTATTTATCCGGACGCGGATCATGCATTTTTTAATGACGTTAGACCGGAAGTCTACAATAAGGATGCAGCCGAATTGTCCTGGAGCCGTACTCTTGATTTTTTTAATAAAAATATATAGATTGAATCTCAGTGAAAGTCGATATTGGCTCCACGATATTTATTGATTTCGGGCTTTAAGTAGCTAGACGATGAAGCGAGAATGTGATTGCCGATCGAAATCTTCATTTAAGTTCTGTAATAAAATTGGCAAACTGCTTTTTGAATTCGTTATAAGCTATTATTATGTCAAAAAGATCAAGAGATTTACCAAGAAGAAGTTGTTTGTCAGTTCCAGGTTCGTCGGAACGATTTTTGCAAAAGGGTCCAACGATATCAGCAGATATGACCTTTTTGGATCTGGAGGATTCAGTTG
>DAHXLF010000152.1 GCA_027371755.1 Acidimicrobiales bacterium
TAGATTATCTGGGCTAAATACTTGAAATTGAGTCAAAATAGTATAATTCTTGTAATAGGGTAAAAAATTTGTTAATACGCTAATATAAAGAGGTTTTAAACTGACTGAAGATCGCAACTTTAATATTCCTGACAGAAGGTTTTCATCGATGACGGCTTTTTCGGGTCGTCGAGCGTTTATATTTATCATTTTTTTGCTGCTGGCTATCGCCTTATTGTCCGCAAAGTACAATCAACCTCAAGGAACTTTAAGCTCATCGCAACAGTCTTCGATACAAAGCAACACCGGATCAAATTCAACAGGATCTTCTTCTAGTTCCGTCACTGGATCTTCAAACCAACCTTTAAACGGAATTACGGTTATGGTTGCAAACGGGACTTCTAGTTCAACTGCGGAGACTTTTTTTTTGAACATTCTTAAAAATGACGGAGCTACAACTTTGCCTCCAGCCGATGCAATTCCGGCTGGAAGCTCTACGATTTACTATATTCAGGGTCAGCAGCAGGCAGCAAATTCAGTTGCGGGTGATTTGGGATTACCGAATAGTTCGGTAGCTCCTATGCCAACGGGTGCGTTACCAGTTACGTCTTTGGGAACGGCTCAAGTGTTGGTCGTGGTAGGTCCGAATCTGATTTCCAAAATGACTCCTACAACTACGTAGCATTATATTAAATTGCAACAACCTCGTAATATAAAGGTCGAGCCCAATCAAGCTTTTGTAGTGTCAGATTTTGACGGTACGCTGTCACCTATTGTTTCAGACCCGCGGAGTGCGGTTTTCGAAGACGGGGCAATAGAGGCTCTTCTAACTCTTGTGGATCGATACAAGACGGTTGGAATTTTATCGGGTCGGTCGTCAGATTTTATTAAGTCACAGATCGATTGGTGTGGTCAAAAAAACGAGCTGAACGCGAAAAAGCTAAAAATATACGGATTTTACGGGAATGAAGAGTTTTCATATGATAAAGATGTATTGAATTTGGTCGCCTCAATGGCTGACGAATTTAAACATCTGTTGCCGGCTTCGGTATATGTGGAATATAAATTTATTTCGGTTACTCTGCACTATCGTAACGATGAAAGTCAATTCAATAATGTTAAAGCGATAAGTGACACAATTTTATTAAAATATACGGATTTTGAATGCTTGGAAGGGAAAAAAAGCATAGAAATTGTTCCAAAAACTTTTAGAAATAAAGGTGATGTTATAAGAGATTTGCTAAAAACTCATCAGGGAGGATACTATTTAGGTGACGACTTGGGTGATATACAAGCTTTTAAAGTACTTAAGGCAAATAGTAACGGCACCACGTGTGCCGTTGGAGTCAAATCTTTGGATACTCCTAATGAAGTTGTTGAAACCGTCGACTTATTACTTGAAGGTACAAAACAAGCGGTAACATTTTTGAGAGGACTAGGCGCATAAAGTCAACAAATAATATCGTCAAATAGTCAATCGAGTTTATTTTAAAATCAAGTAACTTGGGTAATTTCTTAAACTATTGTTTTGCGGTAATTTCAACTAATGCTTCAAACCATGTTTCAGCAGTGTCGGAGTTACACATTTGTTTTAATTTAGTCAAGTTGGCTGACTTTGTTGCCGGGTCTTGGTTAATAGCCACACAGAATGCATTTGCTGTATCGTTTAAATCCATAGGGTCAATTCCAATCACTAAATCTTGAAATTGATAGTACGCACCGGTATTTACTGACAGAATGATTGAGCAGTTATTGTTATTCAGCACAATTGCTTCTTTAACCACCAAATTCATACCGTCGGCAACTGAATTTACAATAATAATGTCAGCCACCGACAGTGCCGCCAGCGAGACTTCTCTGTCGTTTTGAATAATGAGCTCGATTGGATCAAAATCCGCATCTTTAAATCTGTTATTAATTTCTTTGACTGTTTTTTGAACTTCTTCGCTTAGAACTTTGTATTCGTAGATAGTTGTTCTCGATGGGTATATAAATGCCTTAAATTGAACTTTGTTTAAATATTCAATATGCTCGATCAAAAATTGTTCAAAGGCCAAAAAACCGTTTAGAATGTTTTTCGACGGTTCCAATCTGTCTGACCGCACTATAAGTGCCTTTTCGTTCGCCTTAATCTGGTCTTGATATTCTTTGAAAGTGTCAGACTCTTTGAGTGACGTAAGACCTATGGCATCTACACCTAGGGATAAAGAAAAAGTGTTTGGAATTTTTTGCACGTAATGTTTGTAGGCCGTTTTAAATCTATCCTCCCATACCGGAGTATGAAATCCAGCAGCCGTGTTTTCGGGGTTAAGTCCTGTCAAAAGCTCAAAGATAATGTCTTTAGGGACATTTTTTAAGTCGTTCATGGATGCAAACGGTATGTGAGAAAAATGGGTGATTTTAAGGTCGCTTCTAAAATGTTTAAGAATTTTGGGAACTAAGCTCAGATGATAGTCTTGGATCAAGACTAACGAGTTTTTGGCAGCGGTTTCGCTAATAGATCTAGCAAAAAGTTCGTTGAAGGCTCTGTAGTTGTTCCATGCCGTATAGAATTTGTCGTCGAAGGCTATTTCGGGATAGGATTTGAAAAGGCCGTGATGCAGAAACCATAAAAACCTATTGGCAATGAAGCCGTAAGCATCTTCGTAAAGTTTTTCGGTTACTTCAATTTGATTAAGCTTAATTCCGAACATTTCGTTTTCGTGAAATGACATTTTCGGATCCTCGGAGATATTGCAGGTGTACCAAGTAACTTCAAATCTTTGGTTTCGGTATGCTTCCTTTTGCACAATCTCTGTTAAGCTTGGCAGAAGTGCCTGAACCAACCCACCCGAAGCATATTTGGAGCTGTCGCCTAGAGCCGGACCGCGGTTCGAAGCCACCACTATATTATTGTTCAAAGGCATTCCTATAGAGTTTAATAAATCCTCACGCAGGTTTCAACTGTATGGATATTCGATTGCATTTTAAAAGTTTGTTTTTCGAGATGCCCAAGATCAACAAAAACCCTTAATATTGGATTTTTTGGCAATTCTAAGGGTAGTGATTTTGACTTATATGTTTGATTTGTCTCTAATATAACGACAAGAATATTTACTTGCAATAAATTATTCCGAATTAACTGGTTTTAAAATAGGCTTCACAAAGGAAATGAGCCAAAATAACATTCCCCCTGTGTCGGGAATGATGTCGCA
>DAHXLF010000153.1 GCA_027371755.1 Acidimicrobiales bacterium
TACTCAAAAAGATCCTTGGAAAGAGTTTGCAGATGCTCATAAAACAGGGGAGTTGGTCTACGGTAGAATTACTAAGATTGTGCAGTTTGGTGTATTTATTCAGGTTGGAGACGGGATAGAAGGTCTTGCTCACATTTCGGAAATCGCTGCTCATCACGTGGAAAATGCTAATCAGGTTGTGCAGCTGGGTGAAGAGCTTTGGGTCAAAATTATTGAAATCGATTTATCTAGGCGACGAATTAGTCTATCAGTCAAGCAGGCTGCAGACGGTGGCGACGTTGCGCCGGAGTACCAGGAAGCTTTCGGCGAGCATGCTTACGATAGTGAAGGGAACTATATTGGCGGATTTTCAATAGCAGATACTGGATTTACTCCCGAGACTGAAGCTCAGGCAGCCTGGGCGGAGTATTTGCATTCCGAAGGTCCGACCGTGTCCGGCGAAGAAGAATAGTTATTCATTTAGCAGATTTTTTGAACGTAGATTTGCCACGAAGTAGCACACTTCGTGGCAAATCTACGTTTTTAGATGTTGGTCGGATGAATATACTGCGAACGGGTTACCTGTAAAAAAGTCACGTGTAAGGTTTCGTAAGTCTTTGGATTCTTAAATCGCGATATCATTATATTGAGTCCGTCGATCCAATAGTCTCTCAAGCGACAAGTTTTAAATGGCAAGTACTGGGTTGATTTGATAGTACTGGGTGATTTGATAGTACTGGGGTGATTTGATAGATATTTTGATAGTCTTAGTCAAAAATTTATCCCGTTTTGGGCGTTAGTCAGCGTCTGTCGCGCCATAATATCCGTCTTCAATATCATTATATTGTAAATTAAGGCTATAATTATGTTTGTATTAAGAATTACTTAATACAAATTGGCTTAGTAGTGGAGGATTAAGAGATTATTATGGTGGATTCTCTGAGAATAATGAGTTCAGAAGTTGATGGTAAGTCATCGACGGTTGTCAATACCAAAGATATTTTTCAATTTCTGAAAAGTAGGATGCATAATCATATGGAATTGTTGCTGTCTCTGTTGTTAATTTTGCCACTAATAATTTTTATGACGACCATAGCAACTTTTAATAACATTCGACCAGCTCAGGCGGCGACGTTGAATGGTACTTGGAGTCAGGGTGTTCAATTTGGTGCCACGCCGTCACCAATGAATTCATTTTCCTGTGTTTCCAGTATGTGCATGGCTGCAGGGCAGGTCAATATTGCCGGTCAGTCGTATCAAAGCGGCGTTATCTTTGAATCCCAAAATAGCGGGTCAAGTTGGAATGCATTAAATATTCCACCGGGTGCAGGTCCGTTTAAGTCAATTTCTTGTGCTACCGCTTCTGTTTGTGTAGCAGTTGGCAGTCCGTTAGGTGTGAATGGGCAGGGTTTTGACATTTTTACAACAAACGGAGGTAGTAGTTGGAGTATCGGATCGGGCCTGTCAAGTTCGAATACGATATTTTCAGTATCTTGCCCGAGTTCTACAATATGTTACGCGACTTCCTATGACGCAATATATCAAAGTGACAATAGTGGGGCTACTTGGTTGCAATCTGTATTGCCAGCAGGAGTCGGTAGCCTGTATAGCATATCATGTTTGTCTATAACTACTTGCGTTGCAGGTGGAACGAATCCGACTTCATCAGGTGCAATTATTCTTAGTACTTCTAATCAGGGAACGAATTGGACCTCAGATGTAATTCCCGCTGACACTTTCGTTAGTCCGCAAACGGTAACAATTATAAATAGTGTTTCTTGTACCGGGTCTACATGTGTGGCCGCTGGCAATGACAGTAGTAATGGTGGTGTGATTTTGTATTCGGCTAATCAAACAAGCTGGACCCCCGAAAACGTGGGACCAACAGCTTCCCTTACTGCTGTTTCGTGCAATGGGGGATTTTGTGTTACCGGTGAGGGAAACGGCTATGTTATTTCCTATTCAACTAACTCGGGAGTTTCGTGGTCGATCAGGTATCTGTTATCAAGTTTTGAGATAATGCCAGGTTTGTATTGCTACAGCTCATCGAGTTGTTTGGTTTCCGTAGATAATGTCAATGCTAATTATGCGAATGAGATTTTAGATGTGTCTATTTCAGGTTCCGGTATTTCGCAAATCGTAGCTTCAACGTCACCTACTTCAAATGGATTTACGGATATTCACTGCGTCACCGTTCTTTGGTGCATAATGGTGGGCCAAAGCAACCCTAGCGCTACAATTTTAATAACTACTGATGGCGGCAAAACCTGGAATGAGAGTACGACGCCACCGGCGTTGAATCAAGTATTTTCTGTTAGTTGTGCAAATACTACCGACTGCGTAATCTTTGGTGCGACCTCCTCTATCGCTAGTATGGAAATTTATACAACTGACGGAGGTACAACATGGAATACCGGTTCTTTGCCAAATTCTGCAATTATATTTGGAGTAGATTGTGTAAGTTCGAGTCAATGCGTTGGGGCTGGATATGTAAACGGACAATCCGGGGGCGAGGTGTTAGTTTCTAATAACGGTGGCCAAAGTTGGCTTTTGGGAACACTTCCGTCCGGGTCGACTCAGCTCAATTCGGTAAGTTGTAATTCAACTTCTGATTGTGTCGTTTCCGGTAACGGACAGGTATACTACTCAACAAACGGGGGTTCCAGTTGGACTTTATCTAATTTGAATTTGTCAAATTCTGTCTTTTACACGATAAGTTGTGATGCGACTGTTGATTGTGTAGTAGCTGGAGTGGGACCGTCCAATGCAGCTATCTCTTACTATTCAAGTAACAGTGGTCAAACTTGGACTGCGTCGACTCTGCCTTCAGGTACATATCTGGATATGTTCAGTATTTCTTGTTCGGGGTCGACTTGCTATGCGCTGGGCAATGGTTCGTCAAACTCAGTTTTCGAATTTTTTGGTACTACTAATTATGGAGTTTCTTGGACTCTCTTAAGCCCGCCGGCAAACGTACAAGACATATATCAATTAAGTTGCCCGAGTAATCTATTTTGCATGGCGGCCTCATATGTGGGTTCATCTACTCTTGAACCATTGGATTATATCATC
>DAHXLF010000154.1 GCA_027371755.1 Acidimicrobiales bacterium
TGATCTGATTGTGTTGGCAGGATGCGTCGGAGTAGAACAGGCCGCAACTGCGGCTGGTATTGATATAGAAGTTCCCTTTACGCCCGGACGCACTGATGCTGCGGCTGAACAAACCGATGCCGAGTCTTTTGCCGTTTTAGAGCCAGTAACCGACGGCTTCAGAAATTATGCAAAATCAGGCATAGCCCATCCCTTGGAGCATCTGCTTGTCGAAAAAGCTTCTTTGTTGACGCTTAGCGCTCCCGAGATGACGGCACTGGTCGGAGGGATGAGGGTGCTCGGTGTCAATGTCGGAGGACAAAAGCACGGTGTCTTTACCCACAGGTCGGGCGTATTGACCAACGATTTCTTTGTTAACTTGTTAGATATGGCTACGGAGTGGTCTTCGTCTGACTCAGAGGCCGGTGTCTATGAAGGTCGCGACAGACACACCGGTGAGTTGCGTTGGAGCGCCACCGCTGTTGACTTGGTTTTTGGCTCAAATTCTCAATTGCGAGCCATAGCCGAAGTCTATGCTTCGAGTGACGGAGAGGAAAAGCTCATCAGGGACTTTGTTGCGGCATGGGCAAAAGTCATGATGCTGGACCGCTTTGACATTTCATAGGTAGATTTTTAAACAGGCGACCATGGGATTAAGCGGTCGCCTGTTCGTCTCGTTGCAGCATTGTTTATGTGTGTAAAAAGTCGTAATCGCGCTAGCCGAAACTGTAAAAATACTTTATGAGCGATACCGTGCTAACGGATCGGATAGCGCAGGGCGTTTTAGGAAAAACGCGGGTGCCCCATTTTTTCCGGATTTTCCTAAATTCCCGTGCTTTTGGGCACTATGTAATTACTTGCAGGCTAAATCGGCTTATTAAATGGCTATTATGCGTAAATCCACCATGATTAGGCTACTTAGGATATAGTGTGTATACACATTATGGCATTCATAAGATACAGAAAAATTGGGAATAACGAATATGCCTATTCAGTACAGGCATATTGGGATTCAACATTAAAGAAAAGTCGACAAAAGACAACTTATTTGGGAATTGTTGTTGATAAAGATAAAGGTATCTACAAGAACCCTAGAAAAGACAGTAGAGGCAAAGAATTAATACTGGATTTCGGTGACACCTTTATTATTGACCAAACCCTTAAAAAGTCACCACTGTATCAGGTAATCCGGTATTCGTTTGGCAACTTTGCCAATGAGATACTGGCATTGAGTTACTACAAGTTATGCAGCCCTGGGGCAATGAGCCATGCATATAACTTTTATAAGGGCAACTACATTAATCAGGTGTTTCCCGATTTGAGAATCAAATCACAAAGAATTAGTGAGATTTTGAAAACTATTGGAGCAGAAAATGTCATGCGTGAGTTTTTTACCCAATACATTAAAACCGTCACCGACAAAGAAAACGGATTGATTATCGATTCAACAGCACTGCCTAATCACATCAATACACCATTTAGTATGTGGAGCCACACCGACAATAATATTGAAATGTCCATTAAGTTCTTGTTTGTAACAACCAAAGAGTTTGGTCACCCTCTGTATTTCAGATACCTGCCAGGATCTATCCCAGATGTATCCTTGGTAACCAATACACTACAAGAACTTAAATTCTTCGGTGTCAAAAGCTCATTTGCCCTTTTAGATGCCGGATTTTATTCATCAGAAAACATTACCAAGCTCAATGAAGCCGATTTAGCCTTTCTAACAAGACTGCCTTCATCAAGAAAGATATTTAAACAGTTAATAACTGAAGTTGCTCCCACAATTGAGAAGGCTCAAAATGCAACCAAATATAACAACAGAATCTTATTCGTCAAACATCAAGAGAAGTTGAGATTGACGATATGCATCTCAACGCTTACGTCATTTTAGATCCGATAAGAAAACAAAGGGAAACAAGTAAATTACTGAGCAATTTATTAGAAGACGACCTTATTGACGACAATACCGACAATGCCTTACTTTCCAAAGGAATATTCATATTAATTTCATCAGGTACAATTGAAACGACCCAGGTAGTCCCCCTTTATTACAAAAGGCAAAAAGTAGAAGAACTCTTTGGAATAGCAAAAGACGATATTGAGATACTTCCCCTAAGGATTCATAGTGAATCAACTTTGCGCGGATATTTACTGATTAACTTTATCGCCTTGAGTATTTACGTACTGTTAAATACCGCTTTGGGGAATAAATATAGGTTGGAAGAAACTCTTTCGATAATGCGAAATTTAAAATGCAAAATATATAACGATCATTTTCTTGTATCCGAAAGGACTAAACAGCAAAGAGAGATACTAGAACATTTAGAAATCCAACACTTAGAAAACCTAGTGCCCAAAACTCCGGGAATTTAGGATTATTAGAGAGGACCTCGACAACTGGAGGAAAGTCTGCGAAGAGACCAAGCAGAACGAGCCAGAGTCCAGATGAGCGAACTGGCCAAGGTAAAGGCTTTGAGCGCTGAGTTGCAGAGGAAAGAAGATACAACGTATCGATACTTAGACACGCTGGCGGCCAGAGGAGACCAAATCGTCTCTTTAGTCCAATCTTATGTAGTTAGAAACTATCCGTCGTCTGTTGGCTATGTCCTCTATGACGTAACTACTTTGTATTTCGAAACTGATACAGAAGACCAAAACGAATGTCTGAGAAAATTCAGTTATTCAAAAGATCACAGAAATGATTTACCTCAAATTGTATTAGGCCTGGCTGTCAATGAATTGGGAATGCCTCTAACCTACAAACTTTATGAAGGTAATACTTTTGAAGGCGACACATTCATAGATGGAGTCGAACAAAGTCAAAAGGCCGCTTGTGGTTCACAAATTACCGTAGTTGCCGATGCAGGAATGCTTTCAAATAAGAACCTGGCCAAGCTAGAAGAAAAGGGAATCACCTATATTGTTGCAGCGAGGCTCAAGTCACTATCCACATCGACTAAAGAGAAAATTCTTGGCCTCGACTATACAAACAGTCA
>DAHXLF010000155.1 GCA_027371755.1 Acidimicrobiales bacterium
TGCGATATTGTTGTTAACTGTACATCTGTGGGAATGAAAAATACGTCGGCCCAGGATATCGACCCGTTTAACGCTTATTGTTAAAACAATACTGTCCAGGCACATAGACAGCGAAGCAGCTCAAAAAGATCTTGCCAAACGGGTGGCAACCTTAACGCTTGCGGTCAGACATATAATTGACATATTCATCTGGTCCATAGCCATAATCACAGCGCTGGGTGTAATTGGACTGGATTTAACACCGATTTTAACAGGGGCTACGGTTGTAGGAGCCGCACTCGCATTTGGGGCTCAAAATTTAGTCAAAGATTATCTTTCCGGGTTTTTGTTACTGATGGAAAATCAAATTATTATTGGCGATGTAATTACCGTTTTGGATGTTACGGGAACCGTTACTTCGGTGAGTTTCCGATCTACGGTTCTTCTTGATGAAGAAGGGATTACCTGGTACATTGCAAACGGGGACATTAGAAAATTGGGGAATAAAACACGTAAATTAACTCACGATTTTTAAATTAACCAATTTAAGCAGTTTCAATAAATTGCTGTTATTTGTAAATACTCAAATACTTACGTGAATTTAGTTTTTTTCGGTGGTTTGATTACAATATAAATCTAATTGTCTGCGGCATAGAGGATTCCTCGGCGTCCATTTATCCTAAAATTTCGACAACAGTTACTAATAGGTTCAAATAATCACCAAAGAAGAAGTCGATGCAAAATTCTCTAATTGTATGACAAAACTTGCAGTTAAGCTTGGGACTTTAGCCAATCCGCAACCGCCTGCAGCATTACGGACACAGGAGCTTCGATTCCGCTAAATTTTGTGAACGCCAAAACACCTTGAAACACCAACATGTTATACCCCTCGCCAATCTGAGCTCCCTGGCTTATCGCATGTTTCAATAAAGCAGTTTTAATGGGAGACGTAACAATGTCATAGACAATTTGATGATCCCTGAAATCCACATCTTTAAACGGGTCGATATCCTGGGCCGACGTATTTTTCATTCCCACAGATGTACAGTTAACAACAATATCGCAACTCGATGCGTCATTTAATCGGGCGGCCGCGGCAACGTTATCGCTCAGTGTAATTAAATCAGCTACTTTATCTTCGGAACGATTGCAAATATAGATACTTCTGCATCCCTCTTTAACCAACGAATATACAATTGCTCGAGCGGCGCCACCAGCTCCGTAGATGAATACGGATTTATCGTTAAGTTTGACATCAAATTTAAATTTTAAGGATTCTATAAATCCTTTGCCGTCGGTATTATCGCCTATTAGCTCACCTTCGCTACTATAAATTGTATTTACCGCATTAAGTTGTTTGGCCGTATCCGTAAGATTCAGACTTTGAGCGGCAACTGTTTTTAAAGGCATGGTCACGGAAATTCCAAACAAATTTACATCGCAAACACTGCTCAGGAATTGCTTAAAGTGATCTTCTTTAAGCTCATAAGGAACAAAAACGGCATCTAAGCCCAACGACCCAATGGCTGCGTTATGAATAATCGGAGACAGAGAACCCTTAATAGGCGACCCTATTACCATCCCCAACTTAGTCAATCCAGTTATCTTCATTCAATACAGCCCAAGATATTAAAATATAGCCAATCCCTCTAGCTTCCGTCGATGCCTAGAAATCAAACGGCTTTTATCTATTGTTATCTAAGATTTTACACCAGGCTACCGCTGAACCTTTGTAAATGTTATCCGATATTAGGCCGCAAAGACATTAGATATGCGACCCGAATTTACCATCATAATCGTCTCATCAAATGCAGCAGACTCAACCGTCGCCAAGTTATCTGATTTCATTAGGTTAATTCCTTGCAATTCACAAATTGCACTGGAGGGCCTAAACAATGTTACCTTAATGGCATTGCTCTTTGCAAGATGCAATTCTTTGCTCAGTGGTCTAACCGCAAACGATCGAAAGAGTCGTTGTGTGGCATTTGGAGCACGCAATGGATCAAAGGCCATCGGTACAATTGCAACTATGGAAGTGTATCCGCTGGTTACCGCTAAATCTAAATTAGAAGTGGAGTATGCCCCTCCGTCCACGTAATATCTTCCGTTATACAAATAAGGAGGATAGATGCCCGGAATTGCGATCGACGCACTTATTCCGTCACAGATACTTACTTGTTTCTCATTGTCATGACCGAATACGAAACGTTTACCATTGGCAAAATCTTGGCTGACTGCCCAAAACTTATTTTTAGGCCATGCCTGACCCAAATCTAGCTCGAGCTTAACTTTTCCATCCCCCAACCAAAATGCTCCGGCCGGAAGTTTTTCCAACAGCGCATTGGCATATTTATCAGCATTCAGTTTAAGCAAACTCTGGGATGCCACAAATAAAGATCCCACCAATCTTGGCAAGGAATCTACCGGATTTTTTCCGGCCCGATTTAATACTTTGGGCATATTTTTACCGTTACCTGACACTGCCATACTATAAAGATCATTTACAGTGTAATCCTTACGCAAATATCCGCCTATAACAGCACCTGCAGAGGTACCGATTATAAGATCACAGTCGTTGGGAGCAAAGCCAAAAGTCTCCAAAGCTCTGAGTACCCCTACGTGATATGCCA
>DAHXLF010000156.1 GCA_027371755.1 Acidimicrobiales bacterium
ACGGAGGCTAAAATGCTTCAAGAAAGCTGTTTGTTTAACTTAGAATTTAATGTTCCCGATACCGAATTGCGTGAAAAGATGTGACTCCAATCCGGTTTTTGTTCGAATGAGTAACTGTATAGATATGAAGGTACATCACATGCGACTCCGGGATATCTATTTTCCCGCCACGTACCTCCCACATCATCGGCTTTTTCAAATATCTCGATATTATTAAACCCGCCATCTTTTAACTTAATGGCAGCGAGTATACCCGCCATTCCAGCTCCGACGATAACAAATTTGACCCCATCTTTGGTTTTTCCTGACACAACCATGGCTAGACCTCTTACTGAATGTTTAAATGTGGCTTACAAATTAATACTAATTCAGTATTTTAAAAAAAATCAAATTAATACGGCAAGTCACAATAATTTAATACGTGTAATTTGATACTTGGCCACAGGTCAATTCCTAGGGTCGAATTCAGGGCAATAAATGGCTTTACTTCTTGCAATCACCCAATCCCGACCAGAGTGGGTGATTGGATTTAAATAGTTTCCACCAACTGATTTTCACCGGGATATGCAACAGATGACTCAAAATACCCAATTTCAACAAGACAGATGTGGCTATGGTCTTAAAAGATACCCTCAAAGCAAAGATTCTATAAAAAGGGCCTACGCTTTCTTTCGGATTCCCCAAATACAGGCAGACGTATACTTTGCAATATAAGTTTGGTGAAATTTCAATATCGTTAAGCAAATCAAATATCACATGTCTGTACGATTATTTGATCCAACTTCTATCAACAATAATTATGACGTCATGTCTCATTTTCGCGTTTGCTCTTTAAATCCGCCTCAATGGCTCTAGAGTCGGTTATAATTTTAAGCAATATCTCGTCTTGAGACTTTAAGTGTTCCTGCAGTTGCTGGCATTCACTTAATATCGATTCAGCGTCTTTATAGGTTAACAAAGCTCGTTTGTCGGCAGCTTTCCCTTGAATGTTTTGTCCTACAATAATTATCGGCAGCAAAACCAACTGCAAAAACGTTTGAGCGATCCAGCTGATTATTACTATGGCGCTCCGGCTGGCGATTGCAGCAGGCAAAGAGACTAAAGTGATTAAAAAAAACAGGTAACCCGCCCACATGGTTCCTACGATTTTAGTAATAAAGGCGCCGATTTTTCCGTTAACTCCAATCCGTTCGTTGTCAACCGTAGGCGGAGCTTCCTGCTTACGAAATTCGATGTGCGGATGGGGTACATAATTAAACATTTCCATATGACAACACTAACAAAGTTATCCTCTGAACTAATGTTTATTTATACAAATATTGGCGTATCCAGGTAACTCGACCTTGCCTCACATTTGTTGCGGATTAAACGTTTGCGGCCGACAGTTCACTTAAAATTATCGATAAACATAACCGGAACTCTTGGAGCTTTTTTAATTCTTTTGCTGGCGCGCAATGCTTTAAACAAATTAGGCCTTGGATGTACAATATCTACGTTCGCACAATGCCGAACTAGTGTAGTGTCCCATGGTTAAATAGCTAGTTGATTTAGTGCCACTCTACCCCTCTTAACTTTCTCCAATATTGCCTCTGCACTCTGAGTCCATACAAATGGTTTTGGATTCTTGTTATTTGCATTTAGGTACTTTTCATTTGCCTCTATAAGATCAGGAACTGATTTAAATACTCCTCGTCTGATTGCCTTATCTGTAATATCTCTAAACCACCGCTCAACAAGATTTAACCACGAACTTGAAGTTGGCGTAAAATGGAGATGAAATCGGGGATGTTAATCTAACCAGTCTTTAACATTTGGATGTTTGTGAGTTGCATAGTTGTCAAGTATTAAGTGAATTTCCCTCAGTGATGTTGGTGGCGGTGGAACAGATGGACTTGTATCTGGACTATGCAATCCTGGTGCTTGTTGACAAGCAGTCAATATGCCGACAAAAAGTAACGAAATAATAATTAACTTTAGTTTAGAAAACACAGGAATTACGAAATAAACTTCCCAAGTGGTACGCTGAAATAGTAACTTATATTTGGATTAGGATCCGGCATGGCCCCCGTGACCCCCGTGTCAGGTAGTGTAGACTCTAAAGTCAACACATCTCCTACCGGATTTACTGATACTATCTCCAAAGGATTGGTATCGACAGGGTTGGGTACGGGAATAAATATAGTCGACATAGAAAGTTCAGCCCACCAATCCAATATGATATAGACTCCTTGTGTCTCGGTTCCGTTGTCAGCATGACCAGACCACATCGCCCCTGCATGTATTACAACTGTATTTTTGTTCAAATAGCATCCAAATATAGAATTGGTTTGCTGAAAGTTATTTACATTATCAGGCACTATAAAAGTTTTTGTAAAAGAAAAATTCAAAGAACCTGGGAACCAATCATTTAAAATTTGCGTGCTAACACAACCAACGCTAAGTTGATTAGGTGCTGGTGCTGGAGGAATACTGGTTGTAGTGGTCAGTGCAGTGCTGGTTGTAGTTGACAAAAACTTTTATAGTGCCTGATAATGTAAATAACT
>DAHXLF010000157.1 GCA_027371755.1 Acidimicrobiales bacterium
GAATGTGGTCTATTTGTGGTCTGTGGGGCATGTTTTGAGGTTTAAGAAGTGCCACTTAGAAATCTTTACATCCTCTGAACTGGTATAACAATGCGAGCGGGCGACGAGAATCGAACTCGCGTTCTCGGCTTGGGAAGGTGATATTTTACAATGCAAGGATTAATATTGATTGAATAATACATAACTTCAGACTAAGATTATAATGCATATACATTAATATGCTATGATGTTTATATGCGCACTACCATTAATATTCCCGACGACCTCTACTATGTTGCCAAGTCTTTAGCAAAAGACACTTCTAAATCATTTAGCCAAACGATAGCGGAATTATTGAGAAATGCTATTGGGACACCAAGAACCCTTAAGGAGTTCCCAATTAGCACCGAAACTGGTCTTCCTCAAATTCGACTCAATAAAATTATTACAGTCGAAGATATCCGGTCCCTGGAAGACGACTAGAATGGCAGTTTTATTGGATTCAAATGTTTTGATTGCCCTAATAGTTGAAGACCATGTACATCATCAGGGTGCTGAAAATTGGTTTAAAAATAGTCATGAAAAGTTTGCAACTTGCCCTATCACCCAGGGAAGTCTGATCAGGTTCTTAATTAGAGAGGGTCAAGAATCTGCTATAGCAAGTGATGTGCTCACAAGCATCTGTTCTAACCCAAGACATGAATTTTGGAAAGATGAAATTGAATTTACTGAATTTGACCTCAAACCGATTAGTGGCCATAGACAAGTTGCAGACTTCTACTTAGCTAATTTGGCAAGGTCAAAATGCGGCAAATTAGTTACTTTTGACGTTGGGATGTATGGCTATCACAAGGATGTAGTGGAGTTGATTACGGAGTTAAAACTTAATTAATTCGACATTAGTAATATTGGCTAATTTAACTATTCAATGTTTACTGCCCTCAGAACTTGACTACCCAAATCGAAGAATATTAAAGACTTGAAGTTGCCTTTCCGATGGTATCTTCAAGTCTTTAACTTAATTTCTTTTATGCCATGATTGCTCCTTTGCTATCATGTGCAAGCTTGCTGGACGCACATGTATGATCCGAAACTTAGGCTAATGACATTCTAAATCGGTACTCAAACTGTCGACAATAACTGTTTAGCAATATCGGCCAGGAGTATTTGCCTTTTCTGTCCAAGTTCTCTTATCGCGCGGGATACCATTTGCATCTCTGTGATTGCTCAGTAATCTCCGCTGAGTTCGGCTCCACGGAAATATAACGAAGATCACAAATAATGCATTCAAAAACAAACCAGTTCCCACTACAACATACCTAAAAATCGCTGAATGTATAGATAACATATCCCCAATAAACGGAGAAAAAAACATATATATCCAAAAAAAGAACATCAGCCTTGTTATTGCAGGAAACTCACAAGCTCTTAATTTGTATTTTAAACCATTGTAGAAGATGTCCTTTTTCATCTCTTTCCCATATTTTGCAGCTTCAGATTTATATTTCCGTCGAATATAATTTCCAAAGATTACTCTCTCGAACATCGTTAACAATGATAAGTCGGGCTCAGGTATTGCCCTTAAAGTTAGATCTGGTTCATCAAATTGCTGTATCATATATTTTATATAATCAATTACTTAACAATAACGATCTGGTGTCTTACGTCTTTCTGCCTTAGTTCTCTTATCGCGCGGAATACCATTTACATCGCGATAATTTTGCATGTTGCGTATCAGAGATACCTTAAAAGGTGTAATTAGAGCTACATAACCTGCCATCACCCAACAAAGAGGCTTAAAGAAATACGACACCATATCTCCAATTATGTGTGAAGTAGCCTGAATAAATCCGAAAGCAAAAAATAGAAACGACATTAGGATAAATAAAAACAACATTGATGTAAGTATTAAGCTGAAAACTTCATCCACATAGGTTAGTAATGTATGTTTCATCCCGTTATAGTATAGATTTCTCTTCATTTGATCTTTATGTTTCACAGCGTAATCATAGTAATGCCGTCTGATATAACTGCCAAATATTGAGCGCTCAAATGACGTTAATACTGACAGGTCGGGTTCAGGGATGACCATTGAAGACAGATCCGGTTCGTTAAATTCTTGTATCATTATTATAATTTGCTAACAGTTTAGGGATCCAATTACTGCATTTCCGCCATCCCACAGGGCACCAGCACCGCTGGCTCCTAAAGCTATGGAAGGCAAATATTTCTCAATCCCGCTGTCGACTAGGAAATTACCGACTGGAGCAAATTTGCCACCCAGCAAATCAGCTCCACCTGCAATGGCACCAACCATACCAAGTCCAGCACCAACACATGCCTGCCAAATGCCATTTTTGCAACTCGAAATATCTATGCTGGTAGCCGCCGCTCCAGTAATAACACTTGCTCCCCCAAAAATTTCGGCCAAAGGAGTATCTTCAACTGCTATGGCGGCCATTCCAGCTGTCGCTAATCCAGTAGATACTGCCCCCAAAGCTACTCCTATCCAGTCCGTTACGGTAGGTCCGTGACACGTTG
>DAHXLF010000158.1 GCA_027371755.1 Acidimicrobiales bacterium
AGAAATCGATGATAAATGCATTCAATAAATCACCAGTAGTTGATCCAGGCGTTAGTAAAGAACTAGCTAAACAAAACGCTACTGTTTATGAATAAGCCGTGTCCATAAAAGTGAGTAGGTTCAGAGAGACAAGAAAGTCTTCTTATTCCGTATCTCAAAGTTATATGGCTAGAACCATATATTGCCTATGATCCCAAATATTATCGTTTCAAGCTAAATTAAGGTTTAACATGGGAACAAGGAATTCGTTTTGATAATCGGGAAGTCTATCAAGGCCAGAGAGACAGGCGAGTTCAAGTCCCTTAATGGGCGACGTTAGATTTTTGACTTTAATCGAAGATATGAATACGGTGAACATTATGATGGTCGCTAAATGAAAGGAGCCGGAGACAATGAATGATATAACGTGTCCGCATTGCGGAAAAGCTTTTAAAATTGACGAAGCAGGGTATGCTGATATTTTGAAACAAGTGCATGATCGCGAATTCGAAAACGAACTTCATGAGCGTCTTGAAATTGAGTCACAGAAGAACCAAGTGGAGGTTAAGCTTGCCGAAGTAAAGGTCGCCAAAGAGGCCGATACAAAGATTGCCAAAAAGGATGTTGAGATAGAAAGATTAAAGGCTGAACTTAAAGCAAGTCATATTAGTCAACAGCTTGCCTTAAAGGAGGCTTTAGTCGCAGTCGAGAATGAGCGTGACGAATTCAAAAATGGCGTCGAGAAAGCAATGTTAGAAAAAGAGCTTTTAGAGAAGTCACTAAAAGAAAACTATGAAACGCAAATTAAAGATCGAGATGATACCATCGGGCGTCTTCAAGATTTAAGAGTGAGGCTTTCGACTAAAATGGTCGGCGAATCCCTAGAGCAGCATTGCGAGATCGAATTTAATCGGCTGCGTGCTACGGCATTTCCAAATGCTTACTTCGAAAAGGATACCGATGTTCGAAGGGGAAGCAAAGGCGATTACATCTTTCGCGAGTCTGATGAATCGGGCGTAGAATTCATATCGATAATGTTTGAGATGAAGAATGAAGTCGATACTACGGCTACCAAGAAAAAGAACGAAGACTTTTTTAAGGAACTTGATAAAGATCGCACGGAGAAGAACTGCGAATATGCGGTCCTCGTTTCTCATCTTGAGATAGACAATGAACTATACAACGGTGGTATAGTCGATGTTTCTTTTCGCTTTCCAAAGATGTATGTCGTACGTCCGCAGTTCTTTATACCAATAATAACGCTCTTGCGTAACGCCGCAAAAAATACGCTGGCATACAAGTCAGAGCTTGCAAGAGTTCGCGAGCAAAACATTGATATTACGAACTTTGAGAATGAGTTGGAGACATTTAAGAGTGGATTTGCCCGGAACTATGAGTTAGCTTCAAATAAATTCAAGACGGCGATCGCCGAAATAGATAAGACGATTGATCACCTTCAGAAGACTAAAGAAGCACTACTTGGATCCGAGAACCAACTTCGCCTCGCCAATGGCAAAGCAGACGATTTAACTATCAAGAAACTGACAAAGGGGAATTCAACAATGGCTGCTAAATTTGCCGAATTGACTGAGTCGGCGCCTAAAGATTATACCGAGCCAGAATAAAGGAAGCGCTATTTAGGCAACAGTTGGCAACCCTAAATATTAGGTATTCAAAAATATAGCGTTTTTCGGTGTGCTGCGGTCTCTGAAATTATCATATTTATTTCTTAACAAAGAACGGCTACATAAATCTTAAGCCTCTTTTTTCAGTGCAGTTTGGCCGATGGTTATTAACCGAGATATAGACTGCCGTTCCAATCTAGACTCCAGAAATGTTGGCTATAATTATTTGTTTCGCTACCCACCCAATTGACTCTGTTAATCTTGATTTTGGATATTGGAACAGACTTAGGTCGCATCCTGTTACAAGATTTGTAATTAATTGGGACTATCGGTTTTGGTCTATGATCCGATAATTATTGAGGATAGCCATACGATGCGATTTTCGGTTAAATTTTTATTAGTTTTTATTTCATTGTATTTGGTTTTAGTAGCCATTATTTTGGCCAACCCCTTAAATTCCGCCGCCGATGAACAAGCACAAACCATTAAGTCTGTCGCAGCTGCAAGATTTCAGTTTAAGGGTTTTCGAACCAATGCTAAAGGATATGCTGTAGGCGCAGTTCCCATATATTTTTACAAATTGCCTAAGTATTACGAGACTATATCGCCGACCTATAAAATGCTGGTTTGCGAGTTGGCTTATCCAAATCAAGCAGTATGTCATAATAGCGATATGGGTGCTGGCTATCTGGGTTATTCGTCGTCATATGTCGGAAGCTATGAGCCGATTTACAATTTCGTAGTCGGGTTACCGTCATTAGTATTTAATGGCAGCACTTCACTTTATGCTATGCAATTGCTTTCAGGCGTATTTTGTTGCGCAGCTATTTCGTTGAGCTTGTGTATATTTTTTGAAAATAGGCGAAGTCGTG
>DAHXLF010000159.1 GCA_027371755.1 Acidimicrobiales bacterium
CTTCTAACAGGTCTTATTTCCAAACCTCTTCGGGTATTTTTCTATCTAAATTTAAAATTAGGCCTCTGAATGATTTTCAACTTTTTTGCTCTGTTTAATTCGTCCGGGATCTAAAACAGCTATCGTTACACGTGAAGTCGCACACACTCTTTTTTCCTCATCAGTGATATCTAT
This sequence comes from Acidimicrobiales bacterium, assembly GCA_027371755.1. Taxonomy (GTDB): domain Bacteria; phylum Actinomycetota; class Acidimicrobiia; order Acidimicrobiales; family JABEUL01; genus JAJZNL01. The sequence continues at coordinate 175 of DAHXLF010000159.1, forward strand.
ATCCCATATCCAGCTTGTTTTTCCCATATGTTTGGGCATCGCAGATGCATAAATGTAACCGGCGTCATAACTAACTGGACGTAAAAAATAAGTGGCATTTGACTGACCGACAGCTACTTTGCCCTGTGGAAGGACTTCACGCGCAGTGCCAATACTAGCCATCGATTCAGCAATCGATGCATAAACACCACCGTGGATGATACCTAACGGCTGGCACAAGTGTATTCCGAGTTTCACTTTAGAAAGTAATTTAGGCGGATCGGAAAAAATCAGTTCCATATTGAACGTCTTTTCAAACCCTTCACCAATTGGCACAACCAACTGTGGGGCAAACTTACTGATTACTTTTAATTCATTGAATTCGTTTTCTTGCACTTTACAATCATATTTCTTTTATGGTCACGTTACAATTTGAAACCTAAGTGAAATAAATGCTAGTACTGCAAACAATGCCACGGGAAGTGCCAGCAACATAAAGGTAAAACGATAATTTACTTCATTTATTGAAATCCCAATCAAAATTGGAACAACTAATGGAACCAGATTTGCGAATGCAGCTAGCTGCGCATTTGATTTGGCAAGCATTTCATTAGGCGTATTCTCGGCGACAATTGAAAGTGAGAGTGGATACATTATTCCGTGCGGAACTCCAAGAATTGCGAGACCAATAATTGCACTATAGATTCCACTAAAACTTGTTAATACACCGAGTCCCGCAATTGAAGCAGCGACAGCTAAACCACAAATTAGATACGGATTATGAACAGGTGATCTTTTAACCAGCAACAACCTCATCAAAAGTGATGTCAAAAAAAATACTGATAGATATAAAGAAAATTGATTAATATCTATTCGATCAAAACTTCTTAGATAAAGACCTCCAAAACTTACAACCGATACGAATGGAATCATATACGCAATTTGAATTAATATCGCGAACTTCAAAGCAGACTTTGGATTAATACTCTTTACCTTAGTTTTACTCTTATTCTCGTCACTGACCAAAGCAACCGCCCTCTTTTCAAATTTTTCCTTTTTCGCTCAATAAATCAAGTAATTCGTCAGACTCCATTTTCTCTCGTTGCCGAGTAATGTTTAAAAATTGTGGCAGGTTAGCCTTAAATACCCAGTTATTTAGAAGTTCTTCCTCAAATGGATTTTTATAAGTAGTAATCAATGGGTTGGAAAGTAAATTTTTTCGACATAGTGACGAATAAATTATTGTTTGAGGGTTTAAAAGTTTTTTAAACGTGGATAATTTTTCAAAAATATCGACTCCGTTAGACGGATTATTTATGTATCCAATATCACCAGGGGTAATAACTGTTCCTGTAAAAACTGACTCAAAAGTGTTTATATTCGTTTTAGAAGTGCTGTTTATTTTGTCATCATTAAGCAAAAGAAGTGACCTGTTCATTCCGCTAAGGATAAATTTTGTAAACCTAATTGAACCAAAATTTCTAGTATTTTCATTTTGAAAGAGTGGTTTTAATCCAGATGTGCCCTCATTATCGTTGCCGAGTTCATCAAAGAAGCAAGAGATTTTAATCCCAAGTGATTTTGCATCCTTTTCGTAGTAGTCACTCTCAAAGTACGGATTGATCAAAACTCCCTCGTTTAAGGCAGTCTCAACAACCAAGTAAGTGCACCGGTCGTTAATTTCATTTATGTATGATATGACTACGTATGCCAAACTCTTCCCAACTGGATCTCTTAGTTACTTTATCGTGCAAGTAAACCGCTCAAATTTAAATTTAGTTGCCAAGATTAATTTAGACGGTAGCACTATGTTATAAATTCCAAACCTAATTTGAGAGCTTACTTAAAGTCTTGCATGCGTTTGCTTCTAATTTTGGGCAATTGATAAATTTTTATTTCGGCTACTATCAAATAGGTAAGATGAATCGAATTGCAAATATAGAGAGTACGAAAACAACAAGTGCCGTAATGATATTAATTACGGTTGCCGGGTTGATGAGGTCAAGCCAGAATGTTACTTTTACGACCTACCCGATACTTGGTTCGAAAGTTCTTCACCTAAACCCCTCTCAAATAGGTCTTGCTGTGACACTTTCTGGACTCTCAACATTTATCACAATGATGTCATTTAGTAAGATAAGTAGGATTTTTGGTCGAGAGTTGATTGTTTTCTTAGGTGTATGTTTGCTTGGCGCTACGTCTCTTCTATTTGTTGTCATAAATACAAAAATGGAATTCTTACTTGTTGCTCTT
>DAHXLF010000015.1 GCA_027371755.1 Acidimicrobiales bacterium
AAGCAATACTAGAAAAAGTCAAACATGGAAGAGTTGCATTGCAGAACACCAGTATCAATACTGGGACACTACACTAGAACTAGAAACTTTGCAGACTCTACATAAAATGTTTACCGGAAATTCAGCCTTCTGGCGGGCAATGAACTTATAGATCATTTCCCGCCGGTCTCCTTTATCCAGAAGGCCGAAAAGCGTTTTAAGATTTCACAAGATTTATCTTAACTGGCCATTCTGAGCATTTCATTTTCTTTTTGTAGTCTTTTAATTTCTAACTCGTTAGGATTAAGCTCTCTTTTTCTACCATTTGCATCTACCTTGGATCTTCTAATCCAGGTATGTAATGTTTGAGGGGTAACTTCTAGTTCTCTTGCAATTTGTGTAATTGACCTAGATCCTAACTCTACTAATTTAATAGCTTCTGCTTTAAACTCTTCTGAGTAAAACTTGGCTCTTTTTTCATTACTTTCCATAAATCCATTCTCCTATATTTATGAATAAGCCGTGTCCATAAAAGTGAGTAGGTTCAAACACTGTGATTAACCCACTTTAATATTCATTGCCAAAACGATCTCAATTCAGTGCAAACTCAATTCAGTGCAAACAATTATTAATTTACTGCAACGAATAAACTGCTAGTGCACTCACAAATTTGAATAAAAAAAGACCAGTTGGAAATAAGGTGGGTAACTTTTGCAAAAAATATAGCAACTGCAAATACAATTCACAAGTACCAACGTATCCTAAACCAAACTAATCGACCAATTAAAAATAAGTTGTAGGTTTTTTTGACTTATACTTATATGTAGAAATTTGGTTAGCGCCCGTAGTTCAATCGGATAGAGCGTCTGACTTCGGATCAGAATGTTGGGGGTTCGAATCCCTCCGGGCGTACTGTAACATATTTTCCAAATTTTCATGAAAGCAGAATATACAGACAATAGAAGGTTCAACTCAATCTTAGCCAAACGGCAAATCTTCAATAAACAACATTTATACATGCACATAATAACTAAATAAGTTAAATTATAACTATGCCACAAACAATATTACGTCCTCTGAAACTTGGCGAAAAGGTAGATGTATCTTTAAAACTTTGGAGAGCTTCTTTTAAAAAAATAGTTGCGATAACTGCACCGGTTGCGGTATCATTTGCCGTTATTATGGCTGGGTTAAGTGCATATTTGATAACTGTCGTTCTCAATAATACAATAAATAACTTTAAAACTATTACATCTCCAGTTATTATATCTCCGAACCAACAAAATTCAACCGCAATCAACTATAATTTGCACGGATTGTCTTTTAACATATTCGCCCTTGTTGCATTCGTTGCTATTCTGCAATATTTTATTTCCATATACACTTACACAGCAACATTTAAAGTTTTAACGGACACCTATGTGGACAGAAACTCAACAATTTCAGAATCCATAAAATTTATATTTAAAAAATTTCATTCGGTTATATGGATAGCCCTCGAAACAGTGGTAATTGAAATCCCAATCTTGGCAGCCAGTTATTTTGCAACAATTTTGTTGATCATATTCGCAAATTCCTTATTTCACGACGTATTGTTGAACGTCACGATCGGTTTTTATGCGGGGATTGCATTTGTCACATTGGTCATCTTTGCCATGCTCGCTTTTAGCATGAATATACCGATTTTATTTCTTGAAAACGAGAAAGGATTTTCCAATATAAAACGGGCATTCAAAATAGTCAGAAAAGGCTTTTTTAATATGTTGGGAACTTATTTTGTTGCCTATTTGCTGGTCGGGTTTTTTTCTTTAATTCTGCAGTTTGCAACATCACTTATTTTAACTACCGGCAACGGATTCGGTAACTATTTTATAATGTATTTAGTTATATACACCGGGAGCTTTTTAATTGCAACTACTCTTTTTTCAGCGGTAATAACAGTAACTTACGTAGATCAAAGGGTAAGACATGAGGGATTTGACGTAGAGATGCTTGCCGCGGGCCTAGGCTACGACTTAGGGCACCGCGTTCCGAACCAATACAATCCAAATATATCAAGACCTAATTATTTGCACTCTAGTCACCCGCGCGACCAATTGTTTCAATCGCCTGGTGACTATCCCGGCTCTGGCGGAACTCCTCCGCCAATAAATTATTATACTGACAATAGGCCGAATGCGCCGGGACAATCCGGCCACTACCCATCGCAGTACCCAACTCCACAGGTCCAAAACAATCCCTATACAAATTCTCCTGATATAACCGGCGAAATAAGTGGACAAGGGACTCAGCACACCGATAACCCTCCAAATTCTGGATCAGATGATCAAAATCAAAATCCCTCAAATTGAATTTGACACAAGAAGCAAAAACTGTGAAGAATCAAACTGTAGTTTCCGTATCTAGGAAAATATGAATATTATTTTGGCGGCAACAAACAACAATAACCATTTTTCTGCTCAAGCCAGAAAAAAAACAGATCAAATTTTACAAAGCAAAGCTTTTAATTCAAAGCATTTGGGTTTTATCAAATCATTTTTAAATTTCATTAATCGTATGTATAATGATTCGCTGGGAAAGGTGTTTAATTTTCTTGGTCACTCGGTTCACACCCTTTTCAGTGATGCGAGCAAGCGGCTCGGGGTTAACGGACCTACGATTTTAATTTTAATCTTCGCGATTATTATTGGGCTTTTAATTTACTTTATCATCAGAAAGCGCCAACATGTCGGTTCCAACAAGGAAGCTTACACATTGGACGATGATTTTGAAAGTATTGATAGTATTCAGACTCTTTTAAAACTGTTAACCGAAGCGGAGACTGCTAAAAATTTCAACAGAGCTGCCCGAATATGTTTTAGGATAAGTTTGATTCAGATGGAAAATGCAGGGATACTAATAAAATACGAGAACAGAACTATAGGCCAAATTAATGATCAGCTTAAAGACGTGCAGTTCTATAAATTAGCTTGCACTATTGAAATGATCGTGTATTCCACATTGCAAATGCAGGAATCTAATTATAAGCCCTTCAAAGAAGATCTTTCTACATCCACGACCAGAATATTAAAAACTTTTAAAAAAACAGATAACGTAAATCAATTTGATCAAATCGAATCAATGATCGCTTAAAGATATCCTACCCAATTCCAAATGAAGCAAACCACAGCTGAAACACCTAGCATCGACGACTTTGAGATATCCGACAAGGATATCGAAGACATCGGCCTTCAACTTGCCGAACTTTCATCATTCACTCAATTTATTAATTTCATAAAAGGACTTCCAAGCTATACAAAAGTTTTATTTACCTCAGCCATCTTGTTAGTTACTTTAATACTTCTTGCTGATGTCATCAACAGTTATGTAGGCAATCCAACCTACAGTCGTACACCGGGAATTTCCACATCATCTGATCCTAACGGACTTAAAGCCTACAGTCTTCTTCTAAACTCCTACAATATCTCTACCGTCTCTTTGGCACTCAGACCCCAATATTCACATCTTAAAACTGGTTCCACTCTAATAATCGATAACGGCATTAACCCTAATTCAACCAATGAATTTCAATACCTCTACAACTTCGTATCATCTGGAGGCACTTTAGTTCTTTGTACAGAGTCACAAACGAATGAAACGGTTAACGGAATTTTAAAATACAATACCAGCGGAATAGATTCCGCTCAAATATTTCATCTATCCAATCAAATTACAGAAGCAAGACCAACGGTCCAAGCTAAGAATTTATTACCGGGTGTTAGCTCGATAAATTTTGGCCAATTCGCATTTGGATTGTCTGACAACAGATACTTCCCATTTAGACCGATTCTTTTAGGCTCTCAAGGCATCGGAGGACTTTACCTAAAAATCAATCAAGGTAAATTAGTTGTTTTGGCCGACTACTCTCCCCTTACGAACCAACTTTTAAATTCTCAAGACAACGCGGCCTTTGGTATAGACCTGGGTCGATCGCAGACAAATACCGTATATTTCGACGATGCCGATGCTTTACAAACTACTCAAAGCGAATTCGTCATGCCGTCTAGATTTGAAAACTTTGCGTTAATTCTGCTTATCATAGGGCTTTTATACATTCTGTCGAAAATATTTAGATTGGGTCCTCCGATAAAAACTAAAATCGTCAGCACAGATCCGAGGATGGCGCATGTAGATGCGCTTACCGCCAAAATACTTAAATCCCAAAATAGTTATGAACTGATAGACCGTCTGCACGCAGAATTAAATGCAAAAATTATAAGACTTGATGAAATTAATGCAACTTTTAAGGATTTTGATAAAATGACTTTTGACGAAATCATGGTTCTAGCCACGAATTTAAATTACAGTGATCAATATCTAATCGATATTACAAATGCACTGGTAGCCATTAATTCGTACCTTAAAACATTCAGATCGGACTATTAAGTAAATTAAATTCAACGTAAATAAATTAGAATCAAGGATAATATGACATACCCATCACAGCTCCAAAATGAACCCTCAAACTCAAATACAAACAGTCAGGGTTCTCCGCTTCAAGTTTTTAGAAGCAATATGCAAAAAGAAATAGGCAAGGCAGTTATAGGTCAACACCATATAATTGACGCCATGCTTGCTTCATTGCTAGTAGGCGGTCACGTTCTCTTAGAGGGCCCACCAGGTACGGCCAAGACACTGTTGGGGAATGCCTTTGCCAAAGCAATCGGCGGAACCTTCAAACGAATTCAATTTTCTCCCGATCTTCTACCAAGTGACGTAACCGGAACGATCACTTTTAGAGGCAACGATTTAGCATTCCGGCAGGGGCCAATTTTTGCAAATATTGTATTAGCCGATGAAATTAACCGAACTCCCCCCAAAACTCAATCTGCTCTGTTGGAAGTTATGCAGGAAGGGCAAGTTACCGTCGATGGAAATACTCACATATTGGAAAAACCGTTTTTAGTTATAGCAACTCAAAACCCAATTGAATTTGAAGGAACATATTCTCTACCGGAAGCTCAATTAGACCGGTTTTTAATCAAAGCTACCTTAACTTATCCAAACCCAAATGAAGAATTTAACGTACTAAAACAACCCAAAAATGGTCTCAAAAACACCGCCATAGACTCAATTTCACCCGTTGTCACCTTTGAAGAAATATTCGCGCTTCAAAAACAGATAGAGTCCGTAATGGTTGCAGACGAAGTAATGAGTTACATTATCTCATTGGTAATTGGGACAAGACACCTACCTTCGGTTTCATTAGGCGCTTCCACAAGATCTGCTGTACATCTACTTCAAGTGTCAAAAGCATTTGCGGCGATGTCTGGCAGAAATTATGCAACTCCCGACGACATAGTAAATATTGCTCCTGCCGTACTGTCTCACAGGCTTGTTTTAACTCCCGAAGCCGAACTCGATAGGTTTGACAGCATAAAAGCCATAAACACCGTAATTCAATCAACACCGATCCCCAAATAACACGTATGCCAACCAATGCGTCATTGAGTGATGATATTTCTAATTTGACCCCTCAAAGATCGGGCTCAAAAAGACTTTTAAAAATTAGCATTACTCGCAAAACGGTTTTGATAGCTGCAGCAATAGGATTGATTACTTCAGTTCCGCCAATATCAATTACTTTTGGAATCTTTTGCTCGCTCGTTTTACTAACAATTCTGCTAGTGGACGGATTTTTTGCTTCCCGTGTTGCAATTGTAACCAGACTACATAAATCTATTAATGTAAGATCAGTAAAATCCATACTTGCCGCGAAGATCGTAGATCAAAAGGTCATTCAAATTCGTCAACCTATTCAGCCTGAAATCGGTCAAACGAGTCAAGTTCAAAAGGCAAATCTCTTAAACATGGAACTTACGAACTTTTATCGGGGAGACCATTTACTGCCGTCCATATATTTCAAAACAACGGGTCCTTTAGGACTGACTACTTTTAACCACAAGGCATTTGGGCTAACCAGATATTCAATCTATCCGGACTTGCCTGGCGCAAAGATGTACCACGAAATGAGAAAAAGAGGAAAATTAAGATATGAAACCGGTAGGATGAAAGGTAAATTAGGTCTAGGAACTGAATTTGAAACCATTAGGCCATATTCTCTCGATGATGATTTTAAACAAATTAACTGGATTGCCACGGCCAAGACACAAGAACCAATGTCAAACGTGTACAGAGTCGAGGAAAACAAATCCGTTATATGTCTTTTGGATTGCGGTAGATTAATGGCATCCCCCATTAAATCTGCTACTAGGTTGGATTATGCTCTTGACGCTTTAACTTACCTCACAGTCATAGCAGACGATTCCGGAGATCGACTCGGTGTTATGGCATTTTCTGACCGCATTTTGAAATCGCTGCCATCGGGCAGAAACACTGCAGACAAGATCGCTAGTTTGTTTTATAATGTTCAGCCCGAATTGACACAAAGTGACTTTGACACGCCTTTGACAATTGCGGCTAAACAAAAAAGATCATTGATTGTAATTTTTTCTGATATTTTTGACCGACCTTCCATAGAGCCCCTTATAGAAGCAGTGTCACTTTTCCTCAAACGCCACTCATTCCTAATCGTATCCGCATTAGACACGGAAATCTTGGACATTAAAACTAAAAATGCATCGAAAGCAGAAGACGGAGCAAGATACTTTGTTGCGAGCAATTTTAGCGAAGAACAAAAAGAGATCATCAAGGAACTAAAATTCAGAAAAATTAATACGGTAATTGCACCTCCAGAAAAGCTTGCACGCGCAACCGCCGATGCTTATTTTAATTTAAGAAGAACCGCAAATTTTTAAAAAGTAAATTCTTTAGGCGCAATGACAATTGCTCGCAAAATGTTTACTCAAAGTTACTGAATGGCTTTAACTTTACGTCCCTGAAATATGATCAAGAACCAAAAAGTTCCACCCAAAGACAACCCGACGAACAAAGCGACAACAACATTCAAATAATACGTCGTAACCAGCGCTTCCACGAATCCGGATATGACTAAGGTGATCGAAACCAACCCGATAGAATCGACCAAAGGATTGATAATACCTGCTAGAGCCACGTATCGACTATGTTCACCCGGTATAATCAAAGTTTTAGCGATCCTTAAGCCCGCTACGCCAGCGACAGTTATACATGACATTTCTAAAAAGCCGTGAGGAACAATCAGGCGTATAAAACTTATTCCGCCTCCTGCCCTAAATTCCAATGCACCCAAAACTCCTAACAACAACGAATTGAATGCAAGTAAGTAAATTGTAGGTACCCCGAGTAAAAGTCCTCCCAGAAATACGAATATGGCAATTTTTATATTATGAGTAAAAATAGTTGCAGCCACGGCAGTTCTTAGGCTAACGGAAGTGCCGTAAAAACCGCCATGGTAGGTCCCTAATTTAAAACCGTTAGCGTTTGCAAAAGATACGGCGTTTCTAGTGTCCAATACCGCCCACAAAATTCCGGCTATCAACCCAAGTAACTCAACCGCCACTGTAAATAGAAGCATTGATTTGACCTCATAAACGCTTCTGAAAAGCCGGTATGTAATTATCTGTCTTAAATTTTCTTTCCTTATAGTATCTTTATAGATGATCTCGTGTGAAGAAGCAACAAGATCAGCGACGTTTTGAGTCCCTTGAGTGCCAGGGAAATATTGGCGTGCAAGTGCATACACTGCCAGAGCTTTTCGGTATAGATAGTCATAGCTCATTATTTGAGTTAAACTTGCTTTACGTGACAATTTTTGCTGCGCTGAGGTCTGGATCTCTAACTCATTAAGAACTGTCTCATTTTTATCAAGAAATTGTTGAATATTCATCTGTATGGAACTGACCGATAAAAGAATAGTAACGACTCCCGAAGGAGTTCCTATTGAATTAATCCTAGCAGGCCTAGGCTCTAGGTTCATTGCAATTCTGATAGATACGATTATCCAAACGGTTATTATATATCTACTTTCTTTTTTGTACCATACGTTGACTTTATCGTCATTTGTTTTTCAACAATCAGCTTTTATAACTGACATATTAGTTGCGATGTTAATAATCCTATTGTTCATAGTTACCATTGGATATTTCATAGTTTTTGAAATGTTAACCGGTGGGCGATCGCCTGGAAAAATGATAGCTAAGATCAAAGTTGTCGATGTAGACGGAAAGGGTCTAACATTACGAGCATCGATAACAAGAAATTTGATTCGCATTATCGATATGCTTCCAACATATTATTTTGTTGGCGCGACCTTTGTTTTTTTTAATCAGAAAAATCAAAGAGTAGGTGATCTGTTTGCAAACACAGTAGTCATACAGTACCAAACAGATTTGGCGACCAAGCGAACGAATTGGCGACAGCTTTCCTGGATAAATGCGGTCAATATCAGTCCGCAATTGGAATTAAACCAATTCTATTCAAATTATGGAAATTTCACCATTCCGCCGCAACTTTCTCACTTGGACATAACCCAACTTAATTACAACGACGTAACCATTCTTCAAAACTTTCTATTAAGAAGATACCAACTTCCGCCTGAAGTTCGAGAAAAACTCGCCAACAATCTCGCTTCAGCTTTATCGGTAAAAATTGGAGGCTATGACGGAAATTGGCCACCGGAAGTTTTACTAGAAACGATTGTAGCCCTTAAAAGTTTGAAATAGAAACTACCTAAGTCTGTTAAGAACTTCGACAACCCAATTGTCAAGGTTCTCTCTAATATCTTGACCTGTCTTACCAAATCTAACTATTACAACATCAAGTTTTGGACAAACCACCACCAACTGTCCTTCAAATCCATCAGCCCAGAAAGTTCCGAATTCATCATCTAATATCCACCAAAGGGATCCATACTTCGTCCCAGAATCCGGATCTAGCGAAATGGGTGTTCTGGCATAATCCACCCAACTGCTTTCCAGTATGTCATCATTTGACCACATCCCGGAATTTAAATACAAAAATCCAAACTTTGCAAAATCTCGTGCGGTTGCATAAGCATACGATGACGCTATCCACACACCCATATCATCATACTTTAAATCGATTGAGTTCATTCCGATAACGTCAAAGAGACGAGTATAAACATAACTGTCGAACTGTTCTTGACCACCGAGTCTTTCAAACAATAACCGAGAGATGATATTAGAGGTACCCGAAGAGTAATTAAAATATTCAGAAGGTCGGTGAATGAGCGGTTTATTAAGCGCATACCCGCTCATGTCGGCAGCCGGAGATCCAAATAGCATTTTTATAACATCAGAAATTGTTTCGTTGTCATAATTTTCGACAAATTCCAAACCATCTCTCATCTCAAGTAGATCTTTTAATCTAATGAGACTTCGCTCGTCATTTTTCCACTCATCAAAAAGATCACATTCGTTTAACTCCACAATATTGTCTTGAACTGCGATGCCAACAATGGCGTGCAGAATAGATTTTGCGACAGACCAGGAAAGTAACTTAGTTTGCGAAGTTATATTTTGGTGTTTAGTAAAACTAGGCACTTCGTAACCATAAAACTCACGAATTAAGTAACCCGATTTTATTATCACTGTTGCAAAAGTCTGACCCAGATTTAATCTCTTGTCAGCCTCATAACCCAACAAATCGTCCAAGTCAAACTTAATATCAGACTCGACCCAATCCTCCGACGGCCAGTACTTCCTCCGATCAGCGGGTGGTAACGCTACAAAATTTGCCATAATTCAAAATCAATCATTTTTAAAAAAGTGGCGGAGAGGGTGGGATTTGAACCCACGGACCAGATTTCTCCGGTCAACTCATTAGCAGTGAGCCCGATTCGGCCGCTCTCGCACCTCTCCATTATCGGAATTTCTACAAAAGGTAATTTAAGTATATTCGGTATATTCAGCTTAGTTCATAATAGTTTACCGCATCCTAAACAAATCGCTGAACTTTATAATTTGTCAGATTTTATTAGGCGCCAAGACGCAGGGGAAATCATTCCAAGCATTGGATAATCGAGTAATAACAGAAGGTAGATCTCCCAATCATTTAATCATCCATTATTTTTTTACAGCCTCAATTAAATTTCTCTATAAGTTGGGGCCTGGACCATTTTCCTGTAGATAGTTGAAATACGTATCCCATCTGATCAATAGCCATACATGTTCCTTCGGACACACAGGGGAGTTCGAAATGGACTAACAAGGGACTTACTCAAGCAACCGTTTCTAAAGCTTACAGATTGCTCCGAACGATTTTGAACACGGCAATTGAAGACAAGCTAATCAAAACCAATCCTTGCACTATTAAAGAAGCGGGTCAAGAAAAAAATGTGGAACGACCCATAGCAACTTTAGAACAAGTTTTTGAACTTGCAAAAGTAATTGACCAGCGTTATCGACTAGCAATATTGCTTGCAACCTTTGGTGGACTTAGATTAGGCGAAATTTTTGGACTAGAAATTACTTCAATAGATTTAGGATCCGGAACGCTTAAAGTTGACCAACAAATCCAAGAGTTATCTAACGGGTTTTATGTTATCTTTGAACCAAAGACGAAAGCAAGTTTAAGAACTATAGCACTCTCTGATTTTATGATTCAAGAACTTAAAAATCACATTTCTGCTTTTTCAATTACCACCGGTTCAAAATATCTTCTCTCTTGTGATAACTAGAACCCATTAAGAAGAACAATGCTGTTTAGGGCTTGGAATAAAGTAAGAATATCTTCTGTTGCGGCAATTAGATATCAACATGCTTGTTTAGATAGAGAAAAGGTAATTGCATCAAAATTACATTTAATTGCCTCAAATTCTACAATTAAATCGAGTTAATACATTTAAAATCATGGAAAATTTAAAAACTAAAAATAATTGATTCATTAAGTCAACTTACCTGAACTTACGATTTTACTTAGGTCCCTAATACTCATTAATTCTTTTAACTATTTTTGTCTTCTAGCTTTATGAAATTCTCTGTAATTTTCAACATTCAACAACTCCATTATGAATGGTACACGCGCTAGGCCTCTAAGATTGAGCTTCCGTATATTGCCGCTAACATACCACCCAGTGCGGTTCAGTTCACAGCTCACCAGAGTACTGCGTGACATGAAGTGAACAACCAACTATTCAGCAACCTTCAGCTCAGCCTCGAAACCAGTAAGTTTGCGGAAGTCATCTGCGTTTTGTGCGTGAGTCACCGCGAATTCTACAAATGCCTCGGTATACAAATAGTCACGATGAGGACGATCATATATGCAATAGTCTTGAATAGTTCTCTCGGGATATTCATCGTTGCCCGGCGGACGTAGTTTCATTGTTTGCCATATCCGAGTAACGTGCTTAACCTGGAACTTATAAGAGATCCGGACTTCCACCGCCTGGGCAACTGCTGTCGGTTTAAGTAGGTTTTCGCTTACGATGTTACGGACCTGCTCCCTGATAATCACAGTGGCATCATTACCTAGGTTACTAAGGGTATCCCTCTGAGCTGGTGATAAATCTTCTTGTCTGACAAAGGTAACTGCTAGGTCTGCCTCGGATTTCGAACCAATCTTCGGAACAAGATGCACACGAAACTCATACCTATAGTCCTGAATGACCGATGCGTTAATTCCCGTTTCGAAGTTAATCAGGAAGTCTCGCATTTTTTTGGAAAGCTGGCTTTTCATTGCAGCCAACCCCCGGGCTCCCTCTTTAGTCAGAGTCCCGACAAAGATTGGAAATCGCAGCTCTGAACCAAGCGACTCATCGTTGCCGAACACTGTCGTTAACCTTTCTTCGTAATTAAGGAGAAGGGACTGGGAGTAGCCGGCCGTTGCTACGGTTATTGCCTCTTCATAACGATGTTCGATCTTGTTACGTAGAGCTATTGTCAGTTCAAGGTTCTTACGCACTGTTTCATTAGCGGTTAATTCTTCCTTCACAAACTTTGCAAGATCCCAGGTCTTAGGTTCGCCATCAACTTTATCAAACCGTCCATTTTTCAACATATAGTAGTACTTCTTCTTTTCGCGTTGATACTGGGCCATAAATAAATAGAGCCATGCCAGATGCATATGGACGAAGAAACCCTCAAGGCGTCGACTGCAATTACTCTGGTTGTACAGATCGACCGCCAACGTTGCCTCGCCTTTCGACCCTTCAAGAATGGACTTCCAGAGAGCCTTCAACCGACAACCTTACTGGAGTTCGCAACTTGAGCGTGAAGCGTTTGGCGAATCATCATATTGCAAACAGTTTACTACGAAAATCTATCTACTTACGGGGAGGATTATAGGCACTTAGAAATATCTCGCCACTCAACGAAGCATACTGCCCTCACGGGTTGCGAGTTTAAAGAGTCCAATTCGATCTTCTCCCGCTGAAATCCGAAGAGCCGACATACTTCCAATTCTATTTCGGATCGTACTCAATGAGGGGTTCAAAAGCAGTGGAATTATCAGCTGAACTCTAAGTTCAAATGGCGTTATCCGTTGCATAAAATGACAACGAAACGACGTTCATCGGAAGAATCATGGGTTCAACCTCTTAGTTCAAATTATATTCCGCCACTCGGCGCCGTCAAGTCCATTTACCAAGTTAAATGCGGATGTTCTTAGTCTTGACTGCGCCTCATCGGCGTCGTGAAGAGCACTCAAGAGGTTAATCCCATTTGCATCGGCAGTATATCATTGCGGTTCTCAATTAAGGTATTGTTCCACAGTTTTCTAAACAATGTGGCTAAAACCATATATTGAGTTTGATCCTCTATTACCCCTAAAATTTATGCGCGTCGTCTTAATATCCCAAACTTTCAAACAACTATTTTGCGCCCCATTCCCTACTGTCTATTGGAGCGGACGACGGGATTCGAACCCGCGACCCTCACCTTGGCAATACTCGATCGTGTCAAAGATATGCAACTTTTTAAGCATTTTCGCACGTTAAATACATCTAGACACAATTGAAAACTTTGACGTTTAACTAGAATTGCGCCATTTATGCGCCATGCAAATAACTTTCAGTTAGCTGGCTCAACTAGTGTAGTGTCCCATGGTTAAACAGCTAGTTGATTTAGTGCCACTCTACCCCTCTTGACTTTTTCTAAGATGGTCTCTGCACTCTGAGTCCATATAAATGGTTTTGGATTTTTGTTATTTGCATTTAGATACTTTTCAATTGCTTCTATTAGATCAGGAACTGATTTAAATACTCCTCGCCTGATTGCTTTGTCGGTAATATCTCTAAACCACCGCTCAACAAGATTTAACCAGGAACTTGAAGTTGGCGTAAAATGTAGATGAAATCTTGGATGTTTATTTAACCAGTCTTTGACATTTGGATGTTTATGAGTTGCATAGTTGTCAAGTATTAAGTGAATTTCTAGTCCTTTTGGAACTTCTTTGTCTATTTTCCTTAAGAACTTTAAGAACTCAATGTTTCTATGTTTAGGTAAACACTGACCAATTACCATCCCTGTTAAGACATTAAGTGCGGCAAATAGAGTTGTAGTACCGTTTCTTTTATAGTCATGAGTCATGGTTCCAGCTCTGCCCTTTTTCAATGGAAGTGACTTTTGAGTTCTATCTAAAGCTTGAATGGAGGACTTTTCATCCATACACAGCACTACTGCCTTGTCGGGGGGATTTAAGTATAATCCCACTACATCGATAAGCTTTTCTTCAAATTTTGGATCATTTGAGACTTTAAAAGACTTGACTAAATGAGGCTTTAATCCACGTGATGACCAAATGCGTTGAACAGTGTCTTTACTGACTCCAGTAGCTTGAGCCATTGTTCGACAACTCCAATGAGTCTGACCTTCAGGAGATGATTCTTGGGTAAGTTTTATAATCTCTTCGATCTTTTCAACTGGGATCGTAACTTTTGGACCACGTCCCTTTTTAACCTTGCCAAAGTCACCAAGTCCTTCTTCATGAAATCTTTTTCTCCAAGTTGACACAGAAGTAGGAGAAACTGAAAGCTTTGCACCAATTGCCGTATTAGCCAAGCCCTTTGATGCTAAAAGGAGTGCTTCAGCTTGAATTACTACTCTGTAAGGAGCAGAAGTTGACTTACTTAGTTTCTGAAGTACTAAACGTTGACTATTGGTTATCATAAGTGGGGGTGTAGGTTTGTGCATATATTAAGTATAACATAACCACCAGCTAATTGGGCGACACTACACTAGGTCAATAAGAAAGTCGGCCATCTTAGAATAACTAACTGCTGCAGAAATTTGCAATTGTTTTAAGTCGATACCAATTAGCAGCCATGTCCGAAGCCTTTTTAAATCTATAATCTTAATGAAGGTTACTCACAGAAGATGATTTGAAATCCAATTGTTTAGTTAGTAGCATAGATGAGTGAAAGTTATTTAGGCCTTAACTCAAACTTCGGATTTAAGTTCTGAATCAGCAAATTAATTTCAAAGCCGATAGCGTTTTTAGTTGTACACAAAAAGAATCCTTAAACAAACTATTTGAAACATCGAAGATTTGTAAAAATAACCGAAGACGTTTTGTGATTTACAGGAGGAGTTATTTTATTGTGATGCGAGTACATATACGAAGGAACTATTTGAATTATATTTATAGATGAAGAAACTATTCTTATCGTTTTAATTTTTAATTTAGCTATGTATAAATTAATTCTAAGGTTGCTGTAGATTGAATTTATTACCAATAAAATAATAGGACGTTGTGACCAAGATAGACAAATTAAATACAATTAAAAGAAGTGCGCTAAGCTATTGGCCCATTTTGGTTATTGCTATGGCAGGTGCTTTGATAGTTTCGTTATTCCCTTCTGTCTCGTCTTCAACCAATCAAGCAAGTGTCGACCTTAATTTACTCGGAACCTCTATGGCCAATAGGCCGGGAATTACAGTAAGCGGAGTTGATTGCCTTCCAAAAATACGACAATTTACATGGAGCAAATATGCTCCTATGTGCGAACCTAAGTTTACCGGCAATAACGGCGGAGCGACAAGTTGGGGCGTTACTAAATCAACCATTTACATTACATATAGGGAACCAAATACCTCTGGTGCGCAGTTTTTTGCGAATCTGTTCGGCTCCAATTTCGGTACCGATCAACAGGCGTTAAATACGATGCAAACTTACATCAAATTTTTTAACTCTCAATTCGAATTGTATGGACGAAAGGTGGTGCTGGTACCTTTTGCCGGTAAAGGCGATTTTATGAATGAATTGCAGGGACAGGGTCTAGAGCAGGCAAAAGAAGATGCAATAACCGCCAAATCACTGCATGCTTTTGCGGACATATCTCTCTTGTCTTCGACTCAGATTTATGACCAATATTTAGCTGATCAGGGAATAATAGCAATAGGTGCGATCGCACAGCCTACGAGTTGGTTTAAGGCTTATGCTCCATATGAATATACGCCGTTGCAAACTTGTGATACCGGAGTTCGTGCTCTAGCTGTCGGGATTGGGCGTGCATTTGCGAATTTGCCGGCAATATTTGCAGGAAATCCTATTTTTCAAAAAGAGAAACGGGTATTTGGATTAATCTATCCCGAAAATCCGACTTATGCATCCTGTGGCCAGCTTCTGCAAACTTTACTTGCTAAAGAATACAATGTCAGCATAAAGAAAACCATAGTTTATTCCATGTCCATTTCGCAAGAGCCAGGCGAAGCTCAGAGTGCTATCGACCAGATGAAAGTTAACGGAGTTACCACTATTTTATGCGGTTGCGATCCGATATTTCCCATGTTCTTGTCAGGTGATGCGACCGTCCAGAACTATTATCCTGAATGGTTGGCTTTAGACTTTGAAGACGGCTTCACTCAATTTAACGCGAAAACCGAATGGGCGCATGCAATTTCTACCGGATCCATCTTTCCTCCCAAGACGCAACAGGAGGCATACAAGGTCTTTAAAATGGCGGATCCCGGTGGGAATCCGAGTCCACAGTTTGCCGCAATTTATGAACCGTTAATGCTATTTTTTGATGCATTGCAAGCGGCAGGACCCGATTTAAATCCATTGACTTTTCAAGCGGGATTCTTTAGATTACCTTCGTCACTACCAGGTGGAAATTACGGTCGATGGAAATTTGGTTTAAATACGTATTCTCCTTTGTCGAGTTACACTATTTTGTACTGGGATGAGCAAGCCAGAAGTCCACAAGACGGTAAATTGGGAACCTATGTAGCATGCAATAACGGCAGAATATACTCTCTTTCGGTTAAGGGCGCAGAAGAACTGCCGAATCATAAACAGCTGGATTGTTTTGGGAAAAAAAATTAAATATTACTAAATAACCGCATTATTTCTTTCTACTATGTTGATCAAAGCCATTAAAAATAACAGCATTTTTGTATTGTTTACGATTATGATACTTGGGATAATCATCCTGCTTGCGCTGCCAGGTGGTATATCACTCGGCGTTGTGTTGCTGGGGGGCGTAAACGGCGCTCTGTATGCGCTGACTGCATTGGGACTTGTTTTAATATATCGGAGTCAAAAAATAATTAATTTTGCTCAGGCACAGATGGGTGCCCTTGCCGTAGCTGTTGCGGTCGTAATGGTCGAAATAAACCACATGAACTACTTTTTGGCGTTATTAATTGGTTTAGTTGTAGCGGTTGTGACTGGAGCCATAGTCCATTTAATAGTGCAATGGCGATTTAAAGAATCGTCTCGAATGATCCTGACTGTCGCCACACTTGGTATTGCCCAAGTTATCGGAGCAATGGAGGTCGGTTTCCCTTATCTATTTTCCCGTCAGCCGGCGATAGCTATCAGTTCGTTTTCGACTCCGTTTAACTTTAAATTTAAGGTATCAGGAATCTTATTTACCGGAGATTATGTCGTGGCAATGTTAGCGGCGGCTGTCTGTCTTGTCGGACTTTGGATATTTTTGGAAAAGACTAGATGGGGAATGGCCTTTCGTGCATACGCCGACTCTCGGGATCGGACAAGGCTGCTCGGTATAAAGGTATCTAGGATATCGTTGCTAACGTGGACTACCGCTGCCGGTTTGTCTGCCGTTGCGGCTATGGCTGCGGCACCGGCTTCGATGGGTAATCCGCCGGATGTTACTGCAATTGCTGGACCGACAATTTTGCTGGCCCCATTGGCTGCAGCCGTGGTCGGAAGAATGGATAAATTGTTTACGACGGTTGCGGCTGCAATATTGTTGGGTATATTTCAAGAAGCGATATTCTGGTCTTACCCAAGGTCTTCAGCAGTCGATTTAGGATTTCTGGTAATTATATTTATATCGCTCTTAATTCAACCTCCTTCCGTGGAGCGCGAAGCTGCAACATCCGGAAGCTTTATTGACGTTAGGACAGTAAGAGCAATTCCCAGTAAGCTTCTGGAGTTGAAGGAAGTAAAGATATTTCGTACATGTATGTTCATTGTTGTAGTGGTCTTGGCGGTAATAGTTCCTCCCGTTTTAGGGCAGAGTTTTTCATTGCCGGCAGCTTACGCCGTTATTTATGCGATTATGACGGTTTCATTGGTTTTGTTATCGGGTTGGGCTGGTCAAATAAGTCTCGGACAAAGTGGATTTGCTGGTGTCGGCGCGGCAATAGTGGGAATGTTTTTAGCTCATTCGCACGTTGATCTGTTTGTTGCATTAGTGATATCGGCAGTGGTGGGTGCGGTCGTAGCCGTATTAATTGGGCTTCCGGCACTTAGAATCCCCGGTTTGTTTCTGTCTGTAATAACATTGGCATTTGCGATAGTGGTGGATGATTATTTTCTTAACGGAACGGATTTTCCCTTTTGGAACCCTGATTTCGTTCCAGCCACAAGAGTGTTGGGTAAATTTACTACTTCAAATTCGGTAGTACTTTATGAAGTCTCTTTGGGGGTCTTGGCAGTCCTCCTAATTCTGATTTACAATCTGAGTAAATCCAGAATAAAACGTACCTTAATCGGGATTAGAGACAATGAATATTCGGCAGCCGCTTTTGGCATATCACGTTACAAATCTACAATCGGCGCTTTTGCGATTTCCGGGGCTTTGGCCGGAGTGGCCGGAGGTTTGATAATTGTTCTGCAACAGGGTTCGGGATTTGAGGGTCTTAACCCTGAATTGTCTTTTACTATATTTATAGGTGTTGTAATCGGTGGTTTAGGATCGATTACTGGCGGTATATTGGGTGCGGCGTTTTTGGGATTGACTCAGTACTATCTTTCGGGAACTATTGCTATCGTCATACAGGGTTTTGTGTTGATTTTGGTTTTAATGTTTTTCCCCGAAGGCATAGGTGGGATATTCACTTGGATAAGGAATCTTATAATAAGGGCAATTGCTCGTTACAAGCACATTGATTTAAATCGAATTGACGAATTAAATTCAGACGTTAAAAAAGATATTACGGAAGAAACCTTTGAGCGAGAATTAGCCGCAAAACTTGAAATGTCTGATGCTGAGGTCGAAATTCGTAAGTTTACCGGAGCCAGTCAAGGATTAATAGACTCCTCAAGACCAATTTTGAAATTAAAAGGAATAAATGCCAGTTATTCCAAGCTGAAAATATTGAATGAAATCGGTTTTGAAGTACCTTCCGGTCATATTTACGGTTTGCTGGGTACTAATGGAGCTGGTAAGTCTACGGTTCTCAGAGTGGTGTCGGGTCTCATGAGAAGCGATTCGGGACAGGTAGTGTTTGACGGAGAAGACATTACTAAATTTAAGACCGAAGAACTCGTTCGCAGGGGTATTTCAATGGCTCCCGGCGGTAAGGGAGTTTTTGGTTCCCTTACCGTTAAAGAAAATTTGGCTCTTGCAACTTGGCTCTATCAGAAAGACAAAGAATTCATTGATGCTCAATATAAAAAGATATTTGATCTTTTCCCCGCCTTAGAGAGCAGAATGAATCTACAGGCTAGGTTGCTATCGGGAGGGGAGAGGCAGATGTTAACCATTGCAATGAATTTGTTTTTAAAGCCGAGACTCCTTTTGATTGACGAATTGTCATTGGGACTTGCTCCATTGGTTATTTCCCATGTTGTGGATGCCCTTAAGAAACTGGCCGAATCGGGCATTACCGTCGTTATTGTTGAGCAGTCTCTTAATTTGGCAACTTCATTAGTGGACTCATGTGTTTATCTGGAAAGAGGAGTAGTAACATACAGCGGTATTCCTGATCAACTGTTACGAGATGACGGAATTGTGCGTTCGGTATTTTTGGAGAAAGCCATAAAAACAGTAGGCGATGAATCGGATCCACATATCTATGAAAATAATAAAATAGGACTTTCAGGCAAAAGCAGCCTGATGCAACCGGAGACTGTATTAAGTATAAATGGGATAACGAAGACTTACGGTGGAATTAGCGCTATAAGTGACGTAAACATAGATGTGTATAACGGAGAAATTCACGGATTAATTGGTGCCAATGGGGCCGGCAAGACCACATTGCTTGACATCTGTACCGGTATCATTCAGCCGTCTTACGGATATATTACTTACCGGGGGGCCGACATCACAAAGCTAGCCTCCTATAGGCGAGCAGAAATTGGATTGGGAAGAGTCTTTCAGCATGCATACCTGTTCCCGACCCTGACCGTTAAAGAGACAATCTATTTGGCTCATGAAAGGCACATATCTACGAAAGATGTATTTGCCCCGATGTTTAGAATTCCAACCTATTCGAAAATTGAAAACTTGGTTAAGCAAAGCACTGATGAAATTATAGATAAGTTTAATTTAGAAGACTTTTCTGAAGCTTTAATCTCGGAATTGTCGACAGGCACGAAACGAGTAGTTGAATTAGCTTGCCTGTTTGCGAACAGACCAAGTTTTGTCTTTTTGGACGAGCCGTCATCGGGATTGGCTCAAAAAGAAACCGAAGCATTGGGCGAGTTAATTTTAGATATTCACAAGGAGCTCGGCGTTTCTATGCTGATAATTGAACACGATATTCCAATGATTGCTAGGATCAGTAATCGGCTGACATGTCTGGATATCGGTCAGGTGATTGCAGAAGGCACTCCAGGAGAGGTCCTCAGTGATCAAAACGTTATTGAGGCGTTCTTGGGAACTAATGAAGTTGTGATTAACAGGTCAAATTAAGCAATGCCATATTATTGCATTAAGCTTTTTTAAGTTAGTTATAACTTATTTTATTCTATGTCCAATATTCGAATTTCAGATGTGACCAAAAACTCGTTAGCCGATGTGGCAGGGATGCTGCCAAACGACCAAATATTAACTATTAACGGTATAAAGCCTAGGGATATTCTTGAGTATTCCCAATTGGTAGACGGCGACATCGTACATTTTTTAATAAAAAGAAATTCAGAAGAGATTGACATCACGATAAAAAGAGTCAACTTGGACCCCATAGGTCTGCATATCTCATCGGCTGTTTTCGATAAGATTAGAACCTGCGACAACAAATGCGATTTCTGCTTTATATATCAATTGCCTAAAAAAATGCGTAAAAGTCTTTACATAAAAGACGACGACTACAGACTTTCTTTTTTATACGGAAACTTTACCACTCTAACCAAATTTACCGAAGCAGATCTTGAAAGAGTTGTGACTCAAAAGCTATCGCCAATATTTGTGTCAATTCATTCTACTAATCCATGGATTCGTAAACGGCTGTTAAATAACGACCGAGGGTCGTTTTCACTTTTCTGGCTTTCCCAGCTGTTGGAAAATGAAATTGAAGTTCATGGTCAAATAGTACTTTGTCCAGACATTAATGACCGGCATAATTTGGAAGAAACACTAGAGACGATTCTTTCTGTTTACCAAAAGATTGCGTCCGTAGCTGTCGTTCCTTTGGGGGTTAGTCGTTATACAACCAATTCGAGTATGCGTAAACAAACTGAAGCCGAAGCAATTGAGACGATAGATATTATTACAAAGTGGCAGAATATTTTTAATAAAGTCGTAGGTAGAAAAGTAGTTTATGCGTCTGACGAAATATTTCTAAATGCGGGCGTACAAATACCCGAGGTTGATTATTATGAAGCACCCGAACAACTTGAAAACGGTATTGGGCTGGTGGCCAACTTTAAAAAGAGCTTCTTAGACAGAAATTATAAAGCTTTTAATGTCAAAAGTGGTTTTTTTCAGTATATTGACGGTGCGCCTGCAATCGGCTATAGGTCCAAGACTTATGATTTCAATGAACAGGCCGAATTTGATAATAGGCAAGCAATAAAAACTGCAGTTCTAACCGGCGGTTACGGTGGAATGTTTATGCCAAAGTTGCTCAAGTCCTTGAATTTAAAAAACGTTCGCGTAATTACGGTAGATAATGAGTTTTTTGGTGGTAATATAAATGTCGCCGGCCTTTTGACTTATACCGATATATTAAGGGCTATTAAAAACAATCCGACATACGACAGATATCTCATCCCGGATTGTGCTTTATCTGACGGTAAATTTTTAGATGATTATACGGTTGACGATCTTCCTGCCGGCGTGGAGGTCGTTAAAGCCAATGGATCAGCACTCGCTGAAGCTTTAAATTTTGCTTTATGAAAATGAATACTGTAGTAATTGTAGGTAGACCGAACGTCGGTAAGTCCACACTAGTTAATCGAATAATCGGTAAAAGAGTGTCGATCGTTGAGGAAGTTCCCGGAGTTACTAGAGATAGGCTTGAGTACACTGGTAGTTGGAATAATAAAAATTTTAAGCTAATTGATACGGGGGGATGGATTAAAAGCAAAGACATTTTGGCGCAAAAGATATCTTCTCAAGTAGAAGTTGCGCTTAAGGAAGCCGATACGATTATAATGGTGGTCGATGGGACTGTTTCTATTACTGACGAAGACGATAAGGTTGCCAATTTAATAAAACCATTAAAAAAGCGTGTAATTTTGGCCGTTAATAAAGTCGACAATCCCATGTTGGAGTCAGAGAAGTGGGAATTTGCAAAGTTGGGATTCGAAGATATTGTGGCAATATCTGCTCTGCACGGTCACAATACCGGCGATTTGCTAGACGAGATCGTAAAAGACTTCCCTGACAGTCTAGAAGTCGGTATAGATTACGAAGAATCTACTCGGTCAGATAATAATGCCGCCGACGATGCTTCACTTTTGAAGGTCGCTATAGTCGGACAACCTAATGTCGGCAAGTCAACACTATTCAATAGGTTGATTGAAAGCGACCGAAGCGTGGTCCACGACATGCCTGGTACCACGACCGATACAATTGATACTCATATCGAAACCGAACTCGGAACTATCGTATTGCTGGATACAGCCGGAATTCGCCGAAAATCGAGGGTTGATGAAGATTTGGAGTACTACTCCGTAGCCCGTGCCTTGAAAACAATTGAGTTGGCAGATATTGTATTTTTCGTTATTGACGCTACTAAAGGTGTGTCAAATCAAGATCAAAGACTTGCAGAGAGAATCGATTTTGTCGGCTCTCCTATTATCATAGTCTTAAATAAGTGGGACTTGTTGGACGGCGAGTCGAAACCCCTACTTGAAAGTGATGTAAAAAGCAAACTTTCGTTTTTGGGGGGTTTGCAAATCATTCGTACATCAGCGCTTTACGGTAAAAATGTAAACAAGTTATTTCCTATGCTGTCCGAAACTCTCAGTTCATACAGATTGCGAATTCCTACAAATGTACTGAATAGGTTCTTGGCATTGGCTCAAAGTAAACATCCGCCCGTAGAAGGTAAAATATTATACGCTGTTCAGGGTGACATAAATCCGCCCACGTTTACTCTATTTACAAACAGAAAATTACGTCCAAACTATTTGCGTTATATTGAGAATCAACTTAAAGATAATTTTGATTTGAAAAACAGTCCAATTAAAATAAGAGTACGAATTAGATAATTAATATCAACTGTCAAATTAATCATCATTGAGCTCAATTAAATGGCAAGACCAAGCAAAGGCAGAAAAGATAATATGGACGAGAATCAGGAGGACCTGGAAGTAAACGATGAACCTATCGTAAACCACGAAAATCTTGATGCGACAGATATCGACAGCACGATCGAGGAAAATGAAGATGATGAGATCGAGGAACCCGGCAATCGAAAGCCTCCGTGGCATTTCAAAGCATTTATAGTTATTACTGTTATTTATTTGGGTTATCGAATGTATCAGGGGATTGAATGGCTGCTCCATCATATAAAGTAAGATAGATTGAATAAAGTCAAATCTATCGGGCTATGGCGCAGTTTGGCTAGCGCGCTTGACTGGGGGTCAAGAGGTCGGGAGTTCAAATCTCCCTAGCCCGACTCTTATTAAAGCTATATTTAAGTGTGGCATCATCATGTGAACCTCTAAAATCGACAGATAATTTTGCGTGTGTCGGCTTATAGGTAAATAGAATCGTAATATAGTTGAATGCTGTGCTCTGAAATTACCTGGGGCTCTGAAATTACCTGGGGCTCTGAAATTATCTAGGGCTCTGAAATTACCTGGGGCTCTGAAAATCATTCATAAATTAAGTTGCAACTTTTGTTAGATACTGCTGATTTCAACCGTATTATGCTTTTGCGGCAGTTTCGAGAGGCTTCAAAAGAACTACGCTTATAGCATTGTCACACCTTAAAATTTGGAGAATGTCCGGATGTTATTCTTGCCGGTACAAATATAAAGAAAAAAAGAGGATCTTTTGATGTAATGTTTATAAAAACTTTAACCTAAAGATAGCCGAAGTTGCAGAAAATTGCTCCTAACTAGGAGACCTCTATGAGGTGGAATTGACAGCGTATTTTTGAGTGTTATAGTTTTGTGACTTGATGACTTAGAGTAGTAGTGAGTTATTCTAAATTCGGCTGCGTAGGCTAATTGTTACGGTGTCAATACGGTTCGATAAGGGACTAAACTAAAAACTACTTAAAATCCATAGTGTGTTTTCTGTTTAAATAATGTCATAACATCCGTGGGTAAAGTTTTTATATAAGAAAGTTGAAGAGCAAAGGTAGTTTATATTCGGAGATGAGGCTAGTTTTTATAGACAATAGGGCATATGTTAAAGACAACAGAACACATGGTAGCAAAGGCGAAGGTGAATATAACCTCGATGCGTATTTCGTGCTCGATGATATTTTAAAGGGTACCGCCGCTGAGGGAATAAAGACGGATTCTTCTGCAATCTATTCGGAGTTTAAACTAATTCATGAAATAGTGACTTCGGCTGACTTAGCAACTTTTACTCCTGTGCATATAAATGCTGATGCTAAGTTTGATCCGGTATCTGCTACTCCACGACAAATTATTGCAGTAGGTATAAATTATCGTGATCATGCCGAAGAAATGAATATGCAAGTAACTGACACACCTGTGATTTTTACTAAGTTTCAGTCTTGTATTGCAGGGGCCAATTCAACAATAAATCTTCCAAACGATACCGTGGATTATGAGAACGAGCTTACCGTTGTCATTGGCCGACATTGTTCAAAAGTCTCCGAGCATGAATCGCTGAACTATGTTGCCGGCATAACTGTGGGTGAGGATTTATCCGAACGCACTTTGCAGTTCGCGGCCGGAAGTCATTTTTCTTTGGGCAAGTCCTATCCTAATTTTGGTCCGATCGGGCCCGAATTGGTGACTTTAGATGAAGTCGGATCTCTGGATAACTTAGAGATAAAGACATGGTTAAACGGTGATCTGGTTCAAGATTCTTCCACTGATCAGATGGTATTCAAGGTTGGATATCTCATATCGTATCTGTCAGAGGTAATCGATTTATACCCGGGTGATATTATATACACTGGGTCTCCAGCAGGTGTTGGTTTTTCGAAGCAACCGCCTGTTTATTTAAAATCTGGTGATGTACTTGTTAGCGAAATAGCCAACATCACGAGACAAACATTATATTTCAATTAGCGACATGGATCATAGGCCAAATTTAAAGTTCACTAAAGTAAAAATGCAGACGTCCACCCTCTAAGGGAATTAAAAACTGCCAATTCGGTACTTTCAGTTAGGACTGATGTTAAAACAGTACCTTCGATGATTTTGTTGTTTTCAAGTAGTACCTCTCGCTCAACTCCGAAAAGAAGTCCGCACGTAACTTTGGGAGTAATCCAAATGCCATCGATCTTTACGGCGATGTTGGCGGTAGTCGTTTCAGTTAGATGACCGTTTTCATTGAATAAGATGACGTCGTCGCTTTCGGGATGGCTGTTTTTTATGGTGGAGTAGAAACTTCTATCTTCGTATTTGTGATACAGAAAAAGTTTGTTGCTTTCGATGGGTTCATCAGCTAGCGTCAGGGCTACCGAACTTGACTCGTTATCTATAAAGTCACTCGAAGTAATTTCAATGATGCCAAGAGTGTCTACGGTGAGCCTGACTCGACTGAGAATGTCTAAAGTGTGGCAATATGCAATTAGTTTGTCAATAATTTCAACTCTTTCAAAAGGAATATTAAAGTACGTCAAAGACGAACATAGCCGGTCTATGTGGCGCTGGAGATTTTTAATGCCTGATTGGGGTTCATAACGCATAGTCTCTAGTAATTTATCGGGTAGCGGATCGTGCCGTACCGGAGAAAGTTTCAACTTTAATTCCTTCCACTCTGAGTTAGAGTCTGACTGAATAGTAATTCCCCCTCCCGAACCGAATGTAACCAAATTTGTTAATTTGTTTATGACGGCGGTGCGAATCGCCACGGCAAAGTCGTATACGCGAAGCTTATTTGCGTAATTGATTGTTCCGACTGCACCGCAGTAAACTGCTCTAGGACTTTTTTCAAGCTCAGTAATGATTTTCATTGTCGAAACCTTTGGCACCCCGGTTACTGACCCGCATGGGAAAAGTGCTTTAAAAATAGACACTAGATCCACGTGATCAAGCAATGTTCCTTTTATTGTGGAAGTCATTTGCCACAAGTGCGGAAACTGTTCAATTTTGAAAATGTCTTGACCTGTAACACTTCCAAATTTACAAATCTGACCGACGTCGTTTCTAATCAAATCAACTATCATGAGATTTTCTGAAATCTCTTTTTCAGAAGTTTTCAATAACTGATATCTTTCCGCATCGTCTTTAAGAGTTTTTCCGCGAGCCATAGTGCCTTTCATTGGCGCCAATGTAATCAGGTTATCCGTGGTTTGAAAAAATAATTCCGGCGAGGCACAAAGGACGGAGAATTTAGACGTTTCTATAAAATAGGAATGGTTCCCCTTTTGTGCATATATCATATTTTCGTAAAGTTCTAAAGGATTGCCATTAAAAGCAGATTTGCTTCGCACCGTCAGATTTACTTGGTATGTATTACCGTGCAAAAGGCTATCTTTTATCTTATTGAACGATGACATATAAGATTCCCGGTCAAGGTCTTCAGTCCAATTAAAGGCAATGTCAGTACTTTGTATTCTTTGCCTTGGTTGCAAGTACCAAGATTTAAATCCGGCGAACCACACCAAAGGTATTTCGTCTGCTGGTTCTTTTGTTGATAGCTTTTCGTTTAAGGCAGATGCTGCTTCATATGCAACGAATCCACACATAATCAAATCGGTCGTGCGACTAATTTCGTCCGCTGTCGCGATAGCGTTAACAACTTCACTGTGATTGTAAGTTTCAACCACAACCCGAGGGTCGTAGAATATCTGTGACGCTTGTTTTCCGCAGATATCTCTTCTGCAAGTTATTGAGTCATCTGAAATTTCGTATTTCATTTCTGAGTATAAAATATATAAAAAAGTTGATCAACTAAATTGATTTGCCGGAGCCAACTGTTTTGTTCATCCAATTGACATTTTAATCAATTGATATTGTAATTTTTATTGGCAAGATCTATAGCAAACAGTCCGAATGTCCCATTATTGACCATTACGGCAAGTTTGATCATTTGTAGTAGGTTCATTGGACGTTTTATGCGTAGATTAATTCGTGTTGATATTGACTGGTTTCGTCGGCTTTTTTAGCAATAAATAAATAAAGTGTTTTTTTAACTTGTTGCAGTTTATTTAACTTAATTCGACTTAAATAATTTTGAATTCTCTTGCTATATTCAAAGTCACATTGTCTGTCTCACTTGTCGTAGGTGATAGCCAATCATTGCAGAATCATTTACATTTAGATGCCCTACAACCTTGTTATCTGGCGGTTATTTGATCACAAAAGTAAACTTTAAGAAATAGGTCGCGAATAAGATGTCGGAGAGCCGCTTCCCGAATTGCTGGGAGTAGCAGTCATTGCACTGTAATCTAGGTACCAAGTTCCGTTTATTCTAATGCATGGTAAAAATGGAACTGGAGTACTGGAGTATATGTCAAAATGCCATACGGCAGCAAATGACTGCCCTTTTGTCGGTAAGCCGGCATTTGGATTGCTGTTATCGTGGCACGTTTGAGTAACGCCGTTTGAGTGGCACAATCTGCCTACCACCGTAACAATGGCTAAATTGCCTGAAATCGCGTAGTTCCCTACATGCTCGATCCCACTTATGGTATCTTGCGAATTTGATTGACTAAAGTCAGTCATACACTGATTGTAATAATTCTTTGGAAATGCAGAACAAGCTTTTGAGAAGTTTTTGGCATTAACTGCGGTAAGGAATGTATTTGCGGGGTCAGCGGGCGAGTTCGAATTGTTTGATTCTAAGCCCACTATTGCGGTAATGACCAATATAATTAATATAATACCTACCGCAATAAGTGTTATTATCAATAGTTTGCGCTTGGATCGATCTGTCTTATCTGGTGCATTCTGAACATGGTGGGCATTTTGCTGATATCCTTGGTTTTGGAATCCTTGCGGTATACCATAAGGCTGATAAATTTGGTTGGTCTGCCCTGGGTAAGGCAAACTTTGTTGCAAATTGGGATGGTTGGGATAGGAATTGGGGTTATTATAATTTGAACTTTGAGGTTGAGAGAATTGCGTCTGCTGTTGTCCGCTGTAGTCCTGATTGAAATTACCTAGCTCCTCTGGTGCTAGGTAACCTGGCTGAACTGGAGGAATGTAACCGGGACGAGTCTCTGGCGGATACCATTTCCCATCTGATGCTAACCACCATCCATCCCCTTGCGACTGGTCGCTCATTTTACTCCTTAAGTTCAATTCGTATCTTATGCTGCAGCATAGCTATGTACATTCTAATTGTAGCAGTCGTCAAAAAAATTAACGTAAACTTAAGTTAGATATGATACCTTACACGGATTGTTATTGCATACTACTGTCTGACGGTTAATGTTTCTTAAAACGAGTGAGTCTCTTCGGGCTTCAATTGTTAGTTTGAAATGGCAAGTTGGATGTATCTATCTGACTGACTTAGATTACCGCAGATCAATTCCGTGATAAATTATGACGATTTGGTAATATTTGTATATGCATCTGTAAATTTAATATAACGGATGCCATCGGTAGTACGGTACTGATTAGTTGTCAATACTTATATTGTACAAATAAAATGATATTTGGACTTACATTAAATTTTATATTGAAAGTTTTGACGTCAAAGAAAACATTTATTATTAACATACTGGTA
>DAHXLF010000160.1 GCA_027371755.1 Acidimicrobiales bacterium
TTGTAATTTCATTTACTTTTTGATACTGTCCTTGCGTAAGTTTCAAATTAATCAACTTTTGCGGAAACCTAGTCATTGTGTTGGAAAAGATCTCAGAAGGCTTTTGGTGGCTTGAATTCAATATGTTCAGCAAAAGTATTGCGTTTAGAATTCCGTCACCCGTACAGGTAATGTCTTTTCTAATAATGTGACCCGACTGCTCTCCCCCTAAAATATAGTCGTTTTCCAGCATCAATTCGATTACATTTCGGTCTCCGACATCACAGCGTTTGACATTAACTCCTAATTTATCCATTGCCAAAGCAAATCCCAAATTTGTCATGGATGTTACAACCACACCATTATTTCTTAGTGTTCCACGTTTTATAAGATGTTCTGCGTATAAAGCAATAATTCGATCTCCGTCGATTGTATTGCCTTTTTCATCGGTTAAAACAATTCGATCGCCGTCACCGTCAAAGGCAATTCCCAAATCGCTTTTGGTATCCACAACGACCTTGGCCAATGCGGCCGTATCGGTGGCTCCACAGCCCGCATTAATCGAATAGCCGTTTTGCTCGGTGAATATTGCCGTGATATCAGCTCCCAGAGACTCCAAAATCCTGGGTGCAAAAAGTGAAGTTGCCCCGTTGGCGCAGTCCACGACGACTCGCAGCTTTTGAAATTCTGATTGTTTGTTAGACACTAACATTGATTCCCAAATGGAAACTTGATCGGCGCCATCTTCTGCTTTAGCGATTGAATCCGTACTTAAACCGTCTTTCATATCTAAATCAATCAAATTTTCAATATCATTTTCTGTTTTGCGATTGACTTTAATCCCGTCGGGTCCGATTACCTTTATGCCGTTATCATGGTAAGGGTTATGCGAAGCCGAAATAACAATGGCGGGCAATGAAACTACCGATGCAATATATGCAACGGCGGGAGTCGGTACAACTTTTAGGTCGATAGCGGTAGATCCGCCAGAACAAAGTCCTGCGGATACGGCATAAAACAACATATCCGAACTCAACCTGTTATCTCTTCCGATTAAAATGGGAGACTGGTTGAAAACTTCCGACAGCGCTCTGCCTAACTTTAGTGCAAATTCGCAGGTAAGTTCAGTGTTAGCTTTCCCTCGAATACCGTCCGTACCGAAACGCACAGCAAATGGGATTATCTCTTGGAGTACTGAGGAGCCTTACGAGCCTTTTTAA
The DNA here is from genome assembly GCA_027371755.1 of Acidimicrobiales bacterium. Taxonomy (GTDB): domain Bacteria; phylum Actinomycetota; class Acidimicrobiia; order Acidimicrobiales; family JABEUL01; genus JAJZNL01. The sequence goes on from DAHXLF010000160.1 coordinate 1,200, forward strand.
GGCCGTACTTCTTGGACTCTTTTTCCCGAGCATCCCTGGTCAAAAATCCGGCTTTTTTCATGTCGGCACGCTTTTCGGGGAACAGCTCTACAATAGCTCGAGCGATTGCCAAACGAATAGCACCTGCCTGACCTGAACTCCCGCCTCCGTTTATGTTTGCGATTACATCATAAACATCGGTTAAGTTCGCCACTTTAAGCGGCTCTAAAATCGTTGTCTGGTGAACTCTTGAGGTAAAGTACTCCTTAAGGTCACGATTATTAACCTTGTGGTTACCCGTTCCCTTAACCAATCTTGCTCTGGCAACGGCGGATTTTCTTCTACCGTTCGTCTGTACTAATGTTTTTACGTCTGATGCTGTTTCTGCCATAACTTTTCCTGTTTTAGTATAGTTTTAAATTTACGTAATTTAATTTAAACTTTATTCTTAATTTTGAATCTAGATACAAACTATCTATTTATGCTTAATCCTACTTCTTAATTTCGTAAACCACCGGATTTTGGGCTTGGTGGTTGTGCTTGGGCCCCGAGTGTAAATGAAGTTTATTTATCATTTGATTTCCGAGTTTAGTTTTAGGCAACATTCCTTTAACGGTCTTGGTTAAAAGCTGCTCAGGATCATTTTTTAACAAATCGCTAAAGCTGACTTTTTTTAGTCCACCTGGATAACCCGAGTGTCTGTAGCTGAAATTTTGATCAGCTTTATTTGCTGTCAACTTAACGTCCTTTACGTTAACCACTACTACGTGATCTCCTGTGTCGGCGTTTGGTGTATATATCGGCTTGTGTTTACCCATTAACAGCACCGCAATTTGAGATGCCAACCTACCCAGCGGAACATCTTTGGCGTCAACAACAAACCATTCGTGATTTATCTCTTTTGCTTTAGGCGTATATGTAACCAACTTTAATACCTTCTCTTACTTACGAATCTAACATCACCGGATTTGTCTTATCACGTACCGGCTTACTGCTTTTTTACAATAGCAGTTAATCTTTCAATGATCTTTTAATTTCCGTAATTCAGACCTCTTAAATCACTTTGAATAAAACGTATTCAATCTTTAGGATTGGGTAAATACGTCAATGGGATACGAGACATGAACTAAATGAAGACCAT
>DAHXLF010000161.1 GCA_027371755.1 Acidimicrobiales bacterium
AATGGAAGTTTTGATTAAACTATACAACGGTAACGGATGGATTCCAGAGAATTTAACAAATACCTGAATAGTTACAAATTTTTCTTTATATGTTTCATCATCATTGTATGTATGTCCAATCGTTTTGATGACTAGTTGTTGTATTTCTTAAGTATATTTATCGTGTTATTTTTAAAATTCAGGTGTTCTATATCGAGAATTTGTAACCAAAAGAACCAATGGTGTTGATTTAAGCTTTCTGTGTTTTTAATAACAAAATGTCCCAACTAAAAACTATCAAAATTTACAAGCACAGTTTATAAATTATGAAAAAACCGCAGTTTATGAATTATGAATAAATTTATTTTTGCTTTAATGAGCTTAGGAAATGAAAATTAACTAAGGTTGCGGGCGAATTAAGTCGACATCGTTTCCAAATGATTTCACATATGTCATCTGAATTCGGTGTTGACCGCTGAGTAGTTGGATACAGATTAAGATTTCAGCTTGCGACTGGGGGTTTAAGACTGGGGGTTTCTACTTTTGGTTTTAATCGCATTGAATAATGGCCGATAAAAAAGTATAATCAGGTATGTACCTAGTATCGCTGTGCCCAGAGTTATACAATTTAAAATTGGCCTAGCAGGCAGATAATTTAGCTTTACAAGTACCAGCCAAATAACCACCGAACCGCAACCTGCCAAAATTACCCTAAGGTAATTTTCCGGAATGAATACCTTTTTAAAGTACTTGTAAAAATATAATGTCGTTAACGTTGTAGAAACGATTTCACTTATAATAATTGCCGTTGCGGATCCTATTGCACCGTAAGTCGGAATAAGTATGAGATTGAAGATCACGTTGACGACAAGTACGGAAATTCCCACTTTAATTAGAGTTTTTTCTTTACCTCTGGCTACCAACGAGTTGCCGTAGATTGCATTTTGTGACGATACAAAGACTCCGCATATCAGTATCTTAAGGGGAATTACCGACCCTAAAAACTGGTTGCTTGTAATAGTTAGAATTAACGATCTAGACAAAGCTAACGCGCCGATTATTGTTATTAAACCGAATGCAAAGAAGAACTTACTTACCTTTTGTAATATCTTAAATAGATTATCCATACTTTCGGTTGAAAGTTTCGGTAAGAGACCTGCCATTAAAAAGCTAGAAGCTGACATAATGAACTGTGCAATTAAAGCAGACAAGCCATACCAGGCTACGGTAGTGCTGTTTTTAAATAAGGACAGCAGGATTATATCTATCTGTAGGTATGCGGTATTTACTAAAATTACAACTCCAAACGGAGCAGTTGTTTTAAGAAGATATTTCCAATTAATCTTTGGGTCTGAATCTTCTTTTTGAAAAGTTTTGTTTAGCATCAAAACAGCAATTGTTCCGGCGATTAGGGCCGCTCCAGACTGCATTAAGGCAAAAATGTTTAGGGTTAAATGCCAATACGAGACAATAGCTGCAGAAATTAAACCCAGTCCAACTCCGATAAATTCAATAAAGCCGATTTTGCTAATCCGTTCATCGGCCTGAAAGACCGAAAAGCATGATGACTGTACGGCGTCGGCAGTTAAGATTGGACTTAATAATAATGCGATGATAAATATTGTATGTTTGTGAGGATAGAACACATATCCGGCAATTAAAGTTAAAATAATTGCCCCGACGGACAATGATATTCGTAATAACAGTCCAGATCTAAAAATCTTACGTCTTAAATTGTGTTTAAGCGATATCTCTCGGGCGACGATTGTCTGTAACCCGAAATCTTCGACAGAGACTAACAAGGTTACGATAGCAAGTGAAGTAACATAAATACCCCAGTTTTGTGATCCGAAATAATCGGTTGCAATTTTAATTGAACCAAGCATCGCTCCTGCTGTCAATGTCCGAAAGACCCATCGGAGCAACACCTGCCTGGAAATCGTTAATCCAAAATTATTCATGTCTCTGTCAATTCTATTGAATGGATCAACCGCTTAGAGATTATAACAGTTGAAAGTAAGTTCATTACGAATTCAAAGCATTTGTTTAAAAAACTGATAAGCAAACTGAGTTCACTGAAATGATCTATCTTGTTTATACTAATTGATTTAAGATATTGATCGATGAAACCTTTGCTATTTTCAATTTTGAAAATAGCAGATAATTATAAGTAGTAGTCATCATCACCATTTATAACTTGAATATTTATAACCGGGAGAGTTTAATGGAAGTTTTAAGTGCGGTATTGGCCGTAAGAGACGAAGAAGAAATGATAGGAAATTGTATTAAGCGGCTACAATTTGCTGATGAAATTTTGGTGCTGCTAGATGACAGAA
>DAHXLF010000162.1 GCA_027371755.1 Acidimicrobiales bacterium
GGGGTAAAGAAATTTTTGTTTGCCTCTACGAATGCAGTGGCCGGCGATCTGGGAATTCTTTTATTTGGATCTATTTTTGGCATCTCTACCGGTTTGCCGATTGTAATTACCACCTTGGAGGGTCTTACCATTTTTGAACCCTTGGGCATAACTTGCTCGGAACCAGCAATTCCAATGGGAACGAGCGGTGCATTTGTTCTCAAGGCCAAAATAGATCCAAATAAAAGAATTCCCAGATCGCAAGTCACAGAGTTGACTCAAAAGTTGTATGACAGGCTGCAGTTTGAATATGACTCTGCCAAACTCAAGCTTGAAATCCTAAAAAAGTAACACTGGAATGATACTTGTAACCGGTTCATCGGGTTTTATAGGACGAAATCTTATTAAAAGTCTTTTGTCTGACGGAAACAAGGTTATAGGGATAGATATCGAGGATTGTCCTGATTACTTGCTTGTGCCAACAAAGACATCAAATTTAACTGACGAAAATTTTACCTTTATAAAAGGAGATTTACGAGACAGCGATGTATTGCGAGCCTTGTTCGAAAGACCAATTGAATATATTGTTCATTTGGCGGCTTTTACCAGGGTAGTGGAGTCGGTGAATAAACCGTCGGAGTATTTTGAAAATAATGTCGTTGTTACTCAACGACTTTCTGAAGAAGCAATTAAGCACGGGGTAAAGAAATTTTTGTTTGCCTCTACGAATGCAGTGGCCGGCGATGTGGGATATTCTGTCATCAACGAAAACAATGCGCTGTTCCCTCAGAGCCCGTATGGGGCAAATAAGGCCGCATCCGAAATGATGCTAAATGCTTATAAATCATCTTATGGGCTGGGAGCGGTTCGCCTGCGTTTTACCAACATATACGGTAAAGATATGGCAACCAAAGATTCATTTATAGCAAGAATGTGTAAGGCAGCTTTAGGCGACAAGAAAATAGCCATATACGGTGACGGTACTCAAGTTCGTGATTACGTTTATTTAGATGATGTTATCGGAGTAATTAAACGGGTATTGTCTTTAGGAAGTCCTGACATACTTGTCGTGGGGTCCGGATCGTCTGTTTCGGTAAATGAGCTTGTCAAGTTAGTTGAAGAAACTATCGGTCTTAAATTTAGCGTTGAATATCAGGATGCCAAAAAAGGGGAAATGAAGGCTGTGATTGTAGACAATAGCAGCTTAAAGTCGATAGGAATTGACAAGACTTCTGATCTAAGTGAGGGTTTAAGGTTCACTTGGGAATGGTTTAAACACTCTAGTCACGTTTAAATTTTTCTCTCAAATACGTATTTAATACCGCCTTCGAATAGTTGATTCCGTATTTGAAATTTCTTCCCTTTTTGGTGGTTCCTTTTGACCTTTCGAGCATATTCATGGGGCGTTCGGCTGTTCTAAATCCGTTTATAATTGCATCGATAATTACTTCGGAAGCCTGGTATTGATTTTGTGTAAGCGTAAGGGAAGAAGCCAGATCAGTAGTCATGGCACGAAGCGGATTTGCCGTATCGGTAAGCTGCTGGCCAACCAAAAAAGAAATTAATCTGGCAAAGAAGGTCACTCCGAGCTTTCTCGTCTTATCTTTTGTGAAGTTTTTGCCTTTGATTCGCGAGCCCAGAACCAAATCACAATTTCCCGCGACTATCGGTTCTGTAATTGTTTCAATGTCATTTGGATCACACTGACCGTCAGCGTCAACAGTGACGATGTATTTTGCGCCAAATCTGGCTGCAATCTTATAGCCGATTCTAAGAGCCGCTCCCTGTCCTCGGTTGACGGCCGCAACGCACACTTTTGCATTGCATTGTTTGGCAATCTGTGCGGTACCGTCGTCTTCGCCGTCGACGACTACAAGCGAAGTGCATTGTTTGGATAATATAGAGCTTGGAAGTGAGTCTAAGACAGATTTAATGCTATCTCTTTCTTTATAAGCCGGTATCAAAAAAACTATTTCTTGGAGTTCCCTGTCGGGATTATTAGCAATATAATCGTCTATGGCTAAGTCGTCATTTTCGATATCGTATTGGCTCAATTTCTTTTTGATTGTTGGCATCAACTAGGCTCTGTATCTACAAATAATTCGTGTCTAAAGAAATTAGTTTATGAAATAAGATGAAATTGTAAAACATTGAACCTGTTCTCTACCGATGATCTTAAAACTTTTAGGCACTCATAAATCTTATTAAGAAAATGTTGAACTTAATTACTTAAAAGAGCCAGGGAATTGGAAGCGTTTATCTCTCGGTCAAAGTCCAGCGGGTTTTTGTCGACTCTGTATATTTGGTTGAGA
>DAHXLF010000163.1 GCA_027371755.1 Acidimicrobiales bacterium
GTATCTGTTTTATTATTATAATTACTCTGTAATTTTAATCAAATCCCCGACGAAATTCCAAACCCGTTTATAGGCGGTTCTATGATTTTTAGTGCTAAAAAAATTAATTAATTTACAATTTTTATGAATTGGCAACCTAATTAAAAAAAGATTAAGCTGATTTAAAGCCATAAATTAATTTCATACGGAAAAACTTGCTTATGTCCAGGAAAATACTGTTTATAACCACCGATCAACAAAGATATGACACGTTGAGCTGCAACGGATCACAAGTGTCAAGGACGCCAATCATAGATTCGTTTGCAAAGCAAGGAATCCGATACGAAAGAGCCGTTCCCCAAAGCGTAGTCTGCATGCCCTCTAGATCTACTATTCTTACGGGGCAGCATCCCAATACTCACGGTGTTTGGATGAATGGAGTACCGCTATCTGTAGATGCACCGTCCGTTGCTGAATTACTTTACAACAACGGATACAAAACGGCTTTAATTGGGAAGGCCCACTTTGAACCTTATATAGACCCATTCAACAGATTTTATGAAAACGCACTGGCATCACTTGAGCCCCAACTTCAAAAACCGACTCACAGAGGCTTTGAGCATTTGGAATTTGCTACTCATGGCTCTCAAGGCAATCTGCATTATGCAAAGTGGCTCAGAGAAAATCACCCTGAGGCAATGGGCGGATTTTATGCAACTTTGAATATGTCTCTTGAGGTCAATGCCGAAGGAGGCGGTCAATACGGAGGACCTCAGGTAAAGATTAATCCCATTGAAAAAAGCTGGTACCACACGGACTGGGTAGCGGATCGAACCATTGAATGGCTTAAAACTCTTAACAGAGATGATGACTGGTTTTGCTGGATGAGCTTCCCGGACCCTCATCACCCATGGGATCCTCCAAAATCCGAATTAAGTCGTTTCAATATAGATGATGTTCCCTTGCCGCAAGGATACATCCAAAATGCAGACGAACGCGAGAAGATACTCGGCGACAAACCGATTCACTGGAGTTATTGGTATAGCGGTAAACTAGTTTCAAACTACGAAGCACCTTCGCGATGGGTTCCGGCAACTCTTACTTCAGAACAACTACGTGAAATAACGGCTCTTAATGCAGTTGAAGTGGAACTAATTGACGAGGCAATTGGCAGGGTTTGGGATTTTCTGATCCAAAACAATATGGCCGATGACGTAGACATAATCTTTACAACGGACCACGGTGAGCTGGGAGGAGATTTTGGGCTTTTATTTAAAGGACCCTATCACGTTGACGGACTTATGCGATTACCACTTATATGGAAGCCCGCAAAAACTCAAAATATTGAAAGTGAAACCGTAACTCGATCGGTGGGATTAATTGATTTGGCGCCCACATTTTGTGAAATCGCCGGCATTGAAGCACCCGACTGGATGCAGGGTAAAAAATTACCTTTATGCGACGATGAATCGACTCCCACTCCGCAGCTGACACAATGGGACAGTGAACTATTCGGTGTGGATGTTCATTTAAGAACAATTACTTACGACAATAAAGTTCTAACGACTTATTTGCCTGGAACAGTTCATGACGGAACCGAAGGTGAACTTTATGACCTAAGTTTGGATCCGCTCCAACGAGTAAACCTCTTTAATGATCCAAGTTGCCAAACAATGAAAGATGAACTTAATTCTCTTCTTCGAGAGACATCTTATCGGGTTAAAAGTCCCAGAATGGAACTTCAAGCTCCAGTATAAGCCTTAGTAAGCTTTCAATGCATCGACGGCGGAAGGATATAATTTACATTGTTCTTTGCTAAATCGTGCGTAATTCTGGCAATGGAAGGTTGCCTGCCATAAGGTAAATAAGGGACTCCAGGCATTAATGTGGGTAAATGTTAAGGATATTGGGTCAATCTTGATTCTTTGAATGTATATACAATAGGAAACACGTTGCACTTGATAGTATCCGACAAGACTGCCGATTATGTGCGTGATGAAAATCCTATCTCATTTCTCATTTATGACAAAATCGGGTTGTTAAACAATCTTTTAAGCCATCAAGTTAACCTTTAACGTGTCGGGTTTAATTAAAACTTTCATTTAATTTTAGATATGGTTTACTTTGATTTAACTTATGGATATTAACTTTCATCTCATGAGATTAAATTTAAAACAAAAATATCTAAATGCTAAAAAAAATAGCATTGGAAATATAAATAGTCGCAATGGTGGTAAATCTGCCACAGCTGGACAGAAAAATAGAGCACTGAAACATCGCG
>DAHXLF010000164.1 GCA_027371755.1 Acidimicrobiales bacterium
ACGACCCCAGATTAAACCACAGACTATACATAATCAGGGGAATATTAGAACAGCGATGCGGTAATTTACTCTCTGAATTTTTTAATCAAAAAAGGTCCTAGGTCACTATTTTTCAAAAAATTTAATTTTTTGACACTAATTGTTGACCAAAATGGTAATATTTTAAATATGACTTTTAAATCTATATTTTCTTTTCCGGAAACCGTAAACGAAGTTGCTGCAAGATTTACCGCGGGAGTAGTTTGCACAGTGGCATTAATTGCCATCATTTTTAATTTGCATTTTTTAATTTTTCTTTTAATTTACGGATTTTTGGCCAGAGTATTAACTGGGCCGAGCCTTAGCCCAGTGGCTCAAGTTGCAACAAAAGTGGTAGCAAAAAAACTTACAAAGTATGCCAAAATATCTCCCGGTAAGCCAAAACGATTTGCTCAATCAATTGGCTTAACCGTTACTTCTTTAGTTGGAATAATGTACTATGCAATTGGTCTTACCGACGTAGGAAACACATTGCTTGGCGTTTTAATTGTCTTTGCGGCCATGGAATCTATTTTAGGAATTTGCGTCGGGTGCTTAATTTATAGAAATCTGATCAAGTTCCACATAATCAAAGAAACCGTGTGCGTAGACTGTGCAAACATCACCAAACGCTCAGCTTCGACGGTAAGCGCTTAATTTTGCTGCGGCACAATTACTGTACACCGTTACAGTACCGCAATAAATCTCAATAAGTCAAACTTGCTAAGCGGGAATATATAATTTTTTACGATGAGCTTGACCGCATTTAGAATTTGCGAAAACCACTTAAAAAAATGGAATTTGGTCTACACTTTCAACCAAAATTTTCTAATTAATTACGCTGAATTTATTCATGCAAATCTAGTAACGTGAATCAAGCCAACAACATATCATCACAATTTTGATTCAGTCGTAACATCATAACAACTACAACTCAACTGTTTGGAATAAGTCCAAGCTAAAATCACCGATTCAACCGCTTACGGAATCTGTTGTCGTCGAGTTAGGAATCGAACTAGACGTAGTGGTAGAACCAGAAGTAACCTGAGTTGTTGTAGTTGAAGTCGATACAGTTTTGGAACTTTGGCATTTTGCAACCGAAGTTGTAGTGGATGAATTTATAACCGTCGACGAAACCGACCCACTAGTAGTAGTCGTCGTAGTAGTCGTCGTCGTGGTTGTTGAAGCTACGCTCGATGAAGTTGTGGAACTTGACGTTGTCGTATTATTTGATCCGGCAACAGAATCGGTGCTGGTAGCACTAGTAGATGTCGTCAAACAGGGATTTGCAGGCGGATCGGCTGTTTGAGTGGTCGCAGTAGACGGTGCTATCGGTGCGGCAACTACATAGTTTTTTACCGGAGACGAACCGCCCAAAAGTGCAGCTATAATCGCGGGGTCATTATTATCCATTCCTAAAGCCCAAACCCCGACTCCAGCGATATGATAAACCTGAGCTAAAGCCACTTTCATCGCTATTGAAGGCGGATCGTCAAAATATATTTCATACCATTGGCCATTTTTTTCAAAACTTGTCCATGGAACGTTTGCCTGGACATCCCAATAGGTTGGCGATCCAATCGTAACTATCTGCGAATACGGCAATGGTGTCGGAGGCCCCGTTGCCGTTGCCAGAAAAGTTCCGTTATTGGTCGGCCATTCATAGCCGTAAAGCGGTATGCCCAAAATTACTTTGCTTGGGGGCACAATTTGAGTGTATTCTTGGAGTGCTTCAACGTCCGAGGGAATCCAATTGGACAATGCCGAGTTGGGGGATGGAGCGTTTTGATTTTCCATATCATAACCCATAATAAAAAATCCGTCCACCGCTGGTGCGAGTGCTGCGATATCAAAAGGTCCATTTGGGTCGCCCGCAGATGAAACATATGTATCTGCGGTTATCTGCCAGTTTGGATCCGCCTGTCTCAACAAAGTTGAGGTTGTGGTAATAAGCCGAGTCAGACCAGAACGTATACCGCTTCCTTGGCCTTCAAAATCAAAATTTACACCGTCCAATGATTTGGCTTTAAGTAACGGAGCAACTTCATTGGCCAAAGTTTGCGGAGCCGTACCCGATGCCGTAAGTGAGTTAAGGGTTGATTGTACCAAGCAAGAGAGGGTCAATACTACCCGAACACCGTTTTGATGAGCAGTGTCTATTAAATTTACCAAAGCTTGAGAATTATAACCTGACCAACCCGAGCCAGTTTCAGCCAAACTACCGTCAGCGTTAACCCCGA
>DAHXLF010000165.1 GCA_027371755.1 Acidimicrobiales bacterium
TCGAACATGTCCTACCGCATGAACGCTATCAAATCCCAGATCCCTGAAGATTACCCACATCTATGCCTGGAGTCCCAGTTAATTATATCGCCACAGGCAAATACTTTAAGATTAAATCGTTTAAACGCGGCAATTAGGTCAAATTTAAAGATATTACGATAGGAACATGATCAGACGGTTTAGGTTCTTTCCTAACATCTCTGTGTGTCTCATACGAAGTGACTAGCTCAAAGATACGGTCACCGCTGGTACCATCAGTTAGCTTATTCCATACAAGAAACAAATCTATTCGCATCCCGTCATTTTTTTGAAAAGCCAACTGCCTATAGTCCCACCATGTAAATCGAAATTTAGACTCAGTCTTATTCTTCAAAACATATGATAATCCGACATCAATAAAACCCATAGATTCAATATCTTTGAGTGCCTGGCGCTCAGGTTCTGAAACATGTGTTGAATTTACCATAAGCCCAATATCTTTAACATCTTCGTTAACCGGGGCAATGTTAAAATCACCACACACAATAATTGATTTGTCACCGTGTGATTTTAACTCGGATTCAAGTTCGACTCGTAGTTGGCGCAACCATTTAAGCTTAAATTGCATATGTATATCTTCAAGAGATCTGCCGTTTGGAACATAAACATTGTAAATTATAAGATTTTCGTAATATGCCTTTATCAACCGACATTCCGGATAATCGACACCCATATTCGGTTCATCGTTAAGACTAAAGCCCATATGTATCATTACCGGCTCTTTTTTTGAAAATAAAGCAACGCCGTTGTACTGTCCGATCCCATTATGATATGTTTTAAATCCCATATTTTGGAATATGGGCACATACTCTAAAAAAGCCGAATCATGAAGCTTCGTCTCTTGCAGGCATAATATATCAATATCGTTAGTCACCAGCCAATTTTTGACGTTATCAATCCGAGCTTTAAGGGAATTAACGTTCCAACTTGCGATCCTATAGCCGTTCACCGTATTACAAAAAACATCTTATCCGTTTACCAATATGAAGAGCATCTGTGTTTGACAGGCAATTTTTCCATTAACTCGTGCGATACCCGTTCCCGTTCCGCCTTTAGATCCCATCTTACCTAAATTTACCTCAAGATCTAAAGTATCTCCGGGCAAAACCTGCTGCCGGAATCTGGCTTTATCAATACCACCAAACAATGGTAACTTACCCTTATACTTCTCTTCGGATAATACCACGAAAGCACCCAACTGAGCCAATGCTTCAACCATTAAAACACCCGGCATCGTCGGTCTGTTCGGAAAATGTCCTTTAAAAAACCACTCTTCTCCTGTTAATCTCAAAACTCCTTTCGCAGACTCCATGTTTACAATCTCAGTAACATCTGTAACATACAGGAATGGCGCCCTGTGAGGTATTACTAGCTTTGGATCCATACAACCTCTCCTTTATCAATTCAAATAAGTTGTTCTAATCCCGATATCGGATAATCGAACACTCAATAGCAAAATATTTATTAATGCTAGCGGAAATACTCGAGCTATTGAACGGAATTCAGATCAATCAAAAAAATAAGTAAGTCTATGAATGTAAGCTAAGTTCAGCAGGTTAAACGACAAGTACGCTCAAAGCCATCGCCAACCTATTGAACATACCAATAGCGTCCGATCCTATGTCTGCGATTTTTAAAATTCAGTTTAATGTTTGCGATAATTGCAAAATTCACCGCTGTAATTTTCGACTATAAAGTTCCTCTAAACCCTTTGTTAAAGAAATTACAGAGAACCACTCAAACAATTGTCAGAAATTATAGTTGTCCAAAGCTCTCAAAAAATGTAACAAACTTAAAGAAACACGCTTAGGAACAACCCGTAAGATCACCCTTGATCTCTGCTGAAATGAATTAATAGTGGTCCGTAGAGGATTTGAACCTGTGACCTCTTCAATTCTCTTCATGATGCCGACAAGTTTAATAAGGGTGATTGAAAAGTATCTAAATGCAAATAACAAAAACCCAAAGCCATTTATAAAGACTCAGAGTGCAGATGCAATACTAGAAAAAGTTAAAAGGGAGAGTGCATTAAATGAAAGTACCAGGTGTTAGGCGACTCCCTAAATGATTATGGCACGTATGATTTTCGTCAGTGTCAGTGAGGATGTAATTTGTGGGACTCCAGGCATAGATGTGGGTAATCTTCAGGGATCTGGGATTTGATAGCGTTCATGCGGTAGGACAT
>DAHXLF010000166.1 GCA_027371755.1 Acidimicrobiales bacterium
AATTATAAGTACTTGATTATGGGTATTGTCTACTGCAATAAATTCGTTACCTTTTATATGTGCAATTGAAGATATTGAGCCATGGAATCCCAACCTAAGACCTAAAGTAGCAGTGGTGGTAGTATCTACTTGTACTATGTTACCGTTAGCAAAGTCAGTTACATAAAGTGATGGATTGATCATTTTAGGGGCTTTAGACGGAAGGGTAGACGGAGCGAATACATTATTTGCCGGATCAGCATTTTGTGCGTTAGTTACGTCTGTTAAATATAAACTGCAGTTCTGGGTGTTATTAAGAGAACAGTACTGTTGTGGAGTCTCACATACTCCTGTGCCACCTACAGTTGCACAAAAAGAAGTGATATAATCTAATCCGTTGTAGGAGGAGTATTCAAGAGAAGACGTATTGTTTAGCTGTTGCCAATATGATTGCCAGGCTGAATCAGATGGTGTATCACCTTCAGAAGAGGTGATGCCTTCATTGCCAGAGGTGACATTGATATAATCGTAGGTATATGTTGCTTGTTGAGTGAGTGAAGCCCATTCAGCACCATCGCCCGGCTGGTAATATATTTGCGGCATTGCTATTTGACTATTTGAAAATGCAACTTGTTCAATCTCTTGCGGAGTCCAGCCATTACCACATAGTTGGGTAGCGTTGCAATCAGTTGATCCGAAAAAGTCAGGTGTAATTTGAGTAGCACCGGTAGTAACAGCTAATCCAGCTTGAACGCCTGCCATCCACTCAAGTGCCGCAGAGGGAGTAGAAAAATCAGGTTCTATATCATCGCCAAGTCCTAAAGTAACTACGCTAGGAGTTGCACTACCATTCGTTAGATAGTTATATCCAGCTATCGTCTGGGCGAGTGCTTGAGCTGCCATTTCAGAGCCTAAATTGTAGTCAATTGATTGATAATTCGAACTCACAATAGTTGAATATGGAGATCCAGGTGGGTTTTCTAAAAGATCGTTAGTAACTACTATATCGATTTGGGTTGATGGCGAATATCCACCTTGTGCAACAATGTTATTAGCGCACTGTTCATAACCAGCTGCAAACGATGACGTATATTGGGCAATATTGGAAAAAGAATATTGATAATTGACTGTCGCAAGCGTAGTTCCATCTTGCCCATTGACAATACCGGCCTCCTCACCACCAAAATGTAATTCAATTACACTGTTTCCCGTGCCAACTTCATCCAAATAAGCTTCTTGACAGCCCTTATAGGCTTCTGCGTAAAAATCGGTCCCGATGTCTGAAGAAGGAGTTGTAACATAATATCCCAGTGATGTTGGTGGCGGTGGAACAGATGGACTTGTATCTGGACTATGCAATCCTGGTGCTTGCTGACAAGCAGTTAATATGCCGACAAAAAGTAACGAAATAATAATTAACTTTACTTTAGAAAACACAGGAATTACGAAATAAACTTGCCAAGTGGTACGCTGAAATAGTAATTGATATTTGGATTAGGAACCGCTGGCAATGCTTGTTCGGGTTCTAAAGTCAATACATCTCCTACCGGATTTACTGATACTATCGCCAAAGGATTGGGTTCGCCGACAGGGTTAGGTACAGGAATAAATATATACGATTGGGGAGGGAATATCCACCAGTCCATTATAATACAGACTCCTTGTGTCTCAGTTCCGTTGCCAACACCTCCAGACCAAATTGATCCCGCATGAATTGAAACTGTATTCTTGTTCAAATAACATCCATAAACAAAGTTGGTTTGCTGAAAGTTATATACATTGACAGGCTGTACATAAGTTTTTGTAAAAGAAAATGTCACTGCACCCGGACCTGGGAACCAATCATTTAAAATTTGTGTGCTAACACAACCAACACTAAGTTGATTAGGTGCTGGTGCTGGGGGAATACTGGTTGTAGTCAGTGCGTTAGTGCTGGTGGTTGTAGTTGACAAAGTACTGGTGGTTGTTGGTTCCACGGTCGTACTGGAGGTTGAAGGCACTCTGTTTAAATCAGTGGTGGATGTCTTTGAGTTTATACTATTTACACCAGTAAAAACCTTATTTGTGTTAACCGGAGTCAATACATGTGTTACAGATAAGCTAGTAACTATGATAATTGCTACAGCTAAAACTGTAAGTGGTATAAATTTTATAAATCTTTCCATGATGCTACATAAACTTAGGTCAGTACAAGTTTTTT
>DAHXLF010000167.1 GCA_027371755.1 Acidimicrobiales bacterium
AAAAAGAACTTTATATTATTACTTGTATTAGGAGCCGCAATTATTACCCCTACTTTTGCTGTTCCGTCTCAAAATGGTAAACCGGGTGATTATGGGCATGGGGCCACAGATGGTGGAAGAGGAAGCGATGGGCAACACGGAGGAAACGGTGGAAATGGAGGTGGTAGTGATCATGGAAATGGAGGGGATGGTGGAAATGGAGGAGATGCTGATTAGACTTTGTTAACATCATTTATTTAGTTAAACTGGGAGCTTTGCTGCGAGGGATTAGGATACAAGAGAACCTAACTCAGATTCAAATGGCCAAAAAAATTAGAGTAACTCAATCTGATATTTCACAAATGGAAAATGGTACAAGAAATATTGGTAAAATAATTGCCAAGCGTATTGAAAAATTGTTTGGAGTAAATTACCGTTCATTTTTGACCTAACGCAATACTGAGCAGAGTGCATATAGAGTGCAAATCGAATGTGGATTGTAGCATGCCAGTGAATTACCATGCATCAAGTGTAGAAGTTTAGACTTGATCTGACAGTTGTCGATTTTGAAGCAGTGTCTGTAAGTCCAAGTTTAGTTCACAAACTTTTCCTTCCAGATTTGTTTACCATCAATTAAAGTTTGTATTGGGGTACGACCACAACACATTTTACCTTGATGAGTGCGCTTATTATTGTACTCTTGTAGCCATTTGTCTAGATCATTTTGTAATTCCTCAATGGTTTCATAAATTTTCTTACGAAATGTAACTTGATAAAACTCTTGTAAAATAGTCTTATGGAAACGTTCACAAATACCGTTAGTTTGAGGAGATTGAGCCTTTGTTTTTGTGTGCTCAATATCGTTTATTGCTAAATAAAGCTGATAGTCATGTTGGTCTACCTTGCCACAATACTCTGTTCCACGATCGGTTAAAATTCTCAGCATTGGAAGCTCATGTTGCTCAAAGAACGGTAATACACGATCATTTAGTATGTCAGCTGAAGTAATGGGTGTTTTGGTAGTGTATAGTTTTGCAAAAGCAACTTTACTGTATGTATCAACAAAAGTCTGCTGGTACACACGCCCAACACCCTTTAATGTGCCAACATAAAAGGTATCTTGGGAACCTAAATAACCGGGGTGTGCTGTTTCTATTTCACCGCAAGCAATGTCATCCAGTTTTTTACGCTCTAAAGCAACAACCTGGGCTTCAGTGAGTACAATTCCTTCAGCAGCAACTTTCGCCTCTAAAGCTTTTAAACGGGATTTAAAATTTGCTAATTTGTGACGAATCCATACGCTGCGAACACCACTGGCCGAAACAAAAACACCTTGCTTCCTTAATTCATTGCTTGTGCGTAACTGCCCATGAGCAGGGTATTCAATTGCATATTGCACAACTATTTCTTCTATTTCGCTTTCTACTCTATTTTTATGATTTGGTTTTTTACGTGTCTTATCGAACAGTGCTTCAACGCCACCATCCTCTACTGCCGCTTTATAACGATAAAATGTATCTCTCGATAACCCCATTACTTTGCATGCTTTTGATACATTACCTAATTCTTCTGCTAAATTTAGAAGGCCTACTTTATGTTTTATAATTTTAGCTGTATTCTCTATCATGAGTGTTTTCCTTATTGGTTTTGTTAAATATCACACTTCTATCAAAACCGAAAACACTCACCTTTTCAAGTGATATGTCAGATTAAGTCGGAACTAATACAAATTATGACCCTAAGCCCCTCCGCAGAGTATGGATCCCTAAAGCCAATGGAAAGGCGATGCGTCCACTTAGTATTGCTTGCATCAGAGATCGAGTTGCACAGCTCGCAATGCTAATTGTGCTGAACCCTATATTTGAAGCAGACTTACTGCCAGAACAATATGGTTTCAGACCAAATGTAGATGCCAAGATGGCGATACGGCGTGTATATTTTCATGTTACGCAGCATCACCGAATGGAGGTAG
>DAHXLF010000168.1 GCA_027371755.1 Acidimicrobiales bacterium
ATCATATCGGCTATATGAAGGGGAGTTTCCAGGTCATATAGTTAACTTGGCTTTTAAAAGAAAGGAAATTGAAAATGCTGCAAATCAGAAAGGATACTTTAAGCTACAGACAGATAGCATTGAAAACGTTGGGTGCAATTTGGTTTATAGACGGATTGCTACAATTGCAGCCTTATATGTTTTCAAAACAATTTGCTACGGAGATGCTTGCGGGCACAGCACAGGGTCAGCCGCATTTTGTGTTGTGGACCGTAACGAAAATAGCTGATTTTTTAGCCCCCCACATAGCGGCCTGGAATGCCGTCTTTGCTTTGATCCAACTGGCCATTGGAGTAGGATTATTTTTCAAGAAGACTTCGAAACCGACTTTGGCACTGTCTTTTGTATGGGTTTTGGGAGTTTGGTGGTTCGGTGAAGCCTTCGGGCAAATATTTAGCGGAAATGCGAGTTTGCTTACGGGCGCTCCTGGAGCCGTATTGGTTTATGGAATTATCGGGCTGATATTGTGGCCGTCCAAAAATGATCTGAATGGCGCAATGAATCGAGCCGGTCACGAGTCTCAGCGCCCTATCCGTTCGATTGGATCGGTTGGTGTACTAAAAGAGGACGGAGCAAAGGTTTTATGGGCTGTAATCTGGGTAGTTGACGGGATATTCCAATTTTTGCCCGCCAATTCTGGCAAAGGACAACTGTCGGGCTTGATACAAAATCAAGCAAACGGTGAACCTTCGATTTTTGCGTTTCTAAATAATCATTTGTCCAGCTTGATTCACCATCATGGTACCCAAGTTTCGATTGTTCTGGGAATAGTTGAAATAGCGGTAGGACTTGGGGTATTTTCGAAGCTACAGAACTATTTTGTTGTAATAGGCGCCGTATTTGCATCGGTAGTTTGGATCGGGATTCAAGATATGGGTGGCATATTTACCGGACAGGGGACTGATCCGAATCTTGGCTTGCTGTTGGTGTTGTTCGCCTTTTGCCTTTATCGATTTAGGTCTGAAGAAGGCGATATGGTCCAGTATGGCAGGACAGTTGAGTTGCAAACAAAAAGACTTTCGGACAATCCGAGTGCTGTTTTGAGGAATGTGGGTTAATCGAAAGCGTTAGTGGTCGCGGCAACATAAAAGAATATTCGGATTAGAATGACGACAAGGTTCATTCTAATCCCACAAGACACAACAACATTAATATTTACTTGAGTCAATGGCAAAAGTAGTATAAGGCACTCTAAATAGGGAATAATTTGATCTATCGACAATCAGTGGCTTCTTAAAATAAAAGCGGGTCCATCCGTTCTGGGGAGTTTTTTGGCTCGGGGGAGGCAAGGAGTTGCTTTCTGCTACCAGGCATAACAACTGTTAGATTATTGTGAACCCGAGTCATAAAGTTTCCTAAATAGGCGTTAAGCTTAAACTAATATGACCGCAAGATTTATGTTATTCAATTGGTATCTAACGAGTGTTTTTTGATAGACTTTCTTAAGATTACGAACATTAAAAAACAGTGCGTAAAACTTATTTAAAACTTATTGCAATTCAGTCTATGGCAAGGCTGAATTGTTTAAAGGACTGAAATGAATTTGAATACCATGACACTGAATACAGCAAGATTAACAAGTTCAACCGCATCAGCGGGTATGAGCATTGTTGCGATTATACTTATGGCCATAATATTTACGGTATGTGTCTCAATGTATTTTTTACCGACAATAATAGGTGCTAGTAGAAAAGTAGTAAATGTCGGTTCTGTGTTTGCTATAAATTTTCTTTTGGGATGGACCTTAATTGGTTGGGTAGTCGCTCTTGCGATGGCACTTAGAACAAATCCTTCAAATGCTAACTTAATTATCAATCAGCAGTTTGGTCATCCCGGGACGACTCCTCCCGGGTGGTATCGGGATCCGTACAACCAAGCACCACTACGATATTTTGACGGAAACGTTTG
>DAHXLF010000169.1 GCA_027371755.1 Acidimicrobiales bacterium
GTCTTTGATAGAGGGTCTAACTCTAAGGCCAACTTCAATGATCTTGATATGGAAAATATCGGTTATGTGGCATGCCTGTCACCAGATGAATTTGAAACAAAGAATCTTAAACAAAGTGCTTGAGTGTCGTGTCCACATTTTTGAGTATGTCCAATACAACAAAGACCGCAGTATTTGGGTTTCGACTATAATATAGACATGAGTGGATATATTATGTAACGATGCATATTGAGACTATAACATCTGAAATGAAAGATTTATTACACATTTTAAATGATGCCGATGTGGGTAAAGATTTCATTTTGGTGGGTGGTACTAATGTTGCGCTTCGATTTGGGCATAGAACTTCCGATGATTTGGACTTCTTTTCCGTGAAAGAACACGCCCGGTTACCAAGCCTATCCCAGTTGACTCAGGTAGTCAACGGTTTGTACCATGTAAATATAACTTTGAACGAGTCTGATCAGATATGGTATACCGTAGGGCATACTAATGTCACATTCTTATTGTACCCGTTTTTGTTTGTGGATAAGCCAACGACTGACGCACTAGATGTGTTCGGCATTCCTATGGCCTCTATCCTTGATATGGCGGCAATAAAGGCCTCAACTATCGGGCGACGAGCCGCTGCACGCGACTACGCCGACCTGTGGGCAATTATTCGAAACGGTATATCATTGTCCGACCTGATTGAAAGAGCAACTGCAGTATTCAATGCTGCAGGAGAACAAAACTTCAGCCCAAAGTTGTTCTTGAAACAACTAACATACCATGCGAGCTTGGATAGCGCGGATATTCTCGGTCTGGAACAAAGATTGCGAGGCGGGATAACATGGGAACATATAACAGAAGAGCTTGACGAGGTAGTTTCGAAGTTTATGACTAATATAAACGAAAGCCAGACAAAAACAGATCATTCTATTACAGAGTTAGGATTGTGAAATTACCCGCTCATCTAGCTTCTATTTTCTGGAATCGCGACTTCGATGCTCTAGACGTCATCAAAGATGTCAATATTATAATTGAACGTATCCTTATATTTGGAGAACTCGAAGATTGGAAGTGGCTGGTAAATAATTATGGATTGGACCGAATAAAACAGTGGGTAGCCGATAACATCGATACCACTCTCGTTTACTTCGACGAGACGCGTGTTTTTTGGGCAAAGGTAGTTCTCAACAAAAAATTGCAACCTATACCGCCAAAAATGAGATGGCGAAACAACATGCGAGCTCCTCGCGGATGCGAATCAGTTGGAATGACCTAAGTACTTGGAATGCGTGAACGAGGTGGTAGGACTAGAGTCGTGGTAGCGAAAAGGTAGATACCAATACTACCAAAGCCTCCTCGCTGTAAGTTTATTCCTAATGTGGTGTCTCAGTATTAAGCAGCGATTGCCTTAAGTGTAACTTTTCCCCTCCTAACCTTTCTTTAAAATGACCTCTGCACTCTGAGTCCATTTGAATGGTTTTGGATTATTGCTATTTGCATTTAGATACTTTTCAATTGCTTCTATTAAATCTGGACCTGATCTAGATACCTCGTTTCTGATTGCTTTATCTGTAATATCTCTAAAAGCATCTTTCTATAAGATTTAATTAAGAACCTGAAGTTGGCGCAAAATGAAGATGAGATCTTTGACATTTAAATGTTTATGAGTTGCATAGTTATCAATTTTTAAGTGAATTTATAATCCTTTTGGAATTTCTTTGTCTATTTTCCTTAAGCACATTAAGTTAATAAGGTGCTTTGGGTCTTGTCGGATTGCGCTAACGTATTTGACCCTCTTGGCCAAATTCACAGCCGGCGGGCGTAAAGTGTATGTATGTATTGTGAATTTGCGATTTTTAAATAAGTAACTTATTAGTAACTATTCAGGTATTTGTTAAATTCTCTGGAATCCATCCGTTACCGTTGTATAGTTTAATCAAAACTTCCATTA
>DAHXLF010000016.1 GCA_027371755.1 Acidimicrobiales bacterium
TAAAATACCTTTTATTGTCAAACTTAACCACAATGAGCTGCTTACATATCCTAATCAGGCAGATCAAGTTCTTTTTGTGAACTTAACTTTCAATCGCTTCAGATCCAAAGCATCATTGTCCAAAACTTCAAACTTTGTCGGTTCGACCACTTCGATTTTACCATCCAACAGGATGTCAGAAAATTCATTGGATAACTTTTTAAGATCATTACTTGAAGGCTCTTCAATTAATCTGATAATCAGATTATCGTTAACCCAACGAATCGACTTATAATTTGAATAAAACTTAAGAATATATTCAACTGCCTTCTCCGGCGAATCGGTCCTCAAAAAGAGTTTTGAGTCATCCGATGAGATAAATCCCCTGGATTCAATTGCATGTCTAACAAAATGGATCCATGTATCCCAATAATCGTCTCCTGGGACGTCCAGTAACACGATCGGGGCAGGAAGTGCCTTACCCGTTTGTACTAAAGTCAGTAATTCAAATCCTTCGTCTTGCGTACCGAAACCTCCAGGCAAAATTATATATGCATCGGACTCTTTTATCAGCATAAGCTTTCTTGTGAAAAAATACTTCATTTGAACCAGCTTTGGATCGTGAGCCAAAAATGCATTGGGCTGCTGCTCAAACGGTAGCCTAATGTTAACTCCTATTGCGTTTTGCGTACCAGCACCTTCAATCCCCGCAGACATAATCCCAGGTCCCGCACCGGTAACAACCATCCAATCGTGTTTAGATATCTGTTCTGCAAAGTTTTTGGTCGCCTGATACAAAGGCTCGTTCTGGTCGGTTCTGGCTGAGCCAAATATAGTTACTTTTTGCTTGTCTCTATAAGGTCTAAAAGTTCGAAATGCTTCGGCCATTTCGGCCAAGACAACGTCGATCATCTTTAAGTCCAAAAGATCAGGGTCCTCTCCAGCAACCACAGACATGGTGTCCAAAATGGAAGCCACCAAGTCGATCTTAGTTTTATATCGTTTTTTACGCTCTTTCATCGTCGCTGAGTTCCTGAATTTTAAATATCATTAATTATGTTTTTATTTGTCGGGCTGTTTCGTTAAAAACAAGGGCGGCTCTACGATCTAGACATCCAGTAGCGCATCTACAAATTCTTGCGGCTCAAATGGAATCAAATCTTGAGCTTTTTCTCCCACGCCTATCAATTTGACGGGTACTCCCAAAGTTTGACCGATGGAGATTGAAACTCCACCCTTGGCAGAACCGTCCAATTTTGTCAGCACTATTCCCGTT
Organism: Acidimicrobiales bacterium; assembly: GCA_027371755.1. Lineage (GTDB taxonomy): Bacteria > Actinomycetota > Acidimicrobiia > Acidimicrobiales > JABEUL01 > JAJZNL01. The sequence goes on from DAHXLF010000016.1 coordinate 1,256, forward strand.
AAGTCCGTCGCTTCTTTAAATACTTTAGCCTGCACGACTCCGTTTTGTCCGGTCGTCGCATCTACAACCAACAACACTTCAGCAAGCAGACCAGGGTCCTTCGAAGCAACCTTTTTGACTTTCTTTAATTCCTGCATAAGATTCACTTTATTCTGAAGACGACCTGCTGTGTCTGCCAATACGACATCATAACCCTTAGAGTATGCGCTGTTAACGGCATCAAAAATAACCGAAGCCGGATCGGCGCCATCCTGTCCCGAAATTACTTCGCATCCTGTTTTCTCACCCCAAAGCTTTAGCTGTTCGGTGGCTGCCGCTCGAAACGTATCGCCCGCAGCCAACATAACTTTCTTATCTTCGGATACGAATTTAGCGGCCATCTTACCGATGGTGGTTGTTTTGCCGACGCCGTTGACGCCTACGAAAAGATAGACGACAGGTCGTTTTTTCCCGGATTCGTCTTTGACATCGGGAAATTTCAGACTTCTGTCTCCCACGGTTAGCGATTTGACCAGTTCATCTTTAAGAATTCCAATCAATATCTCCGAATTTATTTGAGGTTCCTCTTTAAGCTTTGTTTTAATATTGTTTAAAATCGCTGTGGTAGCCGGCAAACCGACGTCAGCTAAAAGCATAGCTTCTTCCAAATCATTGTAAACCTGATTTGACAGTGTAGATGACTTAGATATTTTTGGGATATAACTTGAAAATACAGATCTTGAAGTTGCCAGTCTGTCCTTAAGGGAAAGAGAATCCGCAAGTACCTCTTCAAGCTTTATTTCTGGAATTATTTCCGGTTGTGATTTTTTTTGTTCTTCAGACTGTTTTGTTAATCCCGCCTTAGCCAAAAGATCTTCGTCCAGCTTGCCATCCTTAAGCAAATTGGGAATGTCCGATACAAGTTTGGACATCTTCCGCGTACGGGAATATATAAACCCAACCCCCAATAAAATAGCTAAAACGATAACTATGCCGATAACAATTAATGCAACAATCACAAAAAAGATTTTAAACGATAAAAACCATTGATTGTAAAAACCTCCAAAAATAGACGTTTGCCGACATTTATGTATAAGAAAGCCGCCTACGAAACAGCTATCTCAAATGATTTTAAGCTACGACTGCCTCGAAGATGCCAATTTTTCGCTGACTACTTTAGTGGATCCGCCCGGTTGCATCGACACTCCGTAAAGAGCGTCTGCATTCTCCATGGTTCTTTTTTGGTGAGAAACTATTATAAGTTGAGCCGTAGTTCTAAATTCATTTATCAGATTTAAAAACCTAGCTAAGTTAAGATCATCCAAGGCAGCTTCGACTTCGTCCATTAGATAGAAGGGGGAAGGTCGCGACCTAAAAACGGCAAACAGAAATGCCATAGCTACCAACGATCTTTCTCCGCCCGAAAGAAGAGAAAGTTTTTTCACGGTTCTTCCAGCCGGTCTGGCTTCTATTTCAATTCCGGTTTCAAGTAGATGTTCGGCATCGGTCAATATCAGATCGCCGGATCCGCCGGGGAACAACACCTCTAAAAGCGACTTGTAGTTTGATTTCACATCTATAAAAGCAGATTCAAACTCATGTGATATCTCTTCGTCAATTGATCTTATCAATAAACTCAGCTCGCGACGAGCCTTCCTAATATCTTCCAACTGCTCTGCTAGGTATAGATATCTTTGTTCCAACTCTTCCAACTCGGTGTCAGCTAAAGCATTTACGGGACCTAAGCTTTTCATCTCTTTTTCCAAAGAGTAGATGCGCTCGCGATACGTTATACCAGGCGGCAACAGCGGCTCTTGGCATGCGTCGGCTTCTTCTAGTGTACTGTCGATATCATTTAAAATAAAGTCCCTGATATGTTCCAACTTCACTTTAGTTTCAGCCTGAACGATCTGCTGCTTTTGAATCATATCTCGGCTTTGTAGCAATTCACGGTCAAACTCTCCCCGGTTTTTCCTGGCAAGTTCAAGCTCTTGACTTGCCTCTTGCAACGCCTTTTGGTTAGTCTGTATATGTACGTTTAATACCACTAGTTCGCTGTCGATCAACTTTTGAGTTCTGTTTGCCATCTCCTGCAGCAACGCAAGTCCCTGAGACTGTATTTCTATGGCTTCAAGTAATTTTTTAGCTTGACTTCGCTGCTCCTCTTTTCCTTCAAGCCTTTTTTCAATTTCATTTAACCTATTTTGAAAATTAGCTTTTCTTTCGCTCAGTGTAGCTTCAAGCTTTTGAAATTGATTTACTTTTTGGTTCAAGAGGTACTGAATTTCCGAGAGTTTGTCGGACAACTCACGCTTTTGATTCATTCGACTTACATACTCTTCGCTCGCTTGGCGCAGTTGCTCCAATTGTTCTTCAATCGTGTTTATCTGTTCGATTTCTTCGTTGAACTTAGCGGATTGCTCCTGTATTTTCAATTCAATGTTAAGTTTTTGCAGCTGGGAGGCTTCCAAATCTCTTTTAAGGCGATTTAACTGATTATCTTTGGCGACTATTTCAAAAGACAATTTATTTATTTCAAAGTTCTTTTCTTTCAAAGCAGTTTCATATTGATCATGTATTGCCTGAAGCTTAGAAATGTTATCAACTAAATTCGTAAGGTCGTTATTTAAAGACTCGCAATCTTTTGTTGCTTTATTTAAAGCTTCAGTGGTAGCAGTAACAATAACAGCCGAATCCGATTTTAAATTCCATCCGTCGCGAGAGAATCTGTCTCCACGTTTGGAAACTATTACCGCATTTTTCTCAGCAAGCATCTTTGTAACCGAGTCGATAAAATCTTCCCCAAATTCATCGCCCTCGTAAACAAAATAACCTTCCAATAGGCCCTGGACAAAACCGTTAGAATCCGACTGCGTTACCTTTAAACAGTCAGATAACTTTTTAACCCTACGGGATTGTTCGCCGTCCGAACTTATCCCATCTCGGTCGCCCTTGAAATTCAAAGACGGAATCACGATGGGAGAGCGATTGTTAGAACTAAACTCCTTAAGAATGTCGAAGGCACTCGTCGCATTTTTTGCAACCGCTCTCGTTAGAAGAGGTCCTATTGCCGCCGTTACCGCCTTTTCATAACCGGGTTTAATTAGTATCAAATCAGCAAATACGCCGATCACTTCGCTTTGACCCAATAGCTCAGTCGCTCCGGACTCGCTCATGGCCGTAGAGAGGGCGTTTTCCAAAGTTCCTCGGTCTATCTGAGCCGCTTTAAGCTTGTCTTCAATAGATTCTTTTGCTGATCTAACGGATTTTAATTCAATTAAATTCGAATTTAACAAATGCTCAATCTCTGATTTTTCAGATTCCATTTTATTCAAAGAGGCATTATTTTCACCCAGTGACTCATTTATAGCTTCCTGCTCGCCGGTGAGAGCTTTAAAATTCAGATCTGCCGATTGCTGGTTTTGATGCAGTTGACTTAAAAACCGTTCGGTAGAGATATTTGCCTTATACAGCCCTTCCAACATGGCTTTTGATTCATTAAATTTTGAATTTGGGTTATCCCCAGATCCGGATTCTGATTCTCCAAACAACTCCTCGTAACTGGCCTTAAGTGATGCTAGATGAGTTTCGGTAGTCTCAATTTCGTTCGCCATCGGAGCTAACTTTATCCTTTCGGCGCTAAGCTCTTCCAAATTTTTAGTCAGTTCGGTAGCTTCGGCCTCAAGGCTGTTGACTACTTGCTCATCCAATACCTGAGTTCTTTTTGATTCATAGAGTCTTCTCCGCTCGACTATTACGGCCGTTAAACCTTTAGTTTTTTCTTTCAGGCTGTTTAAGGTTGATACTTTGGCCGTCAAGTCAGTATCTTGACCCCTAATAAGTTTCTGTTGATTTAGCGATTCTTTTTCCAACGCTTCGCTGATCTTTCTTTCCAATTCGGATTCGACCAGTTTTAAAGAAGCTTCCATTTCAAACGAACCATGTAGAAGATTTTGAAGATTCTTAAGTTCTTGACCGCTCTGAAACAACTTAAGTTTATAAAGTTCATCTGATATCTCCGAGTACCTTATGGCTGCCAAGGCTTGCTTCTTAAGGGGTCCGATTTGGCGCTTAACTTCGCGCATCATGTCTTGGACTCTGTCTAAATTTGCCTGGCTAGCCAAAAGTCGGCGTTCGGCCTTTTCTTTTCGTCGACGATATTTCAAAACTCCCGCAGCTTCTTCAATTACTGCTCTTCGGTCCTCCGGCTTTGCTGTCAATATGGCATCAATCTGGCCTTGAGAGATGATGACGTGCTGACTCTTGCCGACCCCCGTATCAGAAAGCAATTCTTGAATGTCCAAAAGCCTGCACGGAGCGCCGTTAATAAAATACTCACTGTCTCCGTTCCTAAAAAGAACCCTGGATATCGTCACCTCGGACAAATCAATGGGAAGTCGGCGGGCAGAATTATCGATCGTTAAAATAACTTCGGCACGACCGAGTGCTGGCTGTGAAGCGTTACCAGCGAAAATAACATCATCCATTTTGGATGATCTTACGATTGACGGTCCTTGGGCACCGAGCACCCACGCCACCGCATCGACTATATTTGATTTACCCGAACCGTTGGGGCCCACGACAACGGTAACCCCGGGTTCAAAATTAATCTCGGTGGTGTCTGCAAATGATTTAAAACCTTTTAATACCAATGATTTAAGGTACACGCTTAACTATTAGACCTCTCAATAAACGTTGCGAACGATTTTGATTTTTGTTTTAATTCATTTACAATATCACAAAAGCGGCTTTCAACAATTAATCAATTTACATAACCTGCAAATTTATACAGATCAATAATTTGAAACCGTTAAATAAGTTTGGATTTGTTAAACAATAGTACAAATATAATCCATTTAATGCTAACGTATTACTTATATTTTAAATAAACGAATTCAGAAAGAGAGAAGTTCTAAATGCCCGAAAAATTCAATCGAGCCGAAATCCTTAATATGGTAAAAAGTCAACTCGGTGAAATATTAGAGATTGATCCCGAATCCGTACACGAAAGCGATTCATATGTAGATGATCTTAACGCCGATTCACTCGCCCTCATCGAATTAGTCGAGGCACTTGAAGACGAGTTAAGCGAAAAAGCTCCGGGTTTTAGAATCGAAGATGAGGATCTCGAAGATTTGATGACCGTAAGGGATTCCGTCGATTATATTTACGAGAAGGTTAACGCCTCCTAATTACAACTCATTTTAAGTAGTGAATGATTTTGAAGAATTAATTACCACAAATTCAGCTGAAACTAACCCCTTTGACTTAATTTTTCGGTTCTTTAAAGAGCCGATTTTTGTTCAAGCACTTACGCATGCCTCATATGTAGCCGAACATTTAGGAACGGAATCGTATGAACGTCTAGAATTTTTCGGAGACTCAATATTGGGATACGTAGTTTCTGAGCACCTATTCCAACGGTATTCAAGAAAACCGGAAGGCGAATTGGCTAAAATAAAATCACAGGTAGTGGCAACAAAAAATTTGGGAGTGCTGGCCGAACGATATGGCGTCGGCATCCATATTTTGTTGGGTACCGGCGAGATTGCCCAAAACGGCAGAAATAAGTTGTCAACCTTAGGCGACGTGGTGGAAGCGCTAATAGCGGCTACTTATATTTCAAAAGGAATTGAGCTCACCAAAACTTTTATAATGAACCTACTGCAGGAATCAATCGAGCTGGCCGCAGTTTCACCTGGATCTCAAAACTTTAAGTCTCAACTTCAGGAATCTCTTGCAGCCCTTAAACTCCCTCTGCCCAGCTATGTAAGTTATACAACCGGACAAGATCACGAAAAAACATATTACGTCACCGTGTACGTCGGAGACAAAGTCTATGGATACGGCGAAGGATCAAACAAGAAAACCGCCGAACAACTGGCCGCGCAACAGGCTTACGAAAAACTTATTTTAATTAACACCGCCATCGACTTAAGTGCGGCTGGAAAAACAGAAGATCACGAAGTTAAGTAAAACCTGCAATCCATACTTACGACAACCGTACTCACAACCTAATCATGAATAAGTCAGTTATTTAGAAACCTTTAAAGCTGTCACCATGCCCGAGTTACCTGAAGTAGAAACATTTAGATCTCAAGTTGAATTGGAAGTTTACAATAAACAGGTTTGCAAAATAAAAACTTCTGAACTCATGCCGGTTTTAGGTTCTATCAATCTAATAAAATCAGCCGCCGGCAAAAAACTAACCAAAGCCTTTCGGTACGGCAAATATCTTTTTATTCAATTCGAAGACGAAACCACCAACCTGGTATTACATTTCGGAATGAGCGGGTCATTAAAATTTAATTTTATAGGACAAGATCAAAATAATCAAACCCCTAGTAAAGATCGAATACCTCAAACAAGGTCGATTCAAAAACATACACATCTAACTCTGTTATTTGCTGACAATTCGACTCTAAATTATATCAACCCAAGAAGATTCGGCCTTATCATGGCTTGCACAAACTCAGAGATAGATGGAATTATTTCCAAACTTGGTCCAGACGCTTTAAGCGGAGATCTTAATGTTAAATACCTCCAAGGAATATTTAAAAATCGAACCGCACCAATTAAGACTGTTTTATTGGATCAAAAAGTTATCGCGGGTCTCGGGAATATCTATGTCACCGAAATACTTTATTCTTCACATATTTCGCCCTTTAACCCCGCTCATCTTTTAACAGACATCCAAATCAAGCTGATGCTAAAAAACATTCGAAAGATACTAAATAGCGCAATTAAGAATAGAGGATCTACCCTAACAGACAAAGGTTACAGCGACGTTCATTTTAAACACGGTGATTTTCAAAACTTCCATAATTGCTATGGAAGACAAGGACTTCCATGCAAAATATGTAAAACAGATATCACCAAAGCATTAATTGCGAACCGAAGTACGTACTACTGCCCAAGGTGTCAAAAATATTAATCACATTTAAAGTATTTCCGTTCAATAGCTTTACTTTGTCCTAAGTAAACACCGCTTTTCACTCAGACAATTTAAATTTTCAAGATCGACTAATGTCTAAACCAGTTCGAATATACAAAAATCATTTGTTTTTCAAATCAGCGAAAAATCCCAGTTATTTCATTTTTTGCTACAAATTAAAAACTAAAACCGCCACAGATCACATTAAATTAAAGCCGAGGTAAAACTAAAGTAAAATCTTTTGACTTCTTAAGCAAAGCTGCCAAAAAAGTAATAATCTATTATGTATATGGAAAAGCCTACAAAATCAGATCAAATTAAATCAGTAGAATCCAAAATTGTGAAGCTCGTTGACAAAGTCGGAGACAATGAACCTGAGTCATACAGACAAAGCGACGTTGATCGTTGGGGAAGGTCAGAATCAATCCGCAAACTCACCGGAAAGTTATTTGATCCGATGTACACCAAATACTTCAGAGCCGAATGGGAGGGACTTGAAAAGATTCCGACTAAGGGCGGCGCTTTACTGGTTTCAAACCATGCCGGTGCAATTCCGCCAGATGCCCCGGTGATAATGCACGGTATCGAAAAAGAATTAAATCGTCCTGTTTATGGGCTCGCAGACTTTTGGTTTCGAACTCTACCGATAGCGGGAACACTATGGAACAGAGGCGGAGGAGTGCCAGCTCACCCATCTAATGCTTACGGAATTCTTCACGACGATCAACAACTTGCGCTTGTATTCCCCGAAGGCTCCAAGGGTCCTTCTAAGCTCTATAAAGAGAGATATCAACTCAGAAGATTCGGCCGCGGGGGTTTTGTTGAAATTGCCATGAAGAGCGGTGTGCCCATAATCCCGATTGCGGTAGTAGGAGCCGAAGAAGCAATGCCGATTTTAACAAAGTTGCCGAGCATCTCCAAGGCTCTTAAGCTTCCGTATTTCCCCATAACCTTAAATCAAGTTTTGCTTACGCCATTTTTAGGACCAATTTTGGCTTCGGTTGCCTATCTGCCGGCAAAGTTTAAGATTAGAGTCTTAGATCCAATTCACTTTGACGTACCACCTGACCAGGCTCGATATTCAAAAACAAAGATATTGGATGAATCAGAAAATATTAGATTGAGAATACAGGATGCCATATATGACATGCTGGCTCATAGAAAGAATCCGTGGTTGGGGTAGACAATGGGTAGAAGAATACTGATAACTGGAATAGACACTTTTTGGGGCTCAATGACCGCAAAAAGTTTTGAAGCCGATCCAACCGTCGAAACAATTATTGGCTTGGGTACTTCCGACCCTAAAGTTGAGCTTGAACGTACCGAATGTCTCAGAGCCGACCACAGCTATTCCATAGTTTCCAGAATCATTAAATCTACCAAGGTCGACACGGTTATGCATACCTTTATGGTCACTGAAACTTCTGCTTTTTCGGGCAGAATGCTCAACGAAAATAATGTTATAGGAACTATGAATTTGCTCGCGGCAGTTGGAGGAAGTCCATCTGTTAAAAAACTTATTGTAAAGTCTTCAAGTCTGGTTTACGGCTCCTCGCCACAAGATCCCTATTTTTTCGATGAGAACTCGAAGAGGCCCTCCTTGGCCAAACTCAGAATTGAAAAATCAATAATTGAGGCCGAGAGCTACGTAAAGGACTTCGCTCAAGACAATCCCCATATTACAGTTACGTTGCTGAGGTTTAGTAATGTTATAGGCGAAAATGTAACCACAGCCATAACAAAAAATCTAAAAAAACGAATATTACCGTATCTTTTTGGATTCGACCCGTCAATTCATTTAATCGATGAAGAAGATGTTGTAAGCGCATTGGTATTTGCTGCAAATAGTGACCTGGAAGGCATCTACAATGTTGCCGGTGACGAAAGAGTGCCCTGGAGTGAAATAGGATCTATTGCCGCAGCACGACCAATTCCGCTTTTTGCTTACGCAACTAACCTGATCTCGGCTCCTTTAATAAAATCGGGAATAGTAACGATAACACCCGAACTGATGGATCTTATGAAATACGGTCGGGGCATCAATAACACCAAAATTAAGCAGGCCGGTTTTTCCTATAAATACACTACGTCTGCAGCGGTGGCAAAATTCTGCAAACTCAACCAGCTCAGAATAAATCTGGGAAGAGCAAAACCCGAATATAAATATCAAAAAGAGATTGAGTCGTTTTTCAAACACTCGCCGGCGGTAATAGGCGAGAGCATAACTTCAAATGAGTAGATTTCAAATGCATTTGTCCTGCAGGTAACTTCTAAAAGTTCGATCCTTATCAAAAGAAGTTAACAATAAAGCGCTTGGCGAAATTGCCGATTCAAACGTAAATGTATAAGTTATTCGTAAATAAATTTGTATCCAAAACTGTGTCTAAAACTAATCACCAGAAATTAAGCTTTCAAAAAAGTCGGTATTGGTCGTCCAATCTGAACTTAAAATTGAAAATCGTGCGTGATCTGACCAGATACCGTCTATTAAAAGATAATCTTTGGAGATACCCTCGTATCGCAACTTTAGCTTATCGGCAACTCTAAGAGACGCCTTGTTGGTTGGGACTATCAATATCTCGATTCTGTGCAATCCAAGCATTTCAAATGCAAATTTAAATACTCCAACCGTTGCCTCCGGTATAAAACCCTTCCCGCAATAGCATTTATCGATCCAATAACCGATAGTGGCAGACTGCATCGCGCCGCGCTGAACATTAGAAAGATTGACCTCACCTACAAATTGACCGTTATAGAATACTCCAAAACCGAAAGAAGTACCGATCTGTCTTTCTCTTTTCATCATCGCCAGTCTAGATAAAAATGAACGTTCGCTCAAATCGGGGTACTTCCCGGCCGGAACTCTGGGTTCCCACTTCACCAACCAGTCATGGCTTTGCGTCCTGACTTCAAACCATTGGCTATAGTCCGTCGGGCGCAATGGTCTAATTAAAACGTTTTTAAGTCTAAAACCGTTTTCTATATCGAATTCACTTGCAATAAAGTAGTCAACGTATTGATTCATCGTCAAATTAATTTGTTAATTTCTTTTGCGTTGTTTACGCTACTTATAACTTAATACAACTCTGTGCCCGATTGCTTGTTGAATTCAAAAATTATCTTATTAACGATGCGACCCGCATATAAGTACCAGACGATTCAACACTATTAAAGAAGTTTACCCAATGCATTCACAAGTGTGTCAACGTTCTTAATTGTTGCATTTGCTCCCATTAGACCAACCCGCCATACCTTGCCCGCAAAAATACCCAGCCCCGCACCTATTTCAATATTAAAATTATCCATCAAATCTTTTCTAATTTGACTTTCGATTCCCTGCAGTTCTTTTGGTATAAAAACAGTTGTAAGCTGAGGCAATCTGAACGGAGATTTAACCGTCAGCTCTAGACCCATCTCGCCAAGGGCACTGTAAAGATATTCAGCCGCTATTTTATGTCTGTTGAAAGTCTCGTTAAGACCACGGTGCTTGATATCGCTTAACGATGCTTTTAGGGCATAAATCATGTTGATCGGCGCAGTATGATGATAGGTTCTCGGTCCGGCCGCACTTATGTAATCATTTATCATTTGCAAGTCAAAATACCAAGACCTCGAAGCTTTAAATCTTTCAATCGCCCGTGTAGAAAACGATACGGGCGATAGCCCGGGAGGAACGTTTAAGCATTTTTGAGAACCCGAAACAGCCACATCGATCCCCCAAGTATCCATTTCAAAATTTACTCCGCCCAATGACGTAACACAATCAACTACTAAAAGCGCATCACCTTTATCGATATTTACAATATTGTTTAAAACGCCTGTAGAGGTTTCTCCGTGAACCATCCAGATCAAATCCGGTTTGGCGAATTCGATCATTAAATTTAACTCATTCAAATCCACAGGCGAACCCCAATTGCAATTCACTTCAACAATCTCTGCTCCCTGACGTTCCATCATGGCTTTAGCGCGCAATGAAAATGCTCCATTGGATCCAATCACTACCTTACTGGTCGAATCTACGAGATTCATTACCACCGCTTCCATCCCGCCGCTTGCCGTAGCCGAAACAGGAAATGTCATTTTATTATCGGTTTTGAAAATCCACCGCAGAAGATCGCAAGTTTCGTCCAAAATACTCAAAAATTCCGGGTCAAGATGCCCTAGCGCGGGCTGAGCCAAAGCTGATCTCACAGATTCGGTTAAATTAGACGGACCGGGTCCCATCAAAAGTTTTTCCATCATCTACCTAATTCATAAAACACTATTCGTATATCTAAGATGCTCCTTTAAATCTTAATCTTTTTCGAATCAATCGCATTAATAGCTGCTTTAACTTATTTGTCCATCAGTTGACGCCCCCAAGGCCAATAACTTAAAGTATCGATAGTTTTGCATTTCAAAAAGCCGACGCCAAACTATAGAATACTATTACTATCTGCCTATCGTCTGCCCTAAGTTACAAACAATATAATTATGCAGCCTTAGCTATGCCAAAGTCAATTCAGATGTGCAAAATTTACACCTAGTTGCACCGATTGGCACTTCACTTAGGCAAAAATTACAGACCTTGCTGTCAGAATCTGCCTTGGCATCTCGTCTCGAATTTATGAAATTAACCGGCTTAACCACAAAGAAAAATACGGCTGCGGCAACCACAATAAAACTGATTAATATATTTATAAAATCACCATAACTAAATATTGCTCCCCCAACGGTTACATTTAGTGAAGAGAAATTTACATTCCCCGGAATTGATATTATTGGCGTAAGTAAATCTTTGACGAAGGCTTGAACTAAGGTATTGAAAGCAGTTCCTACTACGATTCCCACGGCTATCTCAATGACATTTCCATGCAATAAAAACTTTTTAAATTCATCAATAAGTTTCATAATTCTCCTTTTAAATTTGAATCTCAAGGAACATTTTATAAAATATTGCGCCTATGTGGGTGAAATCGGACAAAGTACGTTAAAATCACTGTCGACAAAAATCGCACATTTTATCGCCCGAATGACGTAACCTGGTCGGCATGAATCATCTATTGCGAAACCTAATCTGCAAGTAACTAAACTTTTGGATTAAACTTGAATGTTTTCCTCCCAATCAACTTTAAGCCACAGTTAGGCTCAAAATGGCTACTTGGTTAAGCCTGTCGATAGCTCATGTAACTTTTCGGCTCCTTTAATTAACCCTACAAACTGATCGGGGGTGACTGCCACATAGTTGGGCCCAAGCTTTGCAATCATTTGTTGAACATCCGTTGAATTCAAATTCCAAGCATCCAACCCGACAAAAACAAAACCAGGGCCGCCGTTTGCCAACTTAGCTGTAGCCTGAATTGAATTAACGGTATTAAACTGAGTTAGTCCGTACACATCATGAACTACGGGAATATTACCGGTCGCGAACGAAATTGCGGGAGGGTTAGGAGTAATAAAACCACCTTTGAAGTTATCATAATCCGTAAATATTCCCGAAGGCCCGACGATTTTTCCGTACTGATTAACAGTTGTCTGCGACGGGGATGATTCATATTCGTTGTCCAATATCCAAACGGATTTTAATCCAGCATAGGCCATTTTCGCTTTGGAAGTACTTAGATACTGAGTTAGGTCCGGCATCAACGACGGATAGGCATATCCCGCACCGCTAGGAGCTGCGATATAGATGTCATTTGCACCACTGTGTTGCAAATAGTATTGATAGATTGTGGGCGCCAATTTTGCCAAGTTTACCGATATTGAAATTCCCAGTGGCACTTTGCCGAACTGGGGATTTTGTAATTGATGAAGCAAGAAAAACCCCTCATCATAGGCCACATTGTCTCCGTCTGTTGTAGCAAATAAGACATAAGTTTTTGATTTATTCGGCACAATAGTTTTGGAGTTCCACCTAGGAGTTACGGTCTTAGTCGCCTTAAGTTGAGAGAATACAGATAAATTGTGAAAACCATCAGTTGGAATCAGGTAGTCACCCAGTTTTGAGATATCCCCCACGGACACACCTTCGAGAATGGGTAAATTAGTCTTTTTATACTGGGCATCAACGTAAAAAATATAACCATACACAGGTGAGTCTTTAGGGAATAAACCTAATATCATTTTGATTACATTGAAGTCAGTATTGGCATCGGCTTCAAAGTCAATACCATAATGCTGCGTAGACCAATCTCTTAGCGAAGGATCGTCTCCAGAGTTAGACCCGTCGGGGTCTCCGATCCAAACAGGGAAAGAGATCTTATTCATATACGGATGTATGTAATTGACCAACCACTTGTATGTATTGTATCGATTACTGAAATGATTTTTTCTCAAATCCATCAATACCTTGTAGCTATAAGGCGCGGCTTCAAGAGTCTTAGCCATCTGCGGACTGCAAGGGATTGCATCTTTTAAGCCGGCTAAGGTGACGGCTACATTTTGAGTATCGACGACCATATTGGGATCCCATATAATCAAACCTTTCAGCATCGACTTAAACTTCAAAAATATTGACATGGGATCAACTGTCTTATAGGGCAAATTTACCGCATGGGTCAACCAGAACTGCGAATTTTGCTGAACATTGGACTGAGTGTTATAGACCAAATACAAATTTGTTGCATGCCTGTTGATTATTCCCTGCGCCGATGTAAATGAGACTTGATTCTGTAAGCTAAAAGATGAAATATCAGAAACAGTCAAAATTCCCGGAGATTTATTTGAAGTAACTGACACAGCGGAAGAATTGTTCGATCCGCACGCCGACAGCAGCAAGATTGACATCAATAAACAAAAACACACCATTAACAATTTATTTCTTTTAGCCATCTTTTCCTTCTTTTTGATGTACGACCTAATGACACATGGACTCGTAAACAACGATTCCAACGGCAGGCCTAAAACTTTGTAAATTAAAATTTTAGTATGTGATTAAAAATAATTCAATGTGAATCAAATATTATGCATGTAAAGCTCTACAAACCGTTTGAGGATAAGTAATTGTCATAACTCCTCAACAAATTAGGCTACTTTAATTACTTGAATCTTTAATATGTATATATCCAATGATATAAATTCTTAAGCATTTAAATCTATTAACGCAATATTTTTAGCCACAAGCGCATAATCACAAAAACTCAGATGCTACTATAAAATTAATCGTCATCGAAAAGGAACAAGATCTATGTCAACTATCCAATCAAACTCAAAAATTGGGATCGGGATTCTTGGAGTCGGAAATATAGCAGAACTTTGTACTAAAGGTTACCTGCAGGACAATAGGTGTAAGGTCGTTGCGGTTTGTGACGTAAATGAAGACAAGGCAAAACACAAGGCTGGAATGTGGGGAATTAAACAGGTCTATACCGACATAGATGAATTTTTAAACGACAGTTCAATCGATGCTGTTGAGATATTAACACCGACACACATGCACAAGAATCACGTTGCAGCAGCCGCAGGTGCAAAAAAACATATTTCATGTCAAAAGCCGATCGCCACTTCAATCCCCGACAGCATAAATATGATTCAAGCGGCGAGGGAAGTTGATGTAACCTTTAGGATAAACGAATGCTTTTATCACTTTCCCCCGTTGGTTGAAGCCAAGAAGTTAATTCAACAAGGTAAAATCGGAACACCGCAACAGATACGCATTCACACACTGGTTGGGCAGACGGATTCAGATTTTCAGGTTGGGATGGATCCGGACGGTTACGGATGGAGATTCAGTGACGCAAGTCCGGGCGGTCACATATTTGATGACATGGTTCACAAAATTGCCATATCTCAATGGCTAGTCGGACAAAAAATAGTTTCTCTTAAATCTTCCGTTCGAAGGCAGCATACCTTTTTCGAACCTTTTGTGTCACTACTCGAATATGAGGACGGCAATTTGCTTGGAGTTCTGGATTCCGTTTATGGCCATAATTTATGGATGAACAGTTCCTACTACGGGGCAGATGAATTTGTGGAAATAACCGGTGACGAAGGGTTTATCTGGGTAACACGATGTACGGGCGAACTTCTTGACTTCCCCCCTCTGTCCATTTTTGAAGGCGACAAAGATAAACGTGCATTTAAACATATCGACACTATAAATGCTGATTGGGGAACTGGCTTTGAATTGTCATCAAAACATTTTTTGGACTCACTTATAGATGAAAGCATATTGCCCGAGATGACTCCTGAAGACGCAACAAATGTACTTCAAATCTGCTTTGGAATATACGAAGCGGCAGTTACCGGAAACTCAGTAGACCCGAGAACAATCGACAATTTTGTAATATCTCCAGGCGGATACCCGTAAAGTTTTTGATCCCGCATACAAAAGACTAAATAATTTCCTTCATTCAAGTTTTAAATTATTTAATTTAATTTAATTGCACTTTGATTTGCCCTTTTCACGGCTTTCGGTAATTACTCCGATATAAATTCAAAAGGCTTTTTATTCAATTGGATACACATTAACCTTTTTGTTAATTCAGCTCTAAACCTTTAGTCACGAACCAAAGCGTATATAGATCAAACAAACATTTTTTATGAACAAGAATATTTTAAACAATACAACTTTATGCTGTTATAAAATAGCCCGAAACATCCACGATTACATCGGCTGTGCCGATAAAGTTATAAGCAGTAAAACTGCCCGCAGACGAAAGGGTAATAATACAATTATTTGCGATTGTAACTCCAGAGCTCCAATTTAGATCGGATATATTTGGTACCGAATTCCCGGTAGGAAAAATAGTTAGGAACCCTCCGTTTGCATCCGTATTGGTAACGGTAACATTCGCTTCAGCAGCAACAATATTTGTTGGAATTGGACCGACGCCAGATACCTGAACCATCAACTCACCGGCGGAAATCAATGTCTGAGGCCCATTCAAATTGCATTGATTAGACTGAACCGTAGGATTGTTTATGGCTCTCGTGTCACAAATTCTATCCGGATTGATCGGCACGAACAAAGAACCGACATTCGAGGTCGTACCCTCCATATAATACCCGACAACATCTACTGCAATGTTTGTGTCGCCGTTATAGTTATATATAGAAATCGATCCAGTTGACGATAATTGAACAATTGCTCTGTTTGCGATGGTTTGATCTTGACCAAAATTCACGTTAGATACGTTAGGCTGGGTTGATCCAGATGGGAAGGCAGTCAAATATCCCCCACCTGCTGTAGTGGGCACTATGGCTGTGATATTAATAGCTACTGCAGATACACCCGATGATGGTATTACGCCGTTACCTCCAAATTGAACCGATATGGATTGGTTTGGTCCTATTGGACTATTTGTGCTTGAATTGTTGCATTGATTTTGAGCGACGCCAGTTCCTATTTGTCTCGTATCACAAATCCTAAAAGGAGTCACCGGAAAATATTCTCCTAAAGTCAATCCAGAAGTCGAATTAGGACCATAATAACCGGCTAAATCGATTATTACGTCAGCTTGACCCATAAAATTATATGCCTGAATTGCACCGTTTGGACCGATTGGAACAGTTACCAAATTAGCTACAGTTTGTCCACTGTTCCAATTCAAATTTGAAGAATTGGGAACGGCTGACTCCAAGCCAGGGAAAAGAGTTAGATAACCTCCGTTTGCGGTAGTATTTGTCACGGTAACATTAGCCACTACTGCAATTGCGTTACTGGGAATCGAAGCCTGCCCTACAATCGGTATATTTAATACCGAGCCCGAACCAAGTGTTTCGGGCCCCGACGAATTACACTCATTAGAAGTGACATACGGGATATTAATTGCCCTTGTGTCACAGATTCTAACGGGACTTATTGAATGAAAATACCCCGGATTGATATAATTAAACTCATCTGCCGAATTGACGGGGGTATTCGCTGACGTTGTGGTTACAATAATATTTACCACGCCTGTTGCAGCCACTCCCGGTGACACTGCAATAATTTCATCATTTGAGATCACGGTAAAACTAGAAGCAGGTATTGAGCCGAACGAAACAGATACCGTACTGAATAAGTTTAAGCCCACTATGGTTACATTCGTTCCGCCTGTCGTAAGTCCTGAATTTGGCGTGACATAACTTATTATAGGCACGGTCAATAATATATAAGAGCCTGGAGAGGTACTGTTATTTTGTCCGACCGAAACACAGAAAGAGGTGGTAACGCAGTTTACCGAATTTAATACGGTCACTCCTGTAGGAACGGTGCCGGTAGTCCAATTTGAACCTCCGTTTGTGCTAGTTACGGCAGTTGCAGTGCCGCTGTTATTTTGTCCGACCGAGACACAGAAAGAGGTGGTAACGCAGTTTACCGAATTTAATACGGTCACTCCTGTAGGAACGGTGCCGGTAGTCCAAGTTGAACCTCCGTTTGTGCTAGTTACGGCAGTTGCAGTGCCGCTGTTATTTTGTCCGACCGAAACACAGAAAGAGGTGGTAACGCAGTTTACCGAATTTAATACTTCAACAGATAGCAGCATTGGATAACTTGACCAAGTTGAGCTACCGTTTAATGTGGCCATACTATAGGCAATATTACCAACCGTATTCTCCCCTACCGCGACACAACTTGTGGTGCTTAAACAGGAGACTCCATTGATGACAAAAGCACCCGACGGGAATGAACCAATGTTCCACGTACTTCCGTTATCCGTAAATAAATCGGCATTGCCTCCCACTGCCGTACAAAATGTATCGCTGCCGCAAAAGACAGACGACAGATTAAAAGTGCCCGTAGGTACAGAGATCTGACTCCAGGTAGAACCATCGGTCGATTTTAGGATTGTATTTGCGCCCACGGCATTGCAAAAAGTATTACTATAACAAGACACAGAGCTTAAATTAGGTTGGTTTGGTGGAAGAGTAGCCAATGACCATGACAGTCCTGCGTTGGAACTAAAAGCCATTACTCCGCTGGCGGTATAACCAATATTCAGAACAAATCCACCAACGAGTTCACACAAAGCAGTACTTGAACAAGATACTCCGTTTAACATCGTAATCCCCGAAGGTAAAGTTTCTTGCGTCCACGAAGTACCCCCAGTTGTAGAAATCAAAACTGCCGGCATATTGCCCGTAGTGGCTCCAGTGATCACGCAAAAACTCGTGCTCACGCAAGACACACCATCTAGGGAACTTATCCCCGACGGAAGCGTTCCTTGAGTCCACGATATTCCCCCGTCGGTAGATACGGCGACTACACCGTTATTACCGCTATTTTGCCCCACCGCTAGGCAAAAACTCGTGCTCGCGCAAGACATTCCATCTAGGGAGCTTATCCCCGACGGAAGCGTTCCTTGAGTCCACGATATTCCCCCGTCGGTAGACACGGCGACTACCGCATTCATGGGCTGTGTGGCATTAGATATCTGCTCATTGCCAACAGAAACACACAATATTGAAGTCGTAATGCAAGATACGGCATCAACCGAATAAGAATCCGCCGGATAACTTGCGACAATATTCCAACTATTAACTGAAAGTATGGCCACCGCTGGGCGAATATTCGAGTTTAAAATTATCGTAGCCACAAGCAACCATAGCACCAACATTACCCCCAAATAAACTTTCCAAACTAACCTCATTTTCACCTATTTCACAAACATGCCAGCAGAATCAATCTAATTCTACTGTAATTATAAAACCTCATAACTTAACGATCAAACCACCAGACTCCGTTTATCTTATTTAAAATTTCAGAGGTAATATTTTTTTCAATCGTTGCAACATTTAAGCAAACATCCACTTCTTGATTAATTTAATTCCATACATAATATCCTTCAACGTCAATGACGACATCAACGGGCGTGTTTGAGTTATTGATAACGGTAATTTGACCGTCTGAAAGCAATTGGGAACTGACAAAATTACTTACCGTATTTTGGTTAGGTGAAAAATTCAAGCAGCTTGAATTAGGTACCGCTGAGCCTGTGGGATAGCATGTAAGATACCCAGATCCGTTTAAATTAGTGGCAGTGAGATTTATATCAACCCCTGTGATTCCATTGGGGATACCGTCTACATTGCTGACTTGAAAACTTAATGATGATCCAGGCGATAGGGTTTGACCCGAATATGGTTCAGATGACCCTGTTCTTGTATCTGCAATGCGAATAGGGTTCGATAATTTAAATTCGCTTCCCCAACTTAAATAATTAGATCCGTCCGTATACCAGCCTTCAACATCAACTACAATATCGGCAGACCCAATGTAATTATAAAAATCAACTTTACCGTTAGGTCCCACTGGCACCACAATATGATTTGCGACAGTCTGACCTGAAGTCCAGTTTAATACCGAAGCCTGCGGCATTTGAGTACCGTCAGGGAAGGCTGTTATATAACCGCCGTTTGACGTTGTATTCGTCGCCGTTATATTCAACGCTACTGCAGCTACCCCCGTGGTAGGTATTCCGCCTTCACCGGCAACTTGCACCTGAAGGGTACTTCCCGAATTTAAAGTTTTCCCGTTGCATGGATTTACGACTATACCGGTTCCCGTACGCGTATCACAAATCCTGGTAGGAGCTAGGGGTTCAAAAACTCCTGATCCTGGCATAGAAGGTCCATAATAACCCTCCAAATCCACCACCAGGTCTGCATTTCCGAATGCATTAGTAAAGTTCACTACTCCCGTAGATGAAATAGGTACCTTTACAAAATTAGCAACAGTCTCATTTGGCATCCAGTTCAGATCTGAATTTGTGGGTTTGCTGTTATTGGAAGGATAAACTGTCAAGTAACTCCATTGAGTTGCATCAGTAACCGTAACATTTAAAGCTACTGCGGTTGCGTCAGAAGGAATTCCATATTTGCCATTTAAATTCAGCGACAGAGTAGACCCTGCAGATAGCGGAGATCCTTGTCCCGTATAACCTGAATTCGGCCTGGTATCAACCATCCTAAGCGGTTGAACCGAATGAAAATAGTTGCCCTGAACCGCAGAAACCGGATCACTAGAAGAGGGCATTTGACCAGGCCCTATCGGCGGAGGCTGTCCTGCCGTCTGTCGCAAGAGATTTAGACTGATTGATGAAATTGGGATTTTTTCTGCTCTTGTACTTGAATTGTCATTCGGAAATACCACCGATAGAAGCACGTTGCCGGCAGCATCCACTTCAGTAAAACCGGTATTGGGCTCAAGACCCCAATCAATTAAATTGTCGTTGCCGCCGTCTAACCTTCTAAATGAACCGATTGCAATCGACGGCCCAGACAAGGGCTTCGAATATTCCCAGTCCATGGTTGCCGTTAGATTACTTAAATTAATGTGATAGGAAACGCCTCTTGCATAACCTGACGTTATCGAATGGTCGTCAAAACATGAGATGTCACCGTTAGGCTCAAATCTGGCATCATGCTGACCATATGTTTGACCTTCCGGATCATTTAATATAGTCAGGTGTGGCTCTCCGTCTCCAACTACGCTATTCCCGCTTAACTTCCACAAAATTTTACCGGTTGCCTTGTCAATTAGATACATCGCAGACGTGTTCCTCATCGAAAGCAAAACTTGTCCGCTTGAATTTACATCCAAAGAGTTACAGTGGAAAGGATCCAAATACGAATTCGTTCCGCTTGAAATAACTGGACCCACGGCAGGATTCCATTCCCCCAAGCTAACGTGATCACTGGCATTCCATTCCCAAAGAATATTATTTGTCGGACTTAACTCCTCTATCAAACATCCTATGTAATAATGAACCGATGATAATCCAAGCGACGTCAAATTAGCAGGGACCAAATAGTCTTCTAAAGTATAGTAGTTACCGTTAGGACTCAAATATAACTCATGATTACTGGAAAATCCACTCGGCAACTGCTGAGAGTACTGAGTTTGAGTGTCGAGCTGATCAAATACCGTACTGAATGGTATAGACAGTCCATTATTGGCAAATTGAGTGAGATTATCGCCCGGAAGGAGTTGCAAGTTATGGGTCGTATATCCGAAGTATGGCTGATACCATATTGGGGTTCCATAATTATTAGTTATTATGCTGTAATTTCCGTTTTCCGGAGCACCCTGTGTCGGATTAGTTGAGCTTATAGTTGTTAAGTAATATCCCGGGGAGGGATTACCGGGTCTAGATACCGTTATTTTGGGAAAATTAGGGGGCAGACACCTAATCCAATATTGAATTTGTGAAGTAATTAAGTTTGGGTTGGTCGCAACAATGGCAACAGCTTGATTCGGGTACAACGAAATTGAAAAATTTAAACTGGTTGATCCCGAACCGCTGTAATCCAAAGTTCCGGCTGATGTCAATGCAATATTTATTTGATTTAGACCTGTTTGGCAATCTAATAAAGCATAATTTTTTTCGGTCGGATTAAATGCGGTATTTAGGGATATTGGTGAAGTTGTCAAACTCGAAATAGGAGATCCGGAAAGATCTATATATTGAACCGGGTTCCCAAAATCAAACAACGTGCCATCATTTGAATAAACGTAAACTGAAGTTCCGACAATAAGAGGCGCCGATTGAACTACCCCGCTGGTCCACTTAAAATAAAGCGGCGAACAAATTGAATTAGAGCAGTCCGTAATTCCTGCCGCATCAAAAAACTCAATTTTGGAACTACTTTCACCGACAATAACCATATTATCTGCTAGTACCGGAGTGGAGTTTGGAACATAGCTGCTTGAAGCATTGGCAATAGACGCAGACCAAATAGGCAGGCAAGTTTGAACTGATGTAGTTGCGTTTATCTGACAAGTCGAGTTTGGATTTGCCGGAAATGCATATAGATGTGATTCACCGTCTACGTATAAAAAATTACCTGAGACTGAAGCGGACGAGAACAACTGAGTATCACTGGGATTGGTGTCCTCCCAAACAGGATTACATAATGATATCGAGCTGGCACATGTTTGCGTATTATATACATATACTCCATTCCCAACAGTTATCGCATAGTTATTAAATGCCGTTACGCCATATTGATCTAAACCATAAGCTCCCGTCCATAATGGCAGACAGACTAAAGGCGTCCCTGAACAATTTGTGACTCCGTTTGCATCAAAAGCAACTAACTCATCATTACTTAAAGTCAATACCTTTGAGCCAACAATCGTGGGTGTTGCAACCGAGGTATTGTTTATTGATGCAGTCCATATTGGACTGCAAACCACCGGAGTCCCAGTGCAACCCGCAGAACCACTAGACGAAAATGCATATAGGTAATTTGAATCATGAGCAAATATGAAAGAACCGTATACGACAGGTTCGGACATAAAACCGTAGTTATTAGAAGCAGTTGACCAAAGCGGACTGCATACGGTAGGGGTCCCAGAACAATTTGTGACTCCGTTTGCGTCGTAAGCAAACAATTGATCTCCCACTGCTACGATGACTTCGCTGCCTACAATCAGCGGTGCCCCCTGTATAAATGATCCTTGCAATGAAGTAGAAGTTATGGATTCTGTAGTGAAAATGGGGCTACACGATGTGGGACTTAATCCCGAACATCCGTTAATGCCCGATGCATCAAAAACCATTAGACTACCGTTAAGAGAGCCAATATAAATCTTACCGTTATAATAACTCGGAGAGGGAGGAACTTCTGGGAACTCCCCTCCTGTAACCGGAACGGACGGAGTTTGTCCAACACTTGCAGTCCATAGTGTATTTAATGTATTAACGTTAGTCTCATTTAAAGTATTTTGAGGCGACAAGCTAGAAGCAAGTTTAAAAAGAGGTTTGTAAGTCCCACCTAAGATGACATTTGCAAACACCATTAACATTATTACCAATGCTATAGAAATAGACTTAAAAAAGGATTTCATTTACTCTCCAAAATATGATTGCATTTAAATTGTTAAAACATTGCCATACATGAGAAATTAGCATTTTAGAGTTTGAACTCACTGAACATGCGTCACTTTGCAATGTAAAAACATCACACTTGCGCTTACAGACATAGCAGAAAAACATTTATTAAATTTTAAACCTAAGCTTTTCTCGATGCGTAAGTTACTTATTTTCATTGAATTTTCGATTTTCAACAGGCAATATTTTCAATTATCAATTACCAATTATTACAAACAAAAACAGAACTGATTGCAAATAATTAACTAGTACCATCCTTGCAGATCCACTACAACATCCACATAACTGTTGCCAGTGTTTTTTATGGTTATCGAGGACGAAGAACCGAGCTGAACATATGCTAAGTTACAAACAGTCTCTCCCGCTCCAAAATAATTTAAGGTACTTGTGTTTGGAGTAGCGGTTCCAGAAGGATAAACAGTTATAAATCCCGTACCTGTCGAATTTGTAGCTGTAATATTTACGATAACTCCACTCATAGAGGTGCCTGCTACGTTATCAAAATTACTTACGGGAACAGTAAGAGTTCCGCCTGGAGCAATGGGAGTGGCTGTTGCCGGAAAAATCGAAGTAGATCTCGTGTCGGCTAATCTGACAGTCGGCAAAACAGTATTGATTTCGTCTCCTGTCGCAAGCGGATTACTACTATCGGTGAAATATCCGACAACATCCACAATTACGTCAGCTGAACCTATGGAATTATGTATTGAGATTTGTCCTCCAGAGTTTACAGTTGCAAATACAGAATTTGCTACGGTTTCCCCTTGTGACCAATTTAGACTTGAAGTATTGGGTGTCGATCCGCCTGCGGGATAAACAGTTAAAAATCCGCCGTCAGCAGTTGTATTCGTAGCGGTAACATTAACCAATACTGCCGATACGCCGGACGATGGAATCCCAGCAACACCTGTGGCCTGAATTGTCAATGTGCTATTTTGTTGTAACGTCTGCCCTGCACACGGCAATCCAGAATTAGTTCTGGTATCACAAATTCGAGTTTCGGAAATGGGATTATATAACCCTGAGCCCGGTGGGGCGGGTCCGACATAACCTTCTATGTCGGCGACCACGTCAACTGACCCAAAGGCATTATAAAAATTTATTTTACCCGTAGAATCTACCGGAGCTACAACCGTATTTGCTACCGTCTGTCCGGCGTGATACCAATTCAGATTAGATGTGTTCGGCAACGGTGCCCCGCCACCGTAAACTGTCATATAACTCCACTGCGACGTATCAGTTGCCGTGACATTTAATATAACCGAAGTTGCATCAGAAGGTATGCTACTAACGGATTTTAAGTTTAAACTTAAATTTTGTCCCTGTCCAAGAGGTGAAATTGTCCCACCTTGTCCAAGTCCCGTACGCGTATCTAGAATCCGGGTTGGGCTTATCGAATTAAAATAGTTACCTGAGACATTTGAAGTCGTGACGCTTGACTGCGAAGACACCAATGCACTCGGCGGCAATCCGGCATTGTCACGCATAAGATTCAGACTTATTGCACTTAAAGGAACCTTAATGGTTCGATAACTTGAATAACCGGTTGGAAACGTAACATGCATCAAAACTGAGCCTGAAGCGTTTACCTCTGTGTAACCAGACTGAGGAGTCATTCCCCAATCGATGACATTATCATTGCCATTATCGTACCTCCTAAATGACCCCATCGCAAAGGTATTCAGTCCCGTGGGATTAACATATTGAAAGACTGGCGTCGCCGTCATAGTCGAAAAGTCCAAATGATATTCAATCGCCCTACCTGCATTAGAAGTAAAAGACTGGTCATCAAAAACCGAAATATCATTATTGGGTTCGAATCTTGCATCATGCTGGCCGGATGTACCGCCCAATGAATCCCCGACTATTTTAATCTGAGGGGAAGACGATACTCCGTTACCCCCCAACTTCCATAGCACCTGTCCGGTAGCTTTAGAGATTTCATAGACTGCCGAAGTATCTCTGATGGAAAGCAACAGCATCGATCCATCGCTACTGACGTCTAACGAGTTGGCATGATAAATTACATTGGCGGTTATGCCGTTATCGTTAATTGTAGACAGAAATTTAGTTTCGCTTTGATCAGGTCCGATATGATCTGCCAAGTTCCACTCCCACAAAAGTTGTCCGCTCGGAGAAAATTCCTCAATTAAATAATTAATGAAAGGGGCATCGGTGCCCAGGCCTAAACTGCTTAGGTTGCCGTAAGTTAATACATTACCGAGAATGTAATAGTTACCGTCAGGTCTCTGGATAAGCTCATGCCCGCCAGTTATACCCTCAGGTGCAAACATATTTGTATGGGAATTACTGTCGAGCTGAAGGTTTTGATATCCGATATTTGAAAAATTAAATAAATTAATTCCGGACCAAGACAGCGTATCATTACGCAAAAGCTGAAAGTCTAACGGAGACAGCGGGCTGTTAACTTTTTGATACCACACCGGAATACCGTTTTGGTCGGCTATGACTGCATAGTTTCCAACATCACTACTGAAATTACCGGTATTAAAGGCCCCGTACATGTAATATCCCGGAGGTGTGATGCCGGGTTTGGAAACGGTAGGTACAGGAAAATCCGGCGGCAAACACCTGATCCAGTCCTGAACCGTAGAACCGTTTGAAAGGGTATCGTTTACTACCAATGCTTGATTCGGGTACAAATTAAACGACAAAGACAAAGTACTACCAGAATTACCGTTTAGAGTCAATTGAGAGGTACTGCTTGACAAAGTAAGACTGAATGGATTAATTCCGGGTTGGCACACCAAAATGTAATTGGTAGCATCGGATGAAAAGCCCGGGTCAAGAGACTGGGGGGTAGTTGTCATATTTGTAATTGGCCCGCCGGTAACATTGGCATATTGGGCGGCATGTCCATAAGCATACAAATTCCCGTCGTCAGATCCCACAAATACGTTTCCGTTATAAACAGTCGGCGTCGACTCAATAGATCCTCCAGTTGTACGAATCGCCAGCGGAGTGCATGAAGTTTCACCGTTCGCGCCTGTCGTGCAATTAACGGAACCAGAAGCATCGAACAAATACAATTTTTGATCCGAATTTCCTACGTAAACAACTCCGTTGCTTACTGTGGGTATCGAATTTGCATTATAGATATTTGAATCCAACCCCGTTTGACCAGACCAAATTGGCAAACATACTGGTGTCGTGCCAGAACAATCGGTCACCCCCATGACATCATAAGCCAACAATTCACCGGGACCTTCAACATAAAGTACGTTATTGGCCACAGAAACCGAAGAATAAAACTGGCCGCCGTTTGTGGACACTTCTCCCGTCCATATCGGCGAGCATACCGCTGGAGTTCCCGAACAATTAGTTACACCAGTAGCGTCAAATCCAAAGATACTTGCACCGATTGCGTATACCGTGCTTCCAGAGACAACTACACCAAATTGTCCTAACAACGCCACATTCGAACTCCAAATAGGTGTACAGGTAACAGGAGTGCCGGTACAGTTTGCCCCCGCGGTAGCGTCATAAGCCAAAAGAATCCCCTGACTTATAGTAAAGACCGTATTGCCGTATATTGCCGGAGCGGCAACTGACATACCGCCCGATTGCGCCTGCCAAAGAGGCGAACATATTGTGGGAGTTCCCGAACAGTTAGTAGCACCAGCTGCATCGTAAGCATACAACCCTAACGAATCATGGAAGTAAACTGTCCCATTCGTTATTGCTGGGGTGGATACGTTGCTACCGGAATTACTTTTGGTTATCCAAAGCGGCGTGCATATGGTTGGGGTACCCGAGCAGTTAGTTACACCGGTGGCGTCATATGCAAACAGTTGATCCCCTGATGTTATGTACAAAATATTATTATATACCACAGGGGTAGTGAGAACAGGTGTCCCTGTTATAGGAGTAACCATAAACTTAGGAGTACAGGTTACAAGAGTGCCGTAAGCGCAATTTTGTACTCCGCTGGCATCAAAAACATAGACGGAACCGTCTTTGGAGCCGATGTAAACATTTCCGTCTGCGACCACTGGCGATGACGACGACGCAGCCCCACCTATAGATCCCACCCATTCGTTATTTATAGTAGCGGCATTTTGTACATTAATAATACTGCTAGATAAAGTAACTGCCGTCGGTTCTGCCTCAATATTGTTAAAAGTGCCAACATTGGTCAATCCGGCTAGAGTCACCAAGGCCGTTAAGATTATAGGAACGAACAGCCAGACAAAAGATTTACCAAATCTTTTAAATATTTTTGCGGTTATTGATAACAATATTGAGG
>DAHXLF010000170.1 GCA_027371755.1 Acidimicrobiales bacterium
TTTCCTCCATCTAAACTACCGTCAACCGCTACTGCACCTAGGGCTTCCAATGTATCTTTTGCCACTTTTGAACGAGCTAAGCCATAAACCTTCTTATCAAGTTCAGTTAGCTTTTTAACAACTCTTTGACCGGTGAAGCCCGTTCCACCAACGATTATTACTTCATCAACATTTTCCAATCGAGGTTAGAGATTTTAACTGTTTGCTCAGCTTTCATTCTCACTTCTCTTGATGAAGTCGGAAGTTTAGTGAAAATCGAAGACGTAGATGTAAACAGAACTCTTTTTATCCCACTTTCATTAAGAGCTCGAACAACTGGTTCAACATGACCAAATCCCATAGACGCTAAATACATAAAAGAAGTTCTTTTTAAATTTGATGCAGAACTAAAAAGCCTACCAATATTTCCTCCATCTAAACTACCGTCAACCGCTACTGCACCTAGGGCTTCCAATGTATCTTTTGCGCACTAGTATTGAATCCGGTATGATTTCTGCATCAAATTGGGTCTTAAGCTTAACCACATATTATGGATTTTTCTAAGTATTTTCGAAATAAAACTAATCATAGATCACTTTTTCAGATTGTTTCTGGCGAGGTGGGTAGGTTTTTAATCTTTTTTTCGCTAGCATTTTTGGCATTTTTAGCCTATATGCTTTGGGGAACTGGATCTATTACCCAAGCAAGTCAAAACAAATTAAAAATTGAGATTAAACACCTTATGCCAGCACCAATTATTCCTAAGGAAAAAGTTTCAGAGACTGTCATTGAACCTGTAAGTCTCCCACCAAATCCAAAAACTCAGCCCCCTTCTGGATCGGCACTTGCGACAATCACTATTCCTGTCATCGGGCTTCAAATGGTAGTTGTCCAGGGAACAGATACAAACGATCTCAAACTTGGGCCGGGGCACTATGTGAACTCTTCTCTCCCTGGCTATAGTGGAAATGTCGCAATTGCAGGTCACAGGACAACGTATCTGCACCCTTTTTATTCTCTTAATAATGTCCAAGCTGGAAGTCAAATTTTTCTTTCTACCCCAAATGGAACATTGGAGTATTTGGTAACAAATATTGACGTACGAAGCCCAAACTCAATCTGGGTGTTAAATCCTTCCCCAATAAATGATATTTTAACCCTCACAACTTGCAATCCTCGGTATTCAGCAGCTACAAGATTGGTGGTGACAGCTCACTATTATGGAACTGTTGAGACAAAGACATCGGGGCTCTCATCTGTCCCTAGAAAAGTTACACAAAAAGACGAGAATGGTGGTATTGGAAGCCAAATTGTGTTAGGTAATGCAGGAAGTGGTTATGGAGGATCAATACTTCCTGGGGCACTTGCTTTTTTTGTGTATGTATTATTAAGGATAGCTTTTCGAAAACTCAAGCTCCGATTTGCTCTTTTATTGCTTGCCGTTGGACTATTTTGTGAATGGTATATATTGTTCTATCTATTCCAAGAGGTTGCAAAAGGACTCCCAGCAAGCTTTTAACAAAACCCTTAAACTGCAACTTCAGGAATAAGTTTAGGGTTGGTTTGCTGTCTAGATCAAATATAACTTTAGGTAGGGAACGAATACTTTCTGCGACTCCTTAGATTGGAAGCCTATTCATCAGACATGAAACTAATATCTAACTAGTGTTTACGGGATATAAAGTAGCGTTGTATTGATGGTTTGCACACAATCTAAGTCTGTTCGAATGGGTAAAAATCCTGTAGCCTATAATGGGAGGGACAAGGTGGATGCTTAGAAGTGCTAAGTTATCTGGCTTGCTGATAAGTGTTTAGTATGGATCAAAATAGAATCTTAATAGTTTGCACAGGAAACATTTGTAGATCTCCGATGGCAGAAGGATTCCTAAATGCCAAGTTTAAAAAATTTAAGCTTGATTACTCTGTGGAATCGGCTGGATTAATAACACAAGGCAG
>DAHXLF010000171.1 GCA_027371755.1 Acidimicrobiales bacterium
AGGTGCGCAATTCAAGAATCAGGATCCGACTGAGCTAAAACGACAACGTAACAATCAAATCCATCCATTATGCACACCCCCTCCGACAACATGACCATAAACCATCATCATAAACAATGTCGTTGTTGTGTGCACAATGGATGGCTGGTAATACCATATAGCTTTATTCCTTTCGAATAGGTTTAAAGCTAAGTCTTATATTTGGGAGCTATATCAAATTTAAAAACAATAACTAGGGAATAACTCCGGCGTTGCCCTAGGCATAATATGACTACCCGATACAATTAGGACGCTACATTCATGATTTATAATACCGTCGGCACGTCTACTAGGACTTTTACTTTTCGGATTTATTAATTTGCCCTTATTTTTGGAGAATTAGAGGATAATTCCGGGGAAGTTGGTCTACGTTTATTTGTACAAGATTACCTACATTCATGCCCGAAGACCCATTTTTGAAACACTAGAATAAATGCTATGGGTAAAACAAAAAAGAAAATAGTTGCCGCCGGAAGTGTGGTTGTTTCTGTAGTGGCAGTTTATTGGTTCGCATTGAGACCTAGAAAGAAAAAGAAGTCTTAAGAAAGGCGAATATTTTTATATGGCCGAATTTTTAACTGATATTGAAACTTTAAGGAAACGTGCGCGTGAGAAGATGTTGCAAGGTCCGATCACCGATACGTATGGTGCCGATCTAAAACGGGTTATCGAGGTATTAAATGAGGTGCTGGCCACAGAGATTGTTTGTGTACTTAGATATAAACGACACTATTACATGGCAGAAGGTATAAATTCAACGCCTGTTGCCGCAGAGTTTCTGCAGCATGCAAATGAGGAGCAACAGCACGCCGATATGGTGGCCCAAAGGATAGTCCAATTACAGGGTGAGCCGGATTTTAATCCGGCTACACTTATGAGCAGAAGTCATGCTGAATATGCCGAAGGCAATTCGTTAATTGACATGATAAAAGAAGATTTGGTCGCCGAAAGAGTGGCAATATCTTCGTATCAGGAAATTATTCGTTGGTTGGGTTCAAATGATCCAACAACCAGAAGAATGATAGAAGATATCCTAGGGATGGAAGAAGAGCATGCTGATGATCTTTTAACTCTGTTAAAAGAGATCAAGTCATAACTTTTTGGTTCATAATAATAATTTGTACAAAAAAAGTTCAATGTTTGTTAAGTACGTAGATACTGTAATCGGCGAATTGGGCGTTCAGTACGAAGCCGATAAAATTTTCAGTATCTTTTCAATTGAAATTCACAAAAATAGGATTGGCTACGAACCAAAGAAATTGAAGGATCTGGGTTCGGTTTATCTAAATGGAGAGGTTGATTCATTTATCGAAAATTTAAAATATTACGTTTCCGGTGAGTTTGATGCACTTGAGCAATATAAAGCAGTTATCGGAAGTTCTGGTTTCAGGTTGAAAGTACTTAAGGCAATGTCTGAAATCTCTTGGGGCAATTCTGTTTCATATAAACAACTTGCACTAAATGCCGGCTCCTCAAATGCTTACAGGGCAGCAGGAACCGTATGTAAGACAAACGTATTACCTTTTGTTATACCTTGTCATCGAGCCACAGGAATCAGTCAGGCGGGTGTTTTTCTGGGCGCCATGGCTGGTCCGATAATATTTGGAGCAGTTGATTCAAATATTTCAACCAACGTTGCATGGACAGTAAACTTCATGTTTGCAATTTTGGCAGCCGTAACCATAGCTTTTGGGAAAAAGCGACTATACAAATCTACCGTCAACTGACATTTTTAATATCTTTTATATATCTGCTTGCGATAAATTGTCGTTTCGATTCAAACTCAAGTATTCTTGTTTTTATTTCTGCGC
>DAHXLF010000172.1 GCA_027371755.1 Acidimicrobiales bacterium
CAGTAGTGTTTTGTTTAGCTAGTTCTTTACTAACGCCTGGATCAACTACTGGTGATTTATTGAATGCATTTATCATCTCTTAGTCGTTGATAAATAGTGGCTACTCTATTACTTCCAACCATTTCCTGAATTGCTTCACGGTGGGTATCAATAATTGGAAATGTCTTTGACCTGGAGCTTTTATCAGTTATCTCAGGAAATGACCGATTAACCAATTCAACCCAATAAGAACGATCAATTCGTTCATTTCCTGGAACAAGCCCTTCTTCTTTGGCTTTTGAAACATACTTGCGTATGGTTTTGGCATCAACTCCTAGACTGGACGCCATTTTCACTATTGAACGACCACTGTACCAGTGCTCTAATATTTCTACAATATCAATCATTGTAAATTTTCTCCTTACCATATAGCTTTATTCCTTTCGAATAGGTTTAAAGCTAAGTCTTATATTTGGGAGCTATATCAAATTTAAAAACAATAACTAGGGAATTACTCCGGCGTTGCCCTAGGGAATTACTCCGGCGTTTTTCAGTTTTACTAGGGAATTACTCCGGCGTTGCCCTAGGGAATAACTTCGGCGTTTTTCAGTTTTACTAGGGAATTACTCCGGCGTTGACACTTGGATGGTTTAATTCATCCTATTGTCGGAAGGCCACAAGATCGCAAAAAAGTAGAGCCGGACTTCGGCGAGCTTGTCAAGGAGTTGAAAGGTCACAAACACTTAACTAAATTTATGCTTTATGGTGAATATCTAGAAAAAGTCGGAGAAAGCAATGCCTACTCTTATTCAAAGGATCAAAAGGATCAAGCACTTGATGTTCTTAGAAAGCAACTTGAGTCAGGAGAGAGGGCAGCATTTGGTGATGTTCAGGAGATTTCACGGAAGTTGAATATCCCTACTCAAACCCTTTACACCTGGAAGGCGAACTTGAAGAAAAGTCTAAATGGTTCATGCATAAAAGCAGATAAGTTGCAAGTTATCATGGAGACATCATCAATGAATGAATTGGAACTTGGTGAGTATTTGAGGAGGAACGGAATCTTGAAAGAAGAACTCCAGTCATGGAGTGAAACTGCCAAAAATTCACTCAGTGAAAATAAAGTGCAATCTAGCGAATTGGCTGCTTTGAAAAAGGAAAATAAGGAGCTCCAAAAAGAGCTTAGGCGTAAAGAAAAGGCGTTAGCTGAAACTGCTGCCCTTTTGGTACTTTCAAAAAAAGCACAGGCGATTTGGGGGGAGCCAGGGGACGATTAATCCCCTACTCAAATCGCCAAAGCGCAATTCAACTAATCGAAGAAGCACACACAAATGGTGCCAGATACGAAGTGGCCTGCAAGGAGTTGAAGATTTCTGGTAGAACATTTCAGAGATGGAAAAATAGTGAAGAATCCCTTTTAGATAAGAGAAAGGGATCACACCCAGATAAGCCAAGTCATGCACTTAGTAAAGAAGAGGAACAACTTATTATCGACACTTGTTCCAAAATAGAGTACTCATCTCTCCCACCTACTCAAATAGTTCCTAAATTGGCTGATAAGGGGGTATATATAGCTTCTGAGTCAAGTTTTTACAGAGTACTTAGAAAGCGTAAACTGAATGCACAAAGAGGAAGGGTGAAAGAGAGGAAAAACAATCCAGCTCCTGAACTCATAGCTGTTGTACCAAATGACATTTGGAGCACAGATATTACATATCTGCCTGGATCAATACTGGGACTCTTTTTTTACCTCTATGTCGTAATAGACGTGTATTCCAGAAAAATAGTGGGCTTTGAAGTCTATGACGAGCAATCAGAGATGAACATGAAAAGTCTTATTAAAAGGATTGTTACATCCCTAAAAG
>DAHXLF010000173.1 GCA_027371755.1 Acidimicrobiales bacterium
GCTAATCGCATTGGTAACAAATCCGTAAACATTATCGTAAATTCCCGCTATTAAAATCAGCATACATTGCCGATAGGTCAAAACGGTAAGTATGTACAGCCTGAAGTACAGGTTATTGAGGTTGCTGGTAAGAAGTTAGATCATGGCAAAGGTCCGTACGTAGCTCCGCCAAAGAAATCCGGTACTTCCCTTTTGGCAACACCAAAACCCATGCCCGTTAACGACTATTTTGCGTATCTGCCCGGCATGTCATTTTTTGGTGTTGCATATAACGAAGACGTTCCTAAGCTCTTATCTGATTCAAGATGGTATTTTTCGTTATTCGGACTTGGGGGTTTTGCCTTAGCGGGGTTTTTGCTTAAAAAAGACCGAAATTTTAAGTTGACATGTTTTATTACATTGTCTCTTTTGCCAACTGCGACACTAACTTTGGCTACAGGCGGAGACGATATACCCGTAATTGCATTTATGGTACTAAGTGCCGTTTTGCTTTATCGTGACAAGGCACTTCTTGCCGGATTGTCTATGGGCTTTGCAATGTCGTTGAAGTTTACCGCATGGCTAATGTTCGCCGTTGTGGTGTATACGATTTTAAGAAAGTATTCGACCCGAAACGCGATCAAATTCTTCGCAGGTACTTTTGTCGTTCTAATGCCGATTTTAATAGCGGGAATTTACGATAATGTTTACGGATTTGTTACCAATGCGATTAGGTTTCCTCTCGGATTGTCAGGCACTTCATCACCAGCAGACTCTGCGTTACCCGGGCATTTAATTACGAGTCACTTTCCCCACTATAAAGGCGTTATTTTGCTATTTTTAATAGCCTTATTTTTAATAGCGTGTATAGCGTTTGCGGCAAAATATCCCCCTACTGATATTTATTCGATGCTGTTTGCCGTGAGCTTTGTAATGACAGCAGCCATCTTGTTGGCACCAAATACTCGCTTTGGTTATTTAAACTATCCCGTGGATTTGGCCGCAGTCGCAGTTGCGATATTGCTCGACTCAAAAGGTACTAACAATGTTCCGGATTCAGTTCTACCACCACAGGTATTATCCTCCGTCTGATTGTTGAAATAAGCTCATCTTGTACCGTGTCGAATTTGCAGAATTGCTGTTTTGAACAATCGGTACGGTAAAGCCTACCGTCCAGAAAAAGCCGTCATTCCCTGCTATTGAGCCTATTAAAAGATCATTTGAATTTTGAACTTGATCACTTATAATTTTCCATTTGTAGCTTTTTAAAACTATTGACAAAATCGAAAAAAGCTTACCAGGAGATATGTTTTTAGTCGTTAGAACTAAGTTAGCATCATACTGATTTACTGTTCCTACTTTTTTGTTTGTAATGGTCGTATCTAAAGGAAATGCTAATGATCCCATAACGTTGTTTGGCGGTTCGTCGTTTTGAATAATTGGAATTAAAAATGAATTTCCGGGAATTGTTTTAAAGGGTAACTTTGCATTAACCG
Organism: Acidimicrobiales bacterium; assembly: GCA_027371755.1. Classification (GTDB taxonomy): domain Bacteria; phylum Actinomycetota; class Acidimicrobiia; order Acidimicrobiales; family JABEUL01; genus JAJZNL01. The sequence continues at coordinate 1,476 of DAHXLF010000173.1, forward strand.
CAGATTGATTTACCGAAGAGGAAGTTACGGACATAAAGGTCAGTCCAGCGGCTACCACCACTACCAAACAGGCCAAGAAAATTAATATCGGTTTGATGCTCGGCTGGGGAAGTGCATAACTTATGTTGGCAGCCGATTGAGGTTCTTCTTGGGCTGAACCCGTCCCGTTATTGGATGAGTCGGCAGTTCCTGTATCGTTTTGTTCTGTTTCAATGCCTGAAGTCATTATTATTAAAGTTTAGTCATGCTGTAATGTGTTTTTGGCTTAAATGAGTGGGCCGTATTCGTTAGTACCGCCAGTGGCTGATTTAAAGCTATAGGTTTTT
>DAHXLF010000174.1 GCA_027371755.1 Acidimicrobiales bacterium
ATGATCGCTAAATCTCACCCCTTGGCCTCGGTTAGAAACTCATTTAACGCCGTTTTTATTGAAGGTGAGGCTATCGGTGAAATGATGTTGTACGGTAAAGGAGCAGGGGGTTTGCCGACAGCTTCAGCAGTTCTCGGTGATATTTTGGATGCAAAACATAACATATCTCTTAGAACTTCAAACAGATATGCGGTTCCAAAAGAACGCTCAATTTTAAATTTGGATGAACTTACAAACGAATTTTATGTGGCCGTCGACGTAGCTGACGAGCCGGGTGTTTTAGCTAAAGTGGCTCAGGTATTCGGTTCAAATAATATTTCAATAGCATCGATGGAACAAAACGGTTTCGGACATAATGCGAGACTTGTATTTTTTACTCACGGGTCAAAGGAGCTTGATATGAAAATTACGGTGGCCCAACTTTCGGAACTTGAGGTTGTCAAAAAAGTTGGTTCCGTAATTCGAGTAATGGCAAAAAGTCAGTAGCCGTGATATAAATGAGGTTGAAACTATATGGATACTAAAGGTTGGAAGGGAATAATTAATGAGTATAGGCAATTCCTTGAATTTCCCCAAGAAGGATCTGTGGTTTCTCTGCACGAGGGTAATACTCCTCTGATTTATGCTCCTAAGCTATCAAAACTTAAAAATGCCAATGTCTACCTTAAATATGAAGGATTAAATCCCACTGGTTCGTTTAAGGATCGGGGCATGACAATGGCAATTAGTAAGGCAAAGACAGCCGGCGTCAAAGCCGTTGTTTGTGCATCAACGGGAAATACTTCAGCGTCGGCTGCTGCATATGCGACAAGAGCGGGCATGTCTTGTATCGTTTTGATACCCGACGGTTATATTGCTCTGGGAAAACTTGCCCAAGCTTTGATTCACGGAGCTACTGTTATTCAAATTCAAGGCAATTTCGATGAAGCGCTTCAAATAGTTCGGACGCTGCCTGATTACGTTCCGGTTGAAATTGTAAATTCAGTCAATCCTTCAAGAATAGAAGGTCAAAAAACTGGAGCTTTTGAAATTGTAGACGTTTTGGGAGATAGTCCGGATTATCATTTTATTCCTGTGGGCAATGCAGGTAACATCACCGCATATTGGAAAGGGTATCTTCAGTATAAAGCTTTGGGTAAAGCTACTAAATTACCGGCAATGATGGGCTTTCAGGCCGCAGGAGCAGCTCCGATTGTGGATGGCCATCCTATTGAAAATCCTGAAACTGTAGCGACTGCCATTCGTATCGGCAATCCCGCATCATGGTACGGAGCTACGAGTGCAGCAAGCGAGTCAAACGGCATAATCTCAAAAGTTACTGACGATGATATTTTGAAGGCATACCGATTCTTAGCCGCCGAAGAATCGGTATTCTGTGAACCCGCATCAGCTGCATCCGTAGCCGGATTATTGGCTACGGATATTAACAAAGACAGTACTGTGGTATGTGTATTGACAGGTCATGGTTTAAAGGATCCTGATATTGCAATATCACAAATAAGTGTACCTACTAGGGTGGAACCCAATTTAAAAGATGTATTAACTGCCATGAACGTCGATGGTTGGGAATAAGTTATCGATTTTATTAGTTTATGATTTATTAAAATAGATGAATTTGTTGCGAAGGCTTTCAGAATAAGATAAGATGTAACTAGATTATTTTTTGTATTTCTTTTTGTTAATACACTTTACAAAATTATCATCGCAAAGATATCGTTTTAAACCATATTTCTGTTTATTATTACCCTTCCAAATTATTTGTTATCCGTTTTATAATGTGTT
>DAHXLF010000175.1 GCA_027371755.1 Acidimicrobiales bacterium
TAATAGAGTTTTAATACTGCCTGTTCGCGTTCTGGAAGCTTTGAAATGGCATCCTCCAACATTTTTTTAGACTCTTCTGCTTCAAGACTGTTACTCGGAGACATATAGCTCGACGGTATCAGTTCGCCTATGCTCAACGAAGATCCCTTTTGACTTCCGTTTTGAAGAACATCATCCAATGCAAGAACTCCGGCTACTGATATTTTGCGATAAATTGTATGCAATTCAGCGACAGTGACTTCCATGGCCCGAGCCATTTCTTCATCGGTGGGTGTTCTGTTTAGCTCCAAAGACAGCTTGGAATAACACTCATCCAAATCCTTCATTCTCGCCCTTACCGAACGCGGTACCCAATTAATTGTACGAAGTTCATCTATGATGGCGCCTCTGATCCGAGTCATCGCATAAGTCTCAAACTTTACATTTTTTTCAAGATCGAATTTTTTGATGGCATCAAGTAAACCGAACACGCCGTAGCCTACCAAATCCGACAATTCTATCGTTTTTGGTAAAGTAGCGGCCACCCTGGATGCCACAAATTTGACTAACGGCAAATAATACAGTATCAGTCTGTCACGATTTTGCTTGCTTTCGCTACTTTTGAAGCTGTACCATATATCTTCAATTTTTTGATCGGATAATTTTTTATTTGAATCTGACATCATAGTTGCTAACCCCTCGGATGAGTATTAGAATACACAGACGCCAGTCTTTCTTTTGACACGTGTGTATAAATTTGAGTAGTAGCTAAACTTTCATGTCCCAACAGCTCCTGAACCGCACGCAAATCTGCGCCGTGGTCCAATAAATGAGTTGCGAATGAATGTCTGAAGGCATGGGGATGGGTCGGAATTGAAGAACGCCTGTCCAAGATTCTCCTGACATCTCGCGGATCAATTCGCTTCCCTGCTCTATTGATGAATAGGGCATCTTTATGGTCGTTCTCTATCTTTATTCTGCTCCTTCCAAAAGCGATCCATTCATCCATGAACTTATTTGTAATTTTATTTACCGGAACGCTTCTAACCTTAGAGCCTTTACCCAGTACGGTAACGGTATCGTTTGAAAACGAATTCAAATTTAAACCGCAAAGTTCTCCGATTCTCAATCCGCTTCCATAAAGCAGCTCTAAAATTGCATGATCTCTATAGCAGAATGGATCATCAGATCCATCTTTAAAATCTAAAATTGTTTCGATTTCGGTAACCGTCAACACCTGAGGTAACCTCTGAGATTTTTTAGGTGCTTTAATATCGGAAATCGGATTGGTTATAACCAAATCTTTTTTCTCCAAGTAGTTAAAATATTTTCTTAACACAGAAATTTTACGACTGATTAACGATGAGGAATAGCCCTCAGCTTTCAAGTAACCCAAATATAACCTTATCGTCTTATTGGTTATTAATGTGGGGCTTTCGTAACCAAGCCCATGCACATAAGAGACAAAATCTTTAATTTCTCTTTTATACGCAACTTGAGTCGACTTGGAAAGCCCGTATAGGGACCTTTCGAATTCGTCACGATACCAGTCCGACAATGTATTCACCAAAAATAAATTTTAATCAATTTGGACATAATTTAATGTCCACTGTCCTTAATTTTATAAAGACATTTCCAGTTTATAACCTAAACTGGTAAATTCAAAGTCAAAAGTTGCATTATCGGCAAATTCAATTTAAAAGTTAAACGTAACTATTCAGGTACTACCTTATCTAAATCGGTTCACTCTCTCCCAATACCATTAAACTACAAACGAATGTTAAAGTGGTGGATTTTGATAA
>DAHXLF010000176.1 GCA_027371755.1 Acidimicrobiales bacterium
TACTAGGCTCAATTAATATGACAGAAGCACTCGAATCACTATTAAAAATATTAGATCTGGAAGTTATAGAAGAAAATATATTTAGAGGATTTTCACCACCAATTGAACGTCAAAGGGTTTTCGGAGGGCAGGTATGCGCACAAGCGTTAATGGCTGCAGGAAGAACGGTAACTGACGGGCTCGTACATTCTTTGCATGCCTATTTCTTAAGACCCGGCAATCCAAGCATCCCCATACTCTATGAGGTGGACAGAATACGCGACGGCAAATCTTTTACCACGAGGCGAGTCGTGGCGATTCAAAACGGTAAAGCCATCTTTAATATGTCTACCTCATTTCATGTACAAGAGTCGGGCCTGGAACATGAAATAGATATGCCCGAAGTACCTGATCCTGAAACCTTACCAACACTACGTGAACGCCTGGAGCCATGGGCGGATCAACTTGGCGACTTCCTGAAAAGACCCTTGCCAATAGACCAACGCTTTATAGGGGAACTTCCCTGGAATAAAGAAGGTGGTCCTCGAGAACCACGCCAACAGCTTTGGTTGCGTGCCGACGGTCAGCTTCCCGATGACCAGTTACTGCACTCCTGCGTATTAGCCTATGCTTCTGACATGACACTTTTTGATTCGATATTATTACCTCATAAAATAAGATGGGACGACCCCAGATTTATGGGTGCAAGCATCGATCATTGCATGTGGTTTCACAAAAGATTCCGGGTTGACGAGTGGCTGTTATTTGACCAACGATCTCCTGCAGCTTTTGGAGCAAGAGGTCTTGCGATGGGTTCTATCTTCACCAAAAATAAAAACATAGTATGCTCCGTAGCCCAAGAAGGACTAGTCCGAATTAAAAAAGAAGCTCCCCCAGCGATATCACCAGGGGAACACTGACTTACTTTGATTTGGATTACTTTGATTTAGTCTAAAAGTTTTAAGGCTAACTAAATCAAAGCAACAAATTTGTTCTAACTTCTTTGATCTATCGAAATATAATCTCTTGGATCGGTACCTACGTACAACTGCCTAGGTCTGGCAATTTTTGCATCCTGACTTAACATTTCAAGCCAATGCGCAAGCCATCCCGAAGTTCTCGGTATGGCAAACAGAACTGGAAACATCTCAAGTGGAAATCCCATTGCCTGATAGATTAGTCCGGAATAAAAATCAACGTTTGGATATAATTTTCTGGATATGAAATAATCATCGCTTAAAGCCACTTCCTCAAGCTTTAAAGCGACATCCAAAAGGGGGTTTTTGCCAGTTACCTTAAATACTTCGTCGGCAACCTTTTTGATTATTTTTGCTCTGGGATCATAATTCTTATAAACTCTGTGGCCAAATCCCTGAAGCCTGCCGTGGCCCTCTTTAACCTCTTTTACAAATGCATCTACATTTTCAATCGAGCCGATTGAGGTTAGCATTTTGATAACTGCCTCATTTGCTCCGCCGTGCCTTGGTCCATAGAGTGCGGCACTAGCTGCGGCACACGCCGAATAGGGGTCAGCGTGAGACGAGCCAACCACCCTCATAGCCGTCGTCGAACAGTTTTGCTCATGATCTGCATGCAAGATAAATAGTAAGTCAATTGCTTTAGTCAATACGGGATCGGCTTCGAATCTAAACTCACCCGTCTTCCACATCATCGATAAAAAGTTGGCCGAAAATT
>DAHXLF010000177.1 GCA_027371755.1 Acidimicrobiales bacterium
AGTCCGACAATATCATCGGTTTCGTTAAATAAAGGTCCTAGTACCGGCGGCACTCAAGTTGTGATATCAGGCAGTGGATTTTTGCCTTTAGACTCAGTGTATTTTGGCAATGCACTAGGAAGTAATATTGTTTTCGCGTCGTCCACACAGCTTGATGTAACTTCACCTCAGGGAAGTGGCACGGTAGATATCACGGTAAATTTGGACGGCGTTAGCTCAGCCGTCTCATCTGTTGATCAATTTACATATCTTAATTATGAACCGGTAAATCCTACTCGCATCTGCGACACCAGAACTGCTAATGGGACTGGAGTAATATCTAACCAATGTGATAATGGTTCTTTAGGCAACAATGGTCCTTTGGGCGCAGGACAGATAATAAATGTTAATGTTACGGGTACGTTTGGGTCAACGATAATACCATCTAACGCTAATTCGGTGGTTCTTAATATTACTGTCACTAATACAACTGCTCCAGGCGGTTATTTAACTGCCTGGCCTACAGGACAAAGCCAACCCAATACATCAATTTTAAATTTCGGACCTAATGAAAATGTACCGAATTTGGTTCAAATAGGCGTTGGGACAAATGGGGATGTTTCAATCTATAATTACAATGGGAGTACTGATGTTATCGTTGATATCGAAGGATATACGGCACCGTCTGCATCGGTGAGTACCGTAGGGCAGTTTGTACCGATTTCTCCCGTAAGAATTTGCGATACTAGAGCAGCCAGCGGAACCAGTGTAATTTCAAATCAGTGTGATAATGGTTCTTTAGGCAACAATGGTCCTTTGGGCGCAGGACAGATTATTAGTCTCAATGTCTCTGGCAGCGGCAGTGGCGGGTTGCTAGATGGAATACCGTCCAATGCGACCTCAGTAGTTTTAAATTTAACGGCCACGAACACAACTGCATATGGTGGATTCTTGACAGTTTACCCATCAAATCTTGCATCACCGCCGAATGCCTCCAATTTGAATTTTGGACCGGGTATAAGCGTAGCCAACAGAGTGGTAGTGCCGATCGATACTACAAACGGAAATATCTCGGTTTATAGTTATAACGGAAGCACGGACGTCATCGTCGACGTGAACGGTTATTTCACTGGCGGCAATTCCCTAGTTAACGGTGATATCTTTAATCCAATAGTCCCAGTCAGAATTTGCGATACGAGAACTGCAAATGGAAGCGGCGTGTTGTCAAATCAATGTGACAATGGTTCGTTAGGCAATACGGGTGAGTTAAATCCAACCGAAATTGTGTCGGTAGCTGCTTCAAATATCTATTCGATACCTGCAAATGCAAGCGCTGTTGTTTTGAATGTTACAGTTACAAATACCACTTCTAATGGCGGATTTTTGACAATATATCCAGCATCAACTTCTCAAGTTCCAAATATTTCTGATCTCAATTGGAGTCAGACAGAAACAATTGCAAATATGTCAGTAGTAAAGATAGGAATTAACGATTCAATCGATGTGTATAATGCTGTCGGAAAAACCGACTTAATTGTAGATGTTATGGGTTATTATACGAGCTAGTCGGCATGAAGAGAAACTGATATAGTCGGTTAAACTGTAATTGTAATATGCTGTTGTATAAGCAAATGTGGTACCTACTTTGTTTTAATCGATTTAA
>DAHXLF010000178.1 GCA_027371755.1 Acidimicrobiales bacterium
GGTGGGTGGCGTATGCGCCGCTGTCGCATCCATCTCATGGCCTTGCCGGCGGGATGCACCCATGGGTGCGGCTGCTCATCTGGCTGGTCCTCATCGCCGCCTGGACCATTGCCTCCGTCGCGCTGCTCCGGCGGCCTCGCTCCGAGCGGCCCACAAACGGCCACGCCGACTAGGACCGGCTGCAGGCGCTCCTCGGGAGAGCGGCCCCACTGCCGAGGAGCGACACGGCGCCACCTGCCGCTGACCTGGTCTGTTGCCGTGGGCCGTCCGGGTCTCGATCCCGGCACCTTGGGATTAAAAGTCCCCTACTCTACCTGATGAGCTAACGGCCCGTCAAAAATCGTACATTAAATTTGAGGCCTTCATTTTCATAATATAGAAACTTCCTGATAAATGAGGAAAAAAAATTAAAATTACACAATTTAAAGGATTAATATCGCTAGATATTACATAGAATCAATAATTATTCGTGCTGAGTTTCGGGCCCCTCTAATACTGCAATCTTTAATTTTGAAGCAATTTTTAAGCTGCGGGTTTTATGCGAGCATTCTTTATGAAGTTGTCAATGGTATTTTCAATGACTTTGCAGACTTGAGATAGTTAGTGTTTAGGTCTAAATTGATAAGTTGTAAGGAGCTGAAAAGGATGCGTTTAGCAAGTTCCGTATACATAGCTGCGAAATAAATTTCGTTCTCTCTAAATGAGTATTTATCTGTTTTCTCCAATTTGACTATTATCCTTTTCAACCTTAATTTGCTCAACGCATAGGTAATTTGTGATGTGCTAAAAGGTTTGTCTAGTAACTGTTCTGCCAAGGCACCTAGACTCTTTTTGGAAGTGCTAAAGAAAGTTGTTACTGGCACTCTTATCTGATCACTTGAAAGCAGTCCCAAATGGGTGCTCTTAGCCTTTGAGAGTAGAGTGGATGGTTGTCCTCATTATTGGGAAATACCCCTTGAAAGCTTTAAAGATCACATCTTTGACAGAAGGATCTGATATAGGCAAAATGTGTTTGTTTCTCCATTCCCGTTTTGATGGTTTGTTTTACATGCCAACAATTTCTGATTAACACCATCAACTAAATGGATGGTCATGGATCTATGTCAATTTATCCTTAAGAGAGCCTAATTGTCAATTCGCACGGTTTCTTAATAAATCCTAGATATCACGTAATGCTGCGAACTGTTCGCAACTAGACTAGTGTCATACTATGGCTTCAAATCGAATAAGTAACGGCAAAGGCGAGCAAAGCCGGTTTAAAAAATTCATTAATTCTCTGACTCCAAGTGAGTGGAGGAGAATGTCTGGAATGTTTTCGATAATCATAGGTCTGCACGCCATAGGCTGGGGACTTTTTATTTTTGTCATTTTGCCTGGACACTTAAAGGCATTAGGCATTTGGGTTGCGGTCACGGCTTATACGCTTGGGATGAGGCATGCATTTGATGCTGATCACATTTCTGCAATCGATAACACGACCAGAAAACTTATGGCAGATGGCCAGAGACCATTAAGTGTTGGGTTTTTCTTCGCTCTTGGTCACTCAACTATTGTACTGGGACTTGGAAGTGGTTTGACTTTTGCGGCGAAAGCCATATTTGGGCAGGTACGAAATCCAAATTCAACACTTCA
>DAHXLF010000179.1 GCA_027371755.1 Acidimicrobiales bacterium
ATGACCGCTTTAAACTTACTTTCTTCAGTTTTATAAACCGCATCCGAAAAATCTTCTCTAACGATAGGTAAGTTCGTCGGAATCGGTACGACCGCCAGACCATATGTTGCTGCAAATTCTGAGGCTTCTGTTTCCGCTGTTCCGGTCATTCCGGAGAGCTTTTCATACAGCCTAAAGTAGTTCTGCAAGGTAACAGTCGCCCACGTGTGATTTTCTTCCTTAATCTTTACGCGTTCTTTTGCTTCCACCGCTTGATGTAAACCTTCGGACCATCTTCTGCCCTCCAAAACTCGTCCTCTAAATTCGTCAACGATTTTAACTTCGCCTCTTTCGACGATATAATCTTTGTCTCTTTTATAGAGTTCTTTGGCCCTTAAGGCTTGCGTTAGATGTAGTACCAAATCCGTGCTCACTTCATCGTACAGATTTTTAACGTTAAGTTGCTTTTCGACCTTTTCAATCCCCTCTTCCGTTGGGATTACAGTCTTTTTCTCTTCATCAACTTCATAGTCAACATCACGTTGAAGACTCTTTACGACGCTTACAAACTGATAGTACATCTTGCTGGAATCTTGAGCGGGGCCCGAAATAATTAATGGAGTTCTTGCTTCGTCAATTAGAATAGAATCAACTTCGTCGACGATAGCAAAGTTGTGTCCCCTTTGAACCTTATGTTCCAATGACTGAACCATGTTGTCGCGCAGGTAATCAAACCCAAACTCCGAGTTAGTACCGTAGGTTACGTCACAACCATAAGCCTCACGTTTTAAATCATAATCAATCTGTTCCGGTGACAGTATACCGACAGTCAGGCCTAAAAACTCGTGTATCTGACCCATCCATTTGGCATCTCTGGAGGCTAAATAATCGTTCACGGTAACCACATGCACGCCCTTGCCCGCCAGAGCGTTTAAATATACCGGCAGCGTAGAGACCAAAGTTTTTCCTTCTCCGGTTTTCATCTCGGCAATCCAACCAAAGTGGAGTGCCATCCCTCCCATTAACTGAACATCATAATGGCGCTGGCCAATTACCCTTTTTGAAGCTTCTCTAACTACGGCAAATGCTTCGACCAACAAGTCGTCTAAGTTCTCTCCGTCTTCAAGTCTTTTCTTAAAATCGTCTGTTTTTTGCTTTAATTCAGCGTCACTTAATGCTTGAAATTCATCTTCAAGGGCGTTTATGTGCGGCAAAACTTCGGCAAGTCTCCTTACCTTTTTACCCTCGCCGGAGCGTAATACCTTTGCTAAAATGCCCATAAAAACTTACCTTAATTCAGAATCAAATCTAACGCTTTAACTTACACTAAAATATTATATCTAGTTTACCAACTGGCGGACGTGGCGAAATTGGCAGACGCGCAGGGTTTAGGTCCCTGTGATCGCAAGGTCATGAGGGTTCAAGTCCCTCCGTCCGCACTGGCTATCTAAGTTACTGCGATATCGTAGATATTGCATCGACAATGCTGTCTGTCGCAATCGAACAAAATCTATTGAAATTCTAAGATCGTATCCATCGGATTCACTAAAGCATCAAGCAGCCTTTTTTTTAATATTTGTAACTATTCAGGTATATTCCACCACTTCAATCTTAGTTTATGTTTAAATAGTTATTGCGGGAGAGCCGATAGA
>DAHXLF010000017.1 GCA_027371755.1 Acidimicrobiales bacterium
AGACCCTGTTTTACGGGGTCTGTGTAATTTTTAATTTAGTTAATGTTTTCAGCTATGCTTATGCTGCTGGGAAACCACCCACTTGAGCATTTGCTACAGCGTCTTTTGTTACGTCGCATCCTGTCATGGGTGCACTTCCACTTGTAGCATACACAGTACCTTGAGGTAACATACCTCCTGCGGCACTTATGGCTTTACCGGACCAAGCTGTTCCAGATATGGTAGCAGCTGGCTGAGCTGGACCCTTGTTTACCCAAACATAGTAACATGCACCTGAAGCAACTGAAAATGCTGACATAGCAATCCACTGACATGATCCATTGGTAGCACTGTTTCCGCAAGCATCAACCTGAACAGAAGAATTCACATTAGGCGTATTTGTAGCTAAGGCACCACCAACAAAATTTATGCTGGGCTCCATTGATTGAAGCTCTGTAACTACCTGAAGTGGATCTTGTGCACCAAACTGTCCGTTGTCCTGAGTGTAATCCGCTGAAGCTTCGATAATTGCATTACCTAAGTTTGATGCGGCTCCCGTGTTGTGAGCATTGTTAATAATTCCAAGAAATGTTGGAATTGCAATTGCCAACAAAATTAATATAATGAGCATTACGACTAAAAGTTCAATCAAGGTAAAACCTGACTCACCTGATTCAACTCGAGCGCTAATTCTCCTTTCCAAATATTGTTTCATAAGCTTCCTTTCTATTTAATAAACAATAAACTATATAATATATCGACTGAATAATTTAAAACTTTAACTTATATTTAACCTCCTTGCGTTCTATTTATAAAACTGTATTTATGAGACAAAAACATAAATACTCCTTGCCCATAAATGTCTAGAGACCTTCGTATTCTTACTCTTATCGCCAAGCATTGGATTTTTACGCGATTACTATTTTTAACTCTCGCCAACTCTATTCCTAGCCTGCCACAGGAGTTATAGTCGGGGCAATATATACCATTGACTGAAATGTCACAGAGACACTGCCCGTTGGCTTAAATGTATTTTGCGCCATTGTTCCCAAATTTATAGAATATCCGGTAATTACTATCAATCTGCTAACCTGTTGAGGTGGTTGAGCGGGAGCGATATACAATCCCGGTATAAAGGTATTTTCAATCGATGTCCATGAGCCGCTTACCGTAAATGTTAGCGGGACAGAATAGATTAATGAAGATGCGGGGGCTGAGGATGCGGCTGGAGCCGAAGAAGCGGTAGCCGCAGTGGGGGCTCCCACGTTATCTCCAACCCAGTTGACATTGGCCGCCGAGCACAATGCATTTAATTGGTCCGTTATGGAGCCTAAATGAATCTGTTGAGGGACAGCCGTTTGGAACTGAGTTAACTTTGAAATTATAAAACTTTTGTTGCTGGCCGCTGCCTTTTCAGAACTTATTTGGCTTAACAAAGAACTGTTGCTTGCTTCCAGACTAGCTTTCTTCGTATTATTTGCCGTCACCTTTGAATTCACGGTACTTATTCCGACAAAATATAATATCAGCGCCACGAGTACTGTGACGGCAATCGTTATTAATATCTTTCTATCCTTTAAAGCGTTCATTTTAAATCCTTTCTAATTGCCGATCACTTAGCTACTTGAAAAAGCTTATACCTGTTACTTAAAGCTTGTGTCGTTAAATACGTCGTTGCTACAAATTGTATCGGGCTGCTCGGAGAATATGTTGAGGAGTTGGCACTAAGTTCTGCAATGGACGTAACTTGAGGTGCCGTAAACATAGGATCGGAATTCATCTTAGAATTCCAACTTGTGTAGTCGGTATAACCGTTAGTTCCCACTACATTTATGGTTAACTCCGCAACTAGTGACGAAGCGGTAATAGTTTTACCCGCTGACGTTATGGGTGGTCCAGTTGTCGCAGTAGAAGTCAAACCGGCTCCAGTTGCGCTCGGAGAGTAATTTGAAAACGAAATTGAAGTAATATATTGTCCCGGGGATAAATCACTTTGCAGTCGACTAACTACCGTGGGCCAATTAACCTCGTCTTGAATTAACGGTGTAAGTGCCGCAACAAAACTTTGCAATTCGGCATTTTGTGCCGCAACCTTATTTAGTGCAGCTGCCTGAGCTTGAAGTTGCGTATTTTGAGTTGTTAGATTACTTATGTCAGACTTTGAAGTAAAGTATTGAGCTACGCCGTATCCCAGATACACAATCAAAAGTACTATTACCAAAGCACAAACTGCGGTAACTCTTTTCCTAATTTTAGCGATTGCCTGCTTTTCAGTTATCTCTTCGGGTAAAAGATTAAGAGGCTTAACTCCGCTGGGTTCGGGCAGAGCCAGACCCAATACAGTCGTAAGAGTTGGTTCAAGTTTTGCCAAATCTTCAGGCACCATGGCATAACCAGACGTATCAATTCCGCTAAGCGGTCTGGCAGTTACTACTGGCACCCGCAACGGTTGCTGTATTCTGGCTATCAAACCTTCTAATAAAGATCCTCCGCCTGTCACGACCACGCGCTGAATCTTTATTGTGGCCGATTGATTGTCGTAATAATCAACGGAGTTTTTAATTTCGTTGACCAAAGTATTGGTAGTCTGAATGGCAACATTTTGAGCGGTTGCATATTGAGGTCCGGGCAAAGTTAAATTCCACTTAAGTCTTTCAGCGTCTTCAAAAGGTGAATCCAAACTGGATGCAATAGCTTCAGTGACATCGTCACCGCCTTGACCAATAGTCCTTACAAACTTCGGAATACCATTTTCGTGGACCACAACCACAGTCAAACCCGCACCGATAGATACGATTGCTTCCGCGCCAGAAACTGGTTCTAGACCTATTGTTCCGGCTCTAACTATTGCCAAAGCGGACAGATTAACTGCTATCGGATCCAATCCCGCATCGACTAATACCGATAGAACAGGCTCAACCAATCCTTTGTGAGCTGCGGCAATCAATACTTTTTTAGCCACCGATCCGTCGTCTTTAGTTAATTCTCCAATCATTCGGGAAGCCAGTATGGCCTGATCTGCAGGGAAAGGAATAATTTCCTGTCCCTGGAATTTAACAACTTGCTCTAACTCCTTATCGGGGACATTGGCAACCTCAAGCTCTCTAATTAATGCTCTCAATCCGGCTACACCTACAGTGACCCTTTTGGTTGAAAAATCACTTTCGGACCAGAGGTACTTGAGCTGATCCACAACAGCTGCTCTATTTACAATTTCACCGTCTACTACAGCCTTAGGCGGTAGAGGCATCTGCCCGTATGTAATTAATGCCGGATATTGGGCACCGATCGAGAGTTCAATTGCCCGTATCCCGCTCGTACCAATTTCAACACCTACAGTGCGAAAAGTTGCCATAAAAATATACTCCTCTTTTTTTCTACTAATTTAATCAAAAGAACGTTAACACAATTTGAATAATTTGATGGGTCAAATTATTCTCTTCTAAGACTGACCTGCTTGTCCGTTTAGTGCAGAATAGAATGAGAACATCGGAAGGTACAAACTTACTACTATGAATCCCACGATACCTCCAATAAATACGATCAACAACGGCTCTAAAATCGATGTAAGTGCATCGACCGTAGCCGATACCTCAGCTGAATAGAACTCGGCAATTTTTTCTAACAATGCGTCAAGTGCACCGGTCTGTTCACCCGTATCAATCATATGGGTCACAATGGCCGGCATTACATCGTGTTCTGCCAAACATGAAGAAAGAGATCTTCCGTTCCTAACTCCTTCTCTGGCATCCCTCATAGCTTTTTCTACAAGCTTGTTTCCTGCGGTATCAGCAGATATTTCTAACGCCTCCACCAAAGGAACACCTGCTATAACCAGAGCCGAAAGTGTCGAAGTTACACGAGCAAGAGCTGACTTGTGAACTAGCTTTCCAAAGATCGGAATCCTCAATTTCAACCGGTCAATTACTTTTCGACCTTGTTCGGTACGATAATATCTGACAAAGGCGACTACCAAAATTACTATTACCGCTATCACCAACAAAAACTCAATGCTCAATATCAGGTTAGAGATAAATACCAAAAACTGAGTTGGGGGCGGGAGCTTCGCTCCGATTTGGGCAAATAATTTTGCAAAGATCGGAACTATGACGATCATCAGGAAAAAGAAAATTCCGACTACTACGCAAACTACCACAATAGGATACGTCATTGCAGATCTAATGGTTCTTCTCAATTCAACTTGCTTTTCTACAGTTTCTGCAAGCCTCGCGAGAACAAGATCCAAGTTACCGGCTATTTCACCGGCTCTAATCATAGCTACGTAAAGGGTTGTAAAGGCTTTGGGGTGCTTAGCCATTGCCGAAGAGAGAGTTGCACCTTCTTCGATATCTTTTTTGACTGCCGTTAAAATTTTGGCTAGATTTTTATCTTCGGTTTGTTCGGCCAAAACCGAAATAGACCTTACTAAAGTTAAACCCGAATCTACCATTGTCGCAAACTGGCGACTCATAACTGCAATGCTTTTTATGGCGACTCTGTCGGTAACTCCGGGAATATTAATTTCACCACCGAATTTCGATACGGGGGTAATCGAAATCGGTATTACGCCTCTGTCTTTTAGAATATTTGAAACCGTGTTGATTTCTTCGGCTTCTATCTTCCCTTTTACAAGTTTGCCAGTCTTGTCTCTGGCTTTAAACTCATATGTATTTGCCATAATTTTAATTCCTCGTCATACCTTTAGTGTTGTCTTAAAGGCTCTTTAAATAACCTCTTAACTCGCTTTCATCTTTACAACGGTCGTAGGCAACTGCCTCCGTTATAATATTTGCCTTAACGGCTTTAGCCAACGACTGATCCATTGTCTGCATACCAAGAGCCGCACCTGTTTGCATAAGCGAAGCTATTTGGTGAGTTTTTGCCTGACGAATCAAGTTTCGAATAGCTGGAGTTACGACTAAAACTTCCGTTACCGCCGCTCGACCAACCCCTGTTGCCGTAACGACAAGTTGCTGCGTTACTATTCCTTCAAGTGATCCTGCGAGTTGAACACGAACCTGATCCTGCTGATTAGTAGGAAACACGTCAATAATTCTGTCGACTGTCTGAGGAGCGTCTTGAGTGTGCAACGTGGCAAAGACCAAGTGTCCGGTTTCTGCAGCCGTAAGAGCAGTTGAAATAGTTTCCAAATCCCTCATTTCACCTACAAGTATCACGTCAGGGTCCTGCCTTAAAACGTGCCTTAATGCTTCGGCAAATGATTTGGTGTCTGCGCCGACTTCTCGCTGGTTTACAATCGAACGTCCATGATTATGCAAAAACTCGATTGGGTCTTCTACCGTCATGATGTGCATTGGTCTGGTTTGGTTGATAATACTTATAATCGAAGCCAAACTCGTAGATTTACCCGATCCTGTCGGTCCAGTTACCAATACCAAGCCTCTTCTAAGTTCCGCAAAGCCTCTGATTGATTCTGGTAATCCAAGACTCTCAAATGAAGGAATTTCATGCGGAATAGTTCTGAGTACGGCGCCGATCGAACCTCGCTGTTGAAAGACGTTTACACGGAATCGACCGACTCCCATGATGGAGTGAGAAGTGTCCAACTCCTTGTTGGCTTCAAACTTTTCCCTCAAACCCTGGGTTATAATACTGTAAATCATCTCACGGATTGTTTCATTGTCCAGAGGCTTTTGCCCTTCGATTTTTCTGATAGCTCCGTCCACTCTTATACAAGGTTCAAGGTGATTTGTAAGGTGCAGGTCCGAAGAACCGTGTTCGACGGCAAATATCAAAAGATCATTTATATCCTTCATTAAGGGCACCTTGGGCGCAGCTTCTACCACTGGAGGCGGTGGTGGCGGTGCTGGCATTGGCGGTGGCGCCGCAGCTGGAGCGGGCGGTGTAGCCATCGGAGGCGGTGGAGGTGTCTGAACTGGTGGTGGTGATGCTGGCATCGGCGGTGGCGCCGCAACTTGAGCGGGCAATGCAGCCATCGGAGGCGGTGGAGGCGTCTGAACTGGTGGTGGTGATGCTGGCATCGGAGGAGGGGGAACGTTATTTGAATTTGACGCACCCGCTGCTGAATTTGTGGGAACGCTTCCGTTTTCATTTTGATAAACCACAGACATCACCTTTTCTATTATAAGAGGATCGGCCAACACAACCTCAACTTCTTTCCCCACCAACTCCGATATAAGTCTTTTGTCACTTACGTCCAACGGTTCAGGACAGGCTAATATTAGCCTATTTGATTCAACTTGATAACCAATTGCATTGTACTCTTTTGCCAGCTGAGCAGGTAATTCCTTAATTCCTTCACTTGATGGCCTCTGTGTCGTCAAATCCACGCTTGGAAGCCCTGAAATTCTTGTTAGTACCGCCAAAAGATCGGGTGCACTTACTATCTGCTTTTGAATTAATATTGAGCTTAAGGGTTTGCCTGTGCTAATAGCTTCGCCTAGCGCTAACTCCATATCTTCTTTTGCGCACTTGCCATCCATAACAAGATTTGCGCTGAGTCTTTTAGACCACTCGGTAGGTTTATAGCTCATGCGACCACCCTTAACACTTCTTCAATTGTTGTAAATCCATCCAGTGCCTTTCGAAAGCCATCTTGACGCATAGGAATCATGCCTTCGGCTTCTGCCTGTCGTTGTATAGCATCCGTAGAGGCACCGGTAAAAATCAACCGCTCTATCTCCTCGGATTTAATCATCAATTCTGAAATTGAAATTCTTCCCCTATACCCGGTCTTTGAACACGACGAACATCCGACTGCTTTAAACAATGATTTCTCTTTTGAAAGCGCCACAGTGGACTCTCTTACTCCTACAGCTTCCAAGTCGGCATCACTCACTTCATAGGGTTCTTTACATTTTTCACAAAGCTTTCTTGCAAGTCTTTGAGTTATAACGCAACGGAGAGCCGATGTTACCAAAAATGGTTCGACTCCCATCTCCAACAGTCTCATCGGAGTACTCGATGCTTCGTTTGTATGTAACGAAGAAAGTACTAAGTGACCCGTAAGAGCTGCTTCAATTGCAATTCTGGAGGTCTCCTCGTCTCTAATTTCTCCAACCAATATGATGTCGGGGTCACCTCTTAGCATTGCCTTAAGAGAAGATGCGAAGGTAAGACCCGCTTTAACGTTAACCTGCATTTGGTTAATACCAGCAATCTGGTATTCAACGGGATCCTCAACCGTAATAATGTGCTTTTCTGGACTATTCAGTATATTGAGAGTTGAATAGAGTGTTGTCGACTTGCCTGACCCAGTCGGTCCGGTAACCAGAAGCATTCCGTACGGTTTGGAGTAGGCGGATTCATAGCGATCCAAAACGTCGGTATAAAATCCTAAATCTTCCAACGTTGAAAGTGCATTTGATTTATCCAACAACCTCATAACAATTTTTTCACCGTATACCGTGGGAAGGGTTGCAACCCTAAGGTCAATCTTCCTTGACCCCGCCGACAGACTAATTCTACCGTCTTGAGGTATTCTTTTTTCAGCGATATTAATATCGGCCATGACCTTTATTCTGGCTATAACCGCAGTTGATATTGACTTCGGCGCTCGGTTGAAATCATGCAAAACACCATCAATTCTATAACGTACTCTTAAGTCCGTCTCGGTCGGTTCGATGTGAATATCTGATGCTCTTTCATTTAAACCTTGTAATATAACAGAGTTCACAAATCTAATAACAGGTGCGTCTTCATTACTGGACTCTAGGTTAGTAATGTCAACTTGTTGGTCGCCGGTGGTCGTTGCCGCCGCAGCTTCTTGGGCTGCAGATTCGGTTTCTTCGTCAAGTCGATATATTTTATCTATATATTCGCCCAACTGAGAAGGTGTAGCTACCAGCGGTCTAAATTCTTTACCTAATATTGACCTTAAGTCATCCATGGCTACCATATCAGAGGGATTTGCAACGGCAACTAAAGCCACATCTCCTTCCCAACCTATTGCCAAAACCCTATGTCTTCGTGAAATAGCAACTGGAACGCGCTGAGCTGTAGCCTCGTCTATTGGATACTCTGAGAGGTCGACAAATTCCAATCCGATCTCAGACGCCATGGCTCTTACTAAATCGGCTTCGGTAACTACCCCCATCTCAGTTAAAACTTGAGAAAGAGGCTTGCCCGTATTTCTATGCGTCTCAAGAGCTGATTGCATCTGATCCGGAGTTACTCTTCCAGCGGCAATCAACGCATTTGCCAGCGGAGGAATTGAATCTTCATCACCGCTGTCATCCATCCCGAAGTCTTCAAGATAGTTCAGATCGCTTGCATAATCGCCCGAAGAACCGGACTCCTCGAAATCATCTTCAAAGAGTATTGCGCCGCCGGTAAATGATCCCAAGTCATAATTTTCTAAATCATCGTCATAATCAAAATCGGTATCAAATTCATTAGAAGACATTTCGGCTGGCTCGCTTTCTTGTGAAGTTACTGGTGCTGGTGGAGGTGGTGGAGGAGGAGGTGGAGGTGACTCATTTACCTGGTGAGCCACAGCCGGTATCGAAGCCTTAGGCTTTTCCTGAGCTTGTTGTTCGGCTTGCGTGGATTTACCGGAAGAATCACCGTCTTCTTGAATAAACATTGACCCAAATATTGAGTCCTCAACTCCGTCGGATGAAGCATTCATATTGTTGCCTCCTGCAAGATTTAAAATAGGCGCAATATTCTCTTTATAAAGTTGAGTCGAGTACTTGGCAATTTTACTGGACCCAGAAACAACTATCTGAAAATCTCTACCTATTATTCCCTTCAATTCTTCCATCAACAACATGTTGCTGGGATCCGTTGCCGCAATTACCGGTGTTCCAAACTTCCACCCAATTGGCAATACGCCATACTGCTTTACGATTTTAACATTTAAAAGTGATGCAGCTGCCGCATTGAAAGCATATTTGTCCAAATCAACATATTCTAAGTTTGCAAGTTTTGCCTGAACTTTGGCATAACCTTCGTCGTCAATCAGGCCAGAACCCAAAACTGATTGCACAAAATCAGCCCCAGTTGAAGCCGACTGATTTACGATTGTCTCAATCTCCTCTTTAGGCATAACAGATGTTGCCAACATGGCATTGGCAAAATCGGGCCATCCTTCCACAGAAGCAACCTGCTGGGTGCTCCTCTGCCGACGACGACCGCCTCCTGATAATCCGGCATCCACTTTCATCTAATAAATATCCTCATTTAAGATAATTGAAAACTTTCCATACTTTATGCAATTAACTCTTTATAAAGTTATCATAGTTCATTATGAACTTTCAAGAGCAAATAAATACAAATTTAGCCGTTACCGACTAAATCACCAATGTTAATTGCCAATTGCGATATCTTACTTTTTAATTTCCAGACTAACCATTAACCTCTAAAATACGCGTACCACTACCCGCTAAAACTTTGACCTAATTTACTTTAAGTCTGCCAATATAATCGGCACTTTATCCAATTTTTAAAGAGTATGCTTAAAAATTAATACTAATTATTTTTATGCATGAATAATTGACGGTACCGGCTTCAAAATAAAGCCTCCATTATTTAATACAAAAAAAACGAACAAACCCTTAACTTATATAGCTTGATAATTCTGCGACAACGGTATATATAAACGATAGCCGAATCCGCATACTCTTACAAATTACTTTAAGTGATTATAGCACTACAGAACGTGTTAAGCGAATAATCTTATAAAAACTATATCAAAAACTAATTTGTAACAGCATGGCAAGGACACAACTTATAAAACATTTCAAAAGATATTTTGATAGATGCCAACATAAGGCTACTTTGAAACTACCGTTTTTCTTAACCTAAACGACGCCAATACCGTCAGAAGCAGGGCAAATCCAAGCAAAACTATAAGATCAGTCAAAATTCCGCCGATTGAAGATTTGTTGTAGATTAGGCTAACGAATGCATCCATCGCCCATGCTTGGGGAACAAAGTGACCGATTGTTTTCATTATGGGACCCACAATATCAAGTGGCCACATACAGCCGCCCAACATCCCCATAGAAATTCCGATCACTGTACCCATAGCAATAGCCTGATCGGGAGACTTGGCAAACGTACCCAAAAGTACGCCTGCCGACGCTGCTGTAATTGAAAGAACCACGAGCAACGAAACCAGTGCTACAGGTGAGCCAAACGATACATTAAACAGGAACTTACCTACAAAAATAAGCATTATAGACTGACCGAAAGCAAGCGAAAATAGTCCAAGCAGCATCGACAACACTATTAAAAACGGCTTTGCTGGTGTTGCCAGCATTCGCGTAAAAATATTAAGCTGTTTCATCTCCACAATTGTCGAAGACGCCCCCAATAACATTAAAAATACGAAAAGAACAAGATTAGACGGAGTTGTATAATCGTAAGGATTCGGTGCGGAACTTTTTTGTGAGTCATATTTTTTAAGAACAAGATCTGTTATTCCTCTGGCCTTGTTTAAGGCTGTCGAATACAAACCCTCATTATTCAATGAGACCAATTTTGCCGCACTAAATTCCGTAGACACCGCCTCTACTGTGGCTATGATTTGCGCTCTGGCAACGTATGAGTCAGCTTGACCCGCAGGGGCAATCAAATCCAAGTTAATGGTTTGATTTTTTTTCATATCAACCATAGCGTTGTCGGGGATAATTAATCCAGCGACAATTCTTCCACGCAAAAGATTGTCCTCTAATGCCGCTTTGGAAGGATAGTATCGAATTGTCAATTGCGGGTTTGAATTCATAAGATACTGAACCCTGTTAGAAAAGCTGTTCGGTGTATTTGTCACAAGTCCGACAGGTGATCTCTGTCGTCCGCCGAATACCGTTCCCACTAGAAACATTATAAAAACCGGAAGAAGCAACGCAACAATTACAATTCTGTAGTCTTTGCCTGCACGCTTTCTGTTGACCCACAATATTGCTGTTAAAACCTTCACAGCTCCACTACCCGACCTATTCTTATAAGCGACAATGATCCCAAGGCCAGAGCTATCACCAATAAAATCGTAATCGGACCTATAGCGCCGGCAAGATTAACACCCTCCTGACTCAGTCTTCCAAACCCCACAAGAGCCCAGCCGTTTGGTGTCGCAAGAGACAGCGTCTGCATAAAAGGCGGCAGAGAACCCGGCGGGAAAAAATTGCCTCCCAGCAGCGCCAAAACAAAACCAACTATGACAGACGCCACAAACGCTTGCTGCTCGTCTCTGGCTAAAGAGGTCAAAAATATCGCCAAACCGCACATAGACAAAGTTGTCGCCACGCACATTAAAAATACACCGGCTGGATCTCCCCACGATGCCCCAAAGAAAAGTTCAGTCTCAAACCACAATGCCAGAATGGATACCAACGAAGTTACCAGAATAGATAAGATTTTTCCGACAACAACTGAAGATGACTTTACAGGAGCCGCTGCCAGCCTTGCCAAAGTTCCACCTTTTTTTTCGGCAACGATGGAGATTGTGCCCAAACCCGCGCCTATAAATAAAAAAATTATTGCCATGGACGGTGCATAATATCCGATAATATTTTTACCGTTGCCGAAATCCGACGATCGCAAAACCGCATTTAAAGGTTCGATTGCGGCCTTCTGTGACACTGCCACGAAAGAGTTTAGGTTACTGTGGTCAATCTCGGCATAGACCGTTCCAACTAAAATTCCCGTATATATCTTTCCGTAAATAGCCGAAGCTATTCCGCTTGCGACCTCCTTTGCGGTTTGATTTGCCGAGATTGTGACAATTTCGGCATTGCCGCCTTTTAGGTCAGAAGTCAAAAAAGTCGCATTGAACACTCCGCTCACATTTTTAATTAAGTTAAAGATGGTAGATTTGTTCAATATCTTCGGGGGAACTATAATTCCCGCTTGGATACTCTTTGAATTAATTGATTGTTTTAATTGAGAATCCTGGGAAAAGTAACTTACCTTAATTAAATTAGGAAGAGCCGATTCTAAAACGGATTCATGAACAAGTTTTACCGTACTCGGAGATAATCCCTGGGTACTTATTCCAATTTTAAGAAGACTTACGGATTTGTTTCCACCAAAAGCAAACCCCAGAATAGTAGCCAAAAGAATCGGCGCTACAAACGAATTTATAACTGCACTTTTGTCTTTGAGGCGACGCTTTATATCCAAAAGTAGTACCGTAATGACGGATTTTAGATAGCTTGGAGTTTTCAGTCTCTCAGCTCCTTGCCTGTCAATGATAAAAATACCGATTCCAAATCCGGTTCCACAATTTCAGCGGCAATTATAAAAGGAGCAATTTCTTTAACAAACTGAAATATATCGGCAATCTGGATATTTTCGTCGGTCAATACAATCTCAATTTCATTTGCCTTTTGCTCAACGTGCTGTATGAAAGGTATCTCCTTAAAAATCTGTAAATAGCTATTTTTAAACTCATCAAATTTAATATTGATTCTTTTACCTGTTTCGATCGTTTTTACAAGTGAGTGTTTTGATCCTTCTGCAATGAGCTTTCCGCTGTCGACTATACCAATTTGATTACAAAGCCTCTCGGCTTCTTCCATGTAATGAGTAGTGTACAAAACAGCCAAGCCGCCGCTGATTAAATTCTGCACCGCCTCCAAAATTGCATTACGACTCTGCGGGTCAACTCCTACGGTAGGTTCGTCCAAGACCAAAAGGAGAGGCGAATGAACCAGCCCGACGGCAATATTGGCGCGACGCTTCATTCCGCCAGAAAATGTATTGACTCTGTCACCCTTCCTGTCGGACAGTCCCACAAGTTCCAAAACAGAATCAATTCTTTTTGTAAGCTCTTTAGAATTTATCCCGTATAGTCTTCCAAAGAATCTTATGTTGTCAGATACGCTTAACTCTGGATACAGCGCCAAATCTTGAGGAACGTAGCCGATGGCCATCTTTTCATTCGTTGAGGTATGCAAAAGAGGTTTCCCGTCAACGATAACCTCGCCGGAATCTCTCTCCATTAAGCCACAAGCCATTGAAATCGTTGTAGTCTTTCCGGCACCGTTCGGGCCCAATAATCCATAGCACTGTCCCTTATTTACGGAAAACGATATTCCGTCGACGGCTTGTCTCGACCCAAATTTCTTTTTAAGATCCTTGCAGATCAGTACTTCGTCCATTAAAACTTTATAACTAAATTTAAATTACACTTGGCTCAAATTGCTCAATAAAATGATTAAAATCTTTGTATGCATCGACCTAAAACTACACACTGCCTAATTGAAACTTTAGCTGAGATAACAAGCCTAGCAAAGTCACTTAATGTAAATCAATTACAAACACCCACGGACTGCCCCGGTTGGAACGTTCAAGACAACTTGTCACATATTATTTCCATTGAATCCTGGCTTTTAGGTAACGAGTTTACAGCCCACAAAGCAGACGATATCTCAAATACAAAAAATGAACTCGGTGTTTTAAACGAAAACGAAGTCGACCTAAGAAGGTCCTACAACAAATCTCAATTAATAGAAGAGCTTGAATCCGTTACCGAACCAAGAATGCAATACTTAAAGAATCTAACTCAAGAAGATTTAAGCGCACCCGCCTGGACTCCAATCGGACAACAAACCCTTGAAGATCAGTGCCTGATAAGGCTACTCGACTGCTGGGCTCACATGCAGGACATCAACAACGCTCTTAATCTTAACTTTGACGATGTCTCGACCAGTTCGGCTTTGGCATTAAACTACTCGATCTCAACTTTACCTAAGACATTTGCAAAATCAATTCAAGACAATAACGGTTTGTTTAAACTTTCAGTCTTGACACACTCACAGTTGGATTTTTCCGAAAATATATTTAATAAATTCGAAAACGGATACACATTTATGATTGCAAAAGAAAACGGAAGAGGGGCATTCGTTCATGAACCGTACGAACCTTTGTCTTCAAATAACGTAGTTGACGAAACAGTCAATGAAGCATCAACAAGCCACAAAACATTAATAAGCCTACTCTTAGGCAGAAAAAACTACCAACAGGTCAAATCCGACGTTAAAGTTTCGGGCAATCAAAATATTGTCGAACAGGTTCTAACCAATTTAAATTTCATGATATAGATCTTGAGCCAACCACTTCGACCTACCGAATTAAATTACCTTCTTAATATCGAGCCAACCGTAAGCGTCAATATCTTCTTTGCTCGAGATACAGAATATCCTTGAAATCTTATTGACTCCCAACAGTGCCACGAAGTTGCGGCCTCAACGGCGTCTACAACCAATGAAGGATCAGTTATCTCAAGCTCAAATTCCGGTTTAAACGCTTCTTCGATATGGCTAATGTTCATCTGATGAAAGGTCTGACGAAGCTTCAACAATGAAGTGGAAGTAGGCTCAATGACTACAAGCGCTCGTCTTATCGGTGTAACCGCTTCAAGAATCTTTGCACGCTGGTTTACGTAAATTCTAAGCCTTTGCTGAAAATCTAACTTGTTAGAAATTGGAGCTCTAAACTTCACAAGCCTGTCGAACTGTCTCTGTCCTACAGCGCTGTGCAGCTCGTTAAGATCCGTAAAATGTTGAAAGACTGATCGTTCGGACACACCGGCCCTAACTGCTATCTGTCTTGCGGTCGGTCGGTAATCACCTTCGTTAACCAAATCCAATAATGCATCCACTATCTTTATTTTTGTATTTGAAGATCTTTTCTTACGGCCGTCTAATTCTGAATTATCGTCCAAACTGCCAGCTGACACCGCTTTACCTTTGTGTCTTTCATCTGCCGCCGTCTGCCCTAAAATTATTGTCGGTGCGGGCTCAATACCAAGCCAACTGTCAATCACTTTTAAATTTCCATAAATTCTTATTTATCTAATATCTAACCGGTTAATTAATACTTAAACGCCGTTAAATTAAACTTAGTTATACAACTTTCCATAATCGGAATCAAACTCAATGATGGTGATATTTTACACCAAATTTCATATTTATGGCGGCTTTTAAGGGAAGGTACCTCTATAGGTATGTGCCAGAGCCAGCCGTTCGACAGCTATCAACAGACATGCTTGGCGTAAGGAAATCTTATTAACCTGAGAGCGTGCCCACATCTCTTCGAATGCTTCGGTCATCTTATTGGTCAGACGATCCGTTGCGGTTTTGGCATCCCAACTATATCCCTGACGATCCTGAGCCCATTCAAACGAAGAGGATATAACCCCGCCTGCATTCGATAAAATATCGGGCACCACAACTATTTGCCTTTGGGACAATATCTCATCGGCTGCTTCAGTTACGGGACCGTTTGCGGCTTCTACAATATATTTACAGTCAATTACTTCAGCGATTTTTGAGTCAATGGCATTTTCCAGCGCAGCCGGTATAATTAGGTCGGCTTTTAAAGCCCACATCTCTTTTTGGTCAATTACCTCGGCGTGATTAAAACCATTAAGCGAACCGCCATTTTTAAGATGAGCTCCAAGTGAAACCACATCGATACCAAATCGATTATAGATAGCTCCGCTTATGTCACCTATGGCCACAATTTTGGCTCCCGCAGAATGCAGCAAAAAGGCCAAAGGCCCGCCTACCTTACCAAAGCCCTGCAATATTATCTTTTTACCCGCCAAAGTATTATTATGTTTTTCCAAAATATTTTTAACGGTAATTAGAACTCCCAAAGATGTAGCCCCTTGATGTCCAAGAACGCCTCCCAAAGCCAGAGGCTTACCCGTTATCACCGAAGTCGTATTTTGACCGTTTAGCGCCCAAATTGTATCAGCAAACCATGCCATGACTTTTTCATTAGTATTCACATCTGGAGCGGGAACGTCTTTATATGTTCCAACCAGCGGATTAATTTCTATGGCATAACGTCGGGTCAAACGTTCCAGCTCAGCTTCTGAAAAAGTTTCAGGATGACAGGCGATTCCGCCTTTGGCCCCTCCGAAAGGTATGTCCACCAATGCCGTTTTTAAAGACATTTCAGCAGCAAGTGCCGTTATCGAATCAGCTGTCACATCAGGATGATACCTAATTCCACCTTTGCCCGGTCCGCGAGACGTATCGTGGTGAACTCTGTAACCCTTATAAATTTCTAACTCACCGGAGTCGCGCTTTAGATATACAGACACCTCCAACAGTCTTTCCGGTTGAACAATAAGATCAAACAAAGACTTATGGATTGAAGTTAAATTTCGAACAGATCTTATTCTGTCTGTAATCGCCTTAAGCGGGTTAAGATTTTCGGTCACCGTAACACTCTTTTTTGACTGATTTTCATTCCAATAATTTCGCCGAATTAAACAATAAACTTTAATATCTTTAATATTCTTAAATATAAATGTGCTTTAAGAATTCAAACCGTGTTGGTCAAATCGTCAAATACGACTTAAATTAAACATGTATACGATTTTATAGATGTTTAGGTACAAAATGGTATCTTCACCATAATGGCATATTCACGCTATCTGTCAATTTAGTTAACGGATCTAGGCGGCGGGTGCAACAAATGCTTCCCACATCTTTTTATAAACCCCATCTTGCATAATCAGCTCATTATGCGTTCCGTATTGTGCTACCTTTCCGTCATCTATAACGGCTATGTAATCTGCCATCATTACCGTTTGCAACCTGTGAGCTATTAACACAGTCGTAGTCGATGAAGCTACGGCATTCATAGCTTTGGTTACTATATGTTCCGAATGGAGATCCAAATTAGCCGTAGCTTCATCTAAAAGTAAAAATTTGGGATCTGCCAACTTAACTCTAGCAAGTGATATTAATTGTCGTTGTCCCGAAGACAGTGACTTGCCCTGAGATTTAACCTTCTCTAGATACCCATTCGTAAGCTTAGATATGAATGAGTGAGCACCGACGGCTCTTGCGGCATTCTCTATGTCCAAATCGGAAACATTTTCCCTTCCAAAGGCGATATTGTCTCTAATGGTCCCAGTGAAAAGATGGGCTTCTTGAGGTACGTATCCAATATGTTTTTTATAAAATACGGGATCGATATCTTTCAAAGTATTTCCGTCAATTTCAATTGAGCCGGAATCGGGATCATAAAATCTAGCCAAAAGTTTTATTATGGTAGATTTACCGGCACCTGTTTGACCTACAATCGCCAAAGTCTCTCCAGCGTTGACGGTTAAATTAACGGCGTCCAATACTTCAGAATTAAAACCCGGATATCTAAAACTTACGTTCTTTAAAACGATATTCCCTTTAAAATCAAACGAGTCGATGCTATGGTGATCCTGGTCCACAATTACGGTTTCATGCATTAATTCATTTATCTTATTTAATGAAGCCGCAGCCTGCTGGTATTGGTCAAAAGTCTGAGACAGCTGTTGGATGGGACTAAAAAACAGATTAACCAACAATATAAAAGCTAAAAGAGCTCCAATCTGCAGCTGCTTTTGAATTACCAAATGCGAACCGTAACCCATAACCAAAGCCGCAGAAATATCCGAAAATAACAGTACCATCGGAAAGTAGATTGATACCAACCATTGTGCCTTTACTCTGGAATTTAAATAACTTACGGAGAGTTTTTCAAAATCATTATTTTGTTTTTGTCCCTGATTGTAGGCGACAGAGACTCTGATTCCGGAAATACCTTCTTGCAAATTTGCATTGACAACGGCAATTTTATCTCTGGCCAAGCGGTATATTTTAGCTGATTCCACTCTAAACCACTGAGTTGCGACAGCGAGCAACGGCACTACCGCAAAGGCCGCCAATGCCAATTTAATATTAGTTATAAACAATACAATCCCCACCATAAAGAATGTAAAAATATTGACCAACGCGGCAATAAGACCCGTTTGAACCAGCTGACCTATAGTAAGGACATCGGTTGTCATTCGGGTCATCACCCTTCCGCCCATTTCCCTTTCATAAAAGTCCATACCGAGTCTTAAAAGTTGCGAAAATATTTTTACCCTTAATGCGTAAGAGATTCGAGCCGAAACTTTTCCTACATATTTAATTTCAAAATAGGAATCCAGCCAATCCAACAATACCGCCGCTAAAAAAATTGCGGCCGCTACATACAAAAACGTTGTAGATCCTTTTGACACACCGTTGTCGATCCCCGTCTTAATTAAAAGCGGTCCAGCTACCGTTAAAACCGTATCTATCAAAACCAAAATAATTCCGAAAATAAAAGCATAGTAAAACGGCTTTAAGAATTTCTTAAATGCAAAGCCGTTTTCGTATTGTTCCAGAATCTTTACGTCAACTTTTGTATCAAACTCCGTAGAAGGCAGCTTTGCTACTTTATTCAACAACTCCTCTGTCGGCGCCAGCATAGCTCCGATATTGCCCATCATCCCGCCGCCGCCGCCCATACCCGCACCAAGGCCAGAAACTCCGAGTTTCATACCACCAACATTTAAAGAATCTTCCAAACTGTCATAAGGCCAACACTGAGGTGTAATTTCAGGTACTTCAATCGAATCGGCACCGTTATCCACTTCGCTGATTGATTCCAAATCGGATGCCGATGAAACATGATCTGCATCATCTCCTGTCAAAAGCGCGCGAAACAACGGGCTTCTTTCAAACAACTCCTCTAGGGTACCCGTGTCTACCACTTGTCCTTCATCTATCAGAATTATTCGATCGGCTAAATTTATCGTTGATCTCCGGTGGGCAATCAATACAGTGGTTCGATTCGACATAACCTTAGAAAGAGTTTTATGTATCTCTTCTTCGGTGGATGCGTCGACGGCACTGGTTGCATCATCCAAAATCAAAATCATGGGATTTGAAATTAAGGCTCTGGCTAAAGCAATTCGTTGACGTTGCCCTCCGGACAGCGTCAGGCCTTTTTCGCCGACAACGGTATCGTAACCATCAGGCAACTCTTTAATAAACTCGTCAGCTTCGACTGATTTGGCCGCGGATACAATTTGATCAAAATCTGCTCGTGAATTGCCGAAAGCTATATTATTTCTGATAGATTCCGAGAACAAAAAACTGTCTTCAAATACAAACCCGATCTTATCTCTTAAACTTAAAAGCGTAAATTCTCTGACATCCTTGTCATCGATCAATACGCGTCCAGAAGAAACGTCATAAAATCTGGGAACCAACATCGATACAGTAGACTTTCCGCATCCAGAGGCGCCTACCAAAGCTACGGTCTCCCCCGGGTTCACCAAAAATGACAATCCATTTAAAATCGGATTTTCGGATGTATAGCCAAAATGAACGTCATCAAAGACTATTTGGCCCTTAACGGTTGTCAACTCGGTGGCGTCGCCCCTATCGGCGACCTCCGGTGTGGAATTGAGCAGATCAAACACTCTTTCGGCACCGGCTTTTGCCTGCTGGCCAAAAGCCATAAATCCGGCAAACATTCGTACTGGTCCGACCAGTGAAATTAAATAAGTCGAAAAGGCCAAAAAAGTACCTAAAGAAATTTCGTGTTTCACCGCAAGATAACCGCCGAGAGCCAAAATTCCAACTTGAGCGATAGAGGGAAGAGCTTGAAGAGTCGACTGCAATTTTGCCATTGTTATGTAAACTCTGTTTCTGTAATTAAAAAGTCTCTTTGACTCCCTTTTAATTGATTCAGACATTTGAGCTTCGGCGCCGAAAGACTTTACCACTCGAATTCCGGTAACCGTATCATCTACCACGTCTGCAATGACGCCCTCCTGTTGCTGTGCGATCCAAGACGAAGGAAAAACCGCATCCCTCAACCGCAATGAAACCCAAAACATTAACGGGAGGATTGAGATGGCAACTACCGACAGAAGCGGAGACAGAACAATCATTATTACAAGCGACAGTATCAAAGTTACGAAGTTAGAAAACATCATAGGACCAAAAGCCAAAATCGCCTGAATCAAACCAATATCCGAATTGGCTCTTGAAACCAATTGACCGGTGTCCAACTCATCATGCTTAGCAAAATCCAGTCGTTGCAAATGTTGAAAAATTGCATTTCTCAAATCATTTTGCACGTGCAGCGAGACTTTTCCACCCCAATATCGCCTTATGAAAGCGGCACAAAAAGATGCAATGCCTAGTATCAGCATCAAAATTACGTATACATTAACATCGTGAAGTGTATGATTCAGTTCAATTGTATTAACTATCTGTCGTTGGATAAGAGGCAGCACTGAAGTAAACAAAGTACCCGCTATTGCCGCGACGAAAGATACATATAGATCTCGTTTGTGTGCCAAAACGAATGGTAAAAGCCCCCTAACCCAACCTTGTTTTTTATTTTCCTGCTCTTTGATTTCCACTGAATATAATATCTTAGCTATAGAATTCACTAAACGTTTTGACCGGTCTAATTACTAAAATAGCTAGAATCACTTATTCATTGTTATCTTCGTCATTATCGGACGCCGTATCTAGCGGCAAATAAACTAGCCGATATCAGTTTAATACCAAACTTAAAATTTAAAACACTAGCGGCATCTGGTAAAAATAAACCTTGCTTTTTTTGCAGTCAAATTCCGCCCTGAATGTCCCGCCTTGAATGTCCCAGTTCGGATAAATCAGTTTGGATGCATGCAACTTTTATAAATTATCCAGCAAGGCTTAGAAGATAATACTTGAATAGAAGATGAGTGTAAGATTGCGGATTGAGCGATTTATAAACAGTTGATAATTTCCATCTGCCAAATTGTCTGCTAAGTTGCCGTAAATTACTAGAAGAACCTTAATCTTAAATAACAACCTTAATTATTGAAGTTGCCTGATTGCGTTACTTTCTTTTCAGCTTCTTAACGGTACCTTTTTTAATAATAATCGGTTGCATACCAATTAGAGGTTGGTTATCTTGCGAGTCATCCTCAATTGCAGGTTGCTCACTTAATTGCTGCGAATCCGTTGTATTCTGTTTTGGAAACGCATATGTCTTTTTCGGAGGACGAATATTCGAATTGGCAGGAGCCGGCGGCGGAGTAGATGCCTTGGAGGTGGCTGCCATCGAATTGAATTCGCTCATAACCGCATCCCGTCGATTTTGTTGCCTATTTTGACCGGACTTCATATCATCCAGCAATCCGTTAAGCATGTCATCCACGCCATCGCTTAGCGATACTTCGGATCCAGTTATCGGCGGCGGAGTTGCCAGTACTCCTTCTTCAGCGACATATTTAGGTATCGCAGGTTGCGGATGAGGTAAATTAATCGGCGGTCGAACTTCCTGTGGGGCAATAACCGGTGGTGGTGGTGGAGGTGATACTACCGGCGGTGGTGGAGGAGGAGCTGATACTGCCGGTGGTGGTGGTGGAGCGGAAGCAAACGAAGCTGGAAAATCGTCATCAAACTCCGCGGCTAAAAGTTTGTCTATATCCACATCGCCTGAAACAATCGCCACGTTATCTTGAGTACTATTTTCTGCCTGAAGTACCGAATTTTCAGATACCCCCAAGACATTATCTAGAGCAGATTCGATGGACTCGTGCTTAAGTTCCGCTTTAGAACCATTGTCAGAAACAGCCCTCAAGTCAGGTGCGCTAATAATTCCCGCCGTGCTACCATTACTAAAATTACTTTGATTGCCGTTGTTAGATACAAAGGCATCTTGTGAACCGTTTAGAGTTTGAACTGCCGGTTTTGGCTGATTAAAATTATTTACGATATCTTCAGGATTAAAATTACTCGTCCAATCTTCCTGAACGGCCGGTTTTGGTGCATCTATATTTTTAAAATCAGGAGACTGGCCGTTAGATATGACGCTTCCTTGGCTGTAGCCAATGTCAAAAACTCTGTCGGAATTTGGTTGAGGATCACCCTTTTCAGAGAAAGCAGCATTTAAAGTATCGTCAAAATTAAATGACTTGGACGCATTTGCAATTTCAGTTCTCAACTCTTGCAACTTACTTTTAGTAGATGCTCGGTCGCTAGATTGCCGCGATTCACCCGGATGCAAATCATTATTAAGATTTGAAACGGGAGGTTCGGCTTCGACATTGCTCAAAGTTGATAAGGTCTCATTTTCTGAAACCGATTTATCGTCATTACCCTTATTAGCATCGGGATGTATATTTCCCAGCGCTTGATCAAGCAATGCATCTATATCAAACTCGTTAGCCATTGTCGCTCTTACTCTTCAACTTCCATATAATGTGGTTCATTACGTTGGCTCGTTACTTTTTTTCTTCCATATTTTATATATTAGTTATTTTATAGTTATAATCTTATATCTAATTTTTACTTTGCACAAATGCTATTTAAGTGGTAACTTTTAACACTTATAGTGAGAAATCTTTTCCATAAATTTCCATGAAGTTCTGTGCAGTATGCAAGGACCAAACTTCTGAAGCGCCCGAATATGATCCTTGCTGGGATAGCCTTTGTTTTCAGAAAACCCATAATCGGGATAAACGTCGTGAAACTCATCCATAATTGCATCTCTGGTAACTTTGGCGATTACGGATGCAGACGCAATTGCCATGCTGACCGAATCACCTTTTACTATACAAGTTTTAATTTTATCTGCGACAAAATTTGTAAAATTAGTAGGGCCGTCAATAAGGTAATGTTCCGGGCTAACCTTTAATTTACTCTTTGCTTCAATGGCGGCAATTCCGATTGCGGCCGACATGCCGTAGTCGTCACAAATCTTATTTGTCGCATGTCCTACCGCGAAATCAGCGACAACTTCGACTACAGCTTTATAAAGTTCCTTTCTTTTTTTCTTCGAAAGTTTTTTTGAGTCATTAAGTCCTGAATCCAAAAGATTTTGAGCATCACTAAGTCGATCTAAATCCAACACGGCAATTCCCACTGAAACGGGTCCGGCCCAAGCACCCCTACCAACTTCATCTGCCCCTGCCACGAACCTATCACCGTAAATTTTGCGATTGGTTTCGTAATTTAAGTTAGGATATTTAATATTAGTCATTTCAATACGACAATACGATGACAAGCGAAGAGACCAACGAAGATTTAATTAAACCGAACGAACCGGACTTTAAGGTCGGCGATAAGGTCGAAATTAAAAATAAATTTGACGGTGACTGGTCAAGCGGATACATAATTTCCACCATCACGACATCTCAAACCGGCGAAACATTGTTTTTTGTCAAAAGAGCTTCTGAGGACTCTGAAATTTCTCAACACTTCTTTCTGGATCATATTAGAAAATCCAAAAAAAAGAATATGTGGTGGATTTAACATTTATAAACTCTCTTCAACTTGCTTAAGCATTGCTCCTTTAGCAAACTAAATCCAAAAATTAACGGACTCAACTTTTTCGTACTGTTAGGTTAATAATTGATTTGGCTTGTAATTTAAATCGTATTTATGTATTCACAACTTTAGGAAATTATTAAAAGCAATATCTTCTTTTCAAACGGTTGTCTAATAACAAGTGGTCTAATAACAAGTTGCTTTAAGAGCAATGAAATTATCTCGCTCCTTAATAAAGATTAAGAATTGCAACGAATTAGATTTTCATTTTTTGCCCAAGTCATTTGGTAATCTTGGTCATTTGGTAATCTTGGTTACTTGGTGATCTTGGTTACTTGGTGATCTTTGCCGTTTAATCGAGGTTTGTTTTAACTGACTTTAGAAACTCTTCTACCGGAACGGCCGACAAAGTTACTGTTTTCAGCGTTCCTCGCGAACCCAAAGTTACGGCAACTTTAGCCATAACTTTTTCATCGGGAGCCTCCAGTATCGTACAAAAATCATACTGTCCCAGAAGTGCCCACTGGGAAATAACCTTAACTCCCATCTTTTCGACTTCCTTATTTACTTCTAAAAGTCTTTCGGGGTTATCTCGCAGCCGTGCAGCGCCGTCAGGACCAAGATTTGAAAGCATTAAAAATGTTGCCATGAGTTTTAGGTTAGCTCAAAACGGCGATCATTGTTTGCCATTAACGAAATTTATATTGTCTAATTCGGATTTATCGGGTTCGGTAGTAAGAAAAGTCTCTATAATTTCAAACTTTAATCCCTTGCCTACAGATCGTTGACTTAAAGCCAGAATATTTGCATCGTTATATTTTCTGGCTCCGGCAGCCGTTTGCACGTCAAAACACAGAGCTGCTCTAGCTCCTTTTATTTTGTTAGCGGCTATTGAAACACCGGTTCCTGTCCAACAGACTGCAATTCCAAAATCCACCTCATTTGAAACTACAAGTTCTGCCACTTCAAATCCCACCTTTGCCCATGAAGTGTCTTTTATTGTTGTCGCTACACTGAACAGTTCGGAGTTAAAATTTAGAATATCATCACAAAATTCATCCCAATCATCACATCCTAGAGCCAATGTTTTCATGTTCGCCTCCAATAAAGCTTTTGTTGATCAAAAAAAGATTTAGCCGTTCTTAAAATTCGATATCTGTTTAATTCGCCCTTTTAATTTAACAGTCTATTGAATTAATTGTCAGTTTGCCATTAATCTTGTTATATGTCACACAAAGTTAACATTGTTCCGCACACTCATTGGGATCGAGAATGGTATCTGCCGTTTCAAACATATAGAACAAAACTGGTTAATTTAATTGATTCGCTCCTTGATTTTTTGGAATCAAATGGATCCTTTAAAACATTTATGCTCGACGGGCAGATGGCCGTATTGGACGATTATCTGGAGATACGACCCGAGAACAGAACAAGGTTAATTAATCTTTCCAAGCAAGACAGACTCGCAATGGGGCCGTGGTACATTTTGATGGACGAGTTTTTGGTTTCCGGCGAAACCATCTTAAGGAACTTACAACTTGGGATTAACAAAGCCGCAGAATACAGCGGTCATATGCCCTTAGGCTATCTTCCGGACATGTTTGGTCATATCGCCCAAATGCCTCAAATCTTAAAATTGGCAAATATGGATACTGCGGTTGTGTGGCGAGGTGTTCCGTCACAGATTAAACACCATCAGTTTATTTGGCAGGCATTGGATAAATCGGAAGTCATAGCCGAATTTTTAATGTCAGGTTACGGAAACGGCGCGACTCTTCCGAACGATCCTCAAGCCCTGATAAACCGTGTACGCGGATATATGGAACATTTGGCCCAATTTGTCAAAGGCGACCCTTTGCTATATATGAACGGTTCAGATCATCTGTTTTTCCAAAGATTTCTTCCAGATGTAATTGAAGCCGCCAATCAAGTGCAAGACGACTACGATTTCGAAATTACCGATTTAAAGTCGTCCATAGTAAAACCTTCAACATCGTTAAGACAAAATTTATCGATACACCAAGGCGAACTCAGGTCTTCAGCTTACTCCAACCTGTTGATGGGAGTAACCTCAAACCGGACGGACATTAGATTACTTGCCAGGCAGGCAGAGATGCTGACGGAGCAGTTTTTGGAACCACTTTATGCAATATTTTCAGATTCGTGGCCTACGGAATATTTAAAAATCATTTGGAAACTTTTAATTCAAAATTCTGCTCACGATTCAATTTGCGCATGCAGTATTAACGAAGTAGTCGAAATTGTTAAAACCCGCTATTTGGAAGTACGGCAGATTTGCAATGCTCTTTTAGATGAATTGTATACCAATTTAACGACTCAAGTAGAAGACGATTGCGACTATGTACTAAATCCAAGCGCTAAAACAATAGACTCAATCGTAGAATTCGAAATTGATAATCACGACGAAATCTTGGGGACACAGGTACTCTTAAAATCCGGAACGGGATTTGAAGCACCTTTAATAAAACTTAAATCAAGTGAAGTCGCCATTATACTAACTCAACTGAATTCGAACCAAATCGACGACAAGACTTTCGTTGTGGGTGTAGATATTAGCGCTCAAGAAGGGTTAACCAAAGTCCGCGTACATATAGACTCGGCTCCCAACCCAAAGTTTTCCGTAGATACCGCCCATTTGAGCCTAAAGAACGTATTGGATGAACAGCCCGACAATATGGTAGAGGTCTCACTGTCGTCATCCCCGAAGCAACGTCTATTGGCAATAGCCAAAGAACAATCCGGTTTGAGTCTCGAGCCTCTAAAAATTCAAACTGATTTTATTGAAATCAGTTTGACACAGAGTGATTCGACGATTCAATTAGGCAATAAATTTTTAACGGCAATAATAGATAGATCCGACGGCACATTTTCAATTAACGGAATACAGGGGTTTAATAAAATAGTTGATTCTGGAGACCAAGGTGATACATACAACTACTCGCCGCCCGAATTTGATACAGAGGTGGAAACCCCTGCCTCAACTTCGGTTCAGGTGACAGAGCAAGGACCTATTAGAGCCATTGTAACTATAGACAGAACTTACCTCATACCTGAGGCAGTTAGCGACGCCTCGCGGCAACGTGAAGGTCAGACGGAGCTTAGAATTCTCACTCTGGTGGAATTAAATGCCAACGAAAACTTTATGAGGGTTAGTCACTTCATGGATAACTTCGCAAAAGATCACAGACTGAGAACAGTATTTCCTGTTGCAAACGGGACTGCGACCTCAGAGGCAGACACTGCCTTTGGTGTAGTTAAAAGAGGTCTTGTTTCAGAAAGCGGACCTTCTGAGGTCGGACTCCCCACGTTTCCGGCGTTGAGTTTTGTTAAAGCTGGTAACATCACAGTTATTATGAATTGCGTTGGAGAATACGAACTTATAGACATAAAAGATGATAAAGCCTTCTCTCTTGCGATTACGCTTCTAAGGGCGGTGAAATACTTAAGTCGAATTACAATGACAAACAGACCGTTGTCGGCGGGACCCAATCTGGAAACCACCGATGCCCAAATGCAAGGCAAACAATATTTTTCCTACGCCGTTTCTACGGATGACAACATAAACGTATATGAGGCTAAGGCAAAATATACTATGCCATTTAAGGTTTTAAAAGGTAACGGAAGTTCAAATAAGGATAACAAGTTCCCCAAATTAAAAGTTCAAAATTGTGAAATTTCGTCAGTCGTAAGATCGCAAGGAAAACTTGAAGTTAGACTGTTCAACCCCACCGATTCAACAACAAAAGCCGTCATAGAAGAATCGTCAGGAGTTGTTGTCGATCTGCTTGGCAATCCAATTGAGCCCTTTAATGGTAGCGTTGATCTTAGGGCTTTCGGTATCGTCACTATCAGACTTGACTGAATCTGATTGCGTAACATTAGATACAAGTTTTTGTCCCTGTTCACGCAACTCATCTAAATCACGTAGCACATCGCTTAGTTTCTTTAGTCTAAGCCCCAATCTCCCCGTGGAAACGGAAGGATCTGCACCTTTTCGTTGAAGTGAAAACAGCTCCACTCTGCCTATGTCTTTAAGTACTCTCGGCCTTAAAGGACTAAAATCTACTCGATCGTCTTCAAGAAGTGCATCATAAAATTCACGAGTCGTAAGAACCGAACCGGGATTGGCAATGTTTACAATCCGACTGGCCCGGTTCACCACCGTACCAAAATAGTCTCCGTCCCACGCCAATACAGGTCCGTAACTCAATCCGACTCTTATATCACTTAATAAGTCATCGTCCGAGTAGATATCAACGAGATCGAGTGCGATTAAAGCAGCGGCCTCGATCGAATCAGCAACAAACATTGCCTCGTCACCTATCATTTTGACGATTCTTCCGCCTCCAGCGATAACCGTATCGTGAGCTAAAGTTTCAAACCTGGAGACAACTTCAACCAGTTGATTCTCATCTATCTGCTGAGACAGATAGGTAAAACCTACCATATCAGCAAATCCAACGGCCAGTTCGGCCTGTGCGTTGTCGAAGCCTTCGTATCTGTGCATCCTAATCCTGCGCAAGACCGACTGCAGCTGACGTTTCCACGCATATTCAAGCAACCACGAGAGCTTCGGAACCAGATCATCCAAAACAAAGGCCAAGATCTCCGCCGATTCCAAAGAAGTCTCAGGTATCTCAATGGTCTGTGCCATGGTTATCTGGGCTTCGGCAACTCTAGCAACCGAAGATCCTATGACTCGGGCCAGCTGAACCGCTCTGTCCTCGTTAACAAATCCCGTTCCCACCAACGACTGCATAATACCTATTGCTTCGATATCCTGTTCATTGAATATCTGTTCGTTTTCGGGAACTTCGGCGAAACCCAATGCTCTCCAAAATCTCCTAGCCACATCTTTTTCGATGTTGGTGATAGCCAATAGTTCTTCTTCGTTCATAGGCGTGGACGCACCCATGATTAAGCGGTCAATCACCAAAAGATCAAGCCATTCTTCTGAAATGGCCTTTTCAATTTCGGCCCTGTCTATCCCCCTTTTGATTAGAAGGTCCTTCAAACCGTCCGAACCCTTATTCATAAACCCTTCTATATTTTCCAA
>DAHXLF010000180.1 GCA_027371755.1 Acidimicrobiales bacterium
CTTCCCGCCGAAATGGGAAAGTACATCATGTTTCCATCCCCCATCGCGGTACTGCTGCTGTTCATTTGACTACCGGACAAAGAAATGCCGTCGACGTTTATGTTTTTGATCGTGGCTTCCGTTGTCCACGGGTATTGATCCGTGATCGAGTTGACGTGCGTTCGTTGTGGCGTATCACCAAACATAACGACTCCGCTGTATATGGCAAAGTAAAAGTGCAGGATTTGGCAGCCTTGACTATACAACAGTATGCGTATAAGAAATCATGGCGCTTTACATGGAGAGGTGGGTGTAATAGGCTATTTAATACCAGCAAGAATTATGCCATGGCCTTTCTTGCGTGAATTACACCCATAGAGGCTACGTGTCAAGTGGCATGATTTTGTGTATAAATATGATATAGTGCGCATAACTTTTGGCCGCCAAATCCTGCACTTTTTGATTGCTGAAAACACACAATGCCTCGGGGATTACCGTACTGGCTATCTATATAGCTTTTAAATCGTTGAAACACTCTACCTCACCTCAATTGCTGCTTCTTCAGGTAACCGGCCCTTTTGTCTAGTAAGCCGTCAAATATCGCAAAAGAATAAATATTTAAAATTCTGACTCTAAGCCTTGCCGGGTTTGCACCCCTTTAGCTGAATAATGTTTGAGGTAGCCCCTATCGCCTACTTAGTAAATCGGGTTTTGACTGGAAAGATCGTCAATCGCTTGAACCGCTAGTTCCAACGCCCTAACTCTTCTTTTTAAAAGAGTCCTTTGGGGACTTCCTGCCTTTAACTTAGTATAACTGTTCTCAATTGATGGGAATAAGCCGGTAAGAACATTGCGAGCTTCTGATAGATCTTCCTTGGTGTAATTATGTGGTTTTTGATTCCAAACGTTTTCTAGCATGGCTAAACCTATGTAAATAGCCTTGAGTCGTTTCTTTACTAAGGTAGTATTTGCACCTTTCTGAGTCATCTGGAATAAGCCATTTTCAAGTTTACCGATTGTCGATTGCATGGATTTTTTTGATTCCAATTTATCTACATTTGATACTATTTCCAATTTAACTCGCCCCCCTTCGTCTCTTCAGTAATCCTAACCAAAATCTGAATACTAGGATAATGTGTACCAATATATAATTGTTGAACCAACAACCGCGAAGTCGAAATCAATCAAATCTGGATCTAGATCATTCGAATTAAACCGCTTGTGTTATGATTTAACAAAAGTGACTCCATATTTAAAGGGGTTCTGCCCATGTTTTTACGTGAAGCTCGCATTGTCAACCGACCGGAAACGATCATTTATCCGTTTCATCTCCCTGCACTGTCGGGAGTGGACGCGATCCAGTTTGATTCATTCATTACTTTTTTCGTCGGTGAAAACGGGTCCGGCAAGTCTACCCTGTTAGAGGCACTAGCCATTGCCTGCGGATTTAATCCCGAAGGTGGAAGCATTGGGAACTCATTTTACACAGTTAGTACAGAGTCAACTTTGCACGAACACTTAAAGCTCTCCTGGATGCCGAAAGCCACAAGCGGATTTTATTTTCGTGCAGAAAGTTTTTTTAACTTCGCCACCTACAATGATGAGGCACAAAAAGGACCTGGCGGTAGTTATGCACCCTACGG
>DAHXLF010000181.1 GCA_027371755.1 Acidimicrobiales bacterium
TTCAGATTTTGGATGAATTACAGTGGCGTCCACAGACTTTTCACCGACTGCATCCGTTCTGTCGGTGACAATTAGGTAAATTGGATAGAGGGTTCTCTATTTTAGTGTGGTTACAAATTTAATTATATTTACGATGCGGATAAGAAAAGTGGGAACAAAAATTTAATTCTAAAGAAAAAAGCATATATTCACTCCTTTGTACCAGAGTTAGGACTTCACGGTTAATTCGGTTAATTGTTTTTTGAAAAAAAACAGTCCTTTGAACAAGAGTGAAGATAGTTTAAAATATTAATTTTAAAGACCGTTAAGCACATCTTTGGCATCGTCGGCCAAGGAGATACTTAAATTTAAAAAGGATTCACGGATTTGGGGTGATATGACATTTTTTGTTGATTGAGAGACTAAATTTAAATACCTGTCGATATATTTCAGGGAATCTTTAATGGCATTTGTGGATTTAATTAAATCGCTTACCTCGGTCCTATCTTCTTCGGTGAGGAGTTGACCCAATTTTTTAGTAACTGCGGTTCCGACTACCTCATCATTCATGGCTAGAATCGTCGGAAGATTGTATATCCCTTCTACTAAATCCTGTCCAGGAGTTTTCCCTAGTTTATCTACATTTGCCGCAACGTCTAAAATATCATCTCTAATTTGGAATATGTAACCTAAATAGGAGCCCAAATCGACCAGATTGTTTAAAGTTTCATTTGAAACATTTCCCAAGATCCCGCCAATATGACAAGCAGTGGACATCAGAGATGCGGTTTTTCCCCCAACCGATTTAAAGTAGTCATCGAGAGATCGGTTTGGATTAAATGCTTTATTAACCTCGCTGATTTGTCCGGCGCATAATTCAGACAGCGCGTTAGCCAAAAGAGAGGCGATTGTTGATCCTAGACTAGCTGCAATTTCAGCCGATTTGGCCAAAAGGTAATCACCGGTAACAATTGCGATTAAATTACCCCATTTTGAATTAACGCTTTCAACATTGCGTCTCTTGTCGGCTTCATCCATGACATCATCATGATATAAACTTGCCAGGTGAACCAACTCCACTGAGACCCCTCCCGTAATCACGTCCGATTTGACGATTTCAGAGTCTTCGTCTATTAACCCTTCAAAGTCGGCGATTGAAGACAGTATGGTAAGACAGGGACGAATTCTTTTTCCCCCCGCATTTATCAAATGAAGTGCCACTTCATCCAAAAAATTATCCGCTCCAGAAACGGAGTCTTTGAGACTAATTTCCAGTTGGTCCAATTCTTTTTTGAGTATGGGAAGATTTATTGAGTCGTAAATGTTTAACACTATATTGATTGGTAAATTTGTTGGTTTGATTTAATGTTAATTAGCTTAACTATATCATGTAATTTTGATGACAAATTCAAGATTTTGTCGCATTTTAATGGTAATTTAGGAGTACACTAATAAGAACTAACCCTAATAGCATATGTTCGGTACCTATATAATTGTGTCCCAATTGCAGCGCTTCTCTAAGTGAAAGTTCC
>DAHXLF010000182.1 GCA_027371755.1 Acidimicrobiales bacterium
TCGTTTATATCCATAGGGTTATCGTAATAACGGGCCCTCTGAGATAAAAGTTCACGAACTTTAATAAAAGGCTCTGCTTGACTTTCCTGAAGTACCCCGCCGATTCCTTGAATTTGCTTTCTGTCGGCAAAATATGGATCAAAACCAAGAATTGATATACTTCCGAAATCGGGTTTTATAAAACCCTCTAACATCTCCAGCGTTGTAGTTTTGCCAGCTCCATTAGGGCCAAGTATTGCCAATAGACTTCCGGAGTCAACCGCAAAACTTACGTCGTTCACGGCGGTCAAGTCCCCATATTTTTTGGTTAAACCGCTTACCTCAATGACTGCATTATCCATATTTACAACTTTGTTATTAACGGCAACAATTTATTTTGAACATTTATTGCTTACTTTCTATAATACAATCCAACTCTTTGTGTTAAATTACTTCTTCTAGAATACGATATGCCGATACACGAACATTCTAATATTTAATAATTATGTATTTGCATATATGATTTTAACTAATCAAGGCAATCTTCGGTTAATAGCCAAGACTGAAACCGTAATATTTGTCAAGTTAAAATCAAATGCGAATTACCTAACCGGGATTTGTGAAGTCAATACCTTAGCTCTGACTATTACAATTATGTTGGCTATGAGTTTTTGCAGCCGAGATGAATTATTGGTTGTGATTTGATAGTATGATTTTTAGAGATGGATGATATATCAGAATTGTCATTTAAACAAAAGAGACAGGTATTAGTCGACTCAAAAGAACTTCTTGGTTTGGAAT
Organism: Acidimicrobiales bacterium; assembly: GCA_027371755.1. Taxonomy (GTDB): domain Bacteria; phylum Actinomycetota; class Acidimicrobiia; order Acidimicrobiales; family JABEUL01; genus JAJZNL01. The sequence continues at coordinate 781 of DAHXLF010000182.1, forward strand.
TTTGCCGTTCCTGGACTGATGAAATTGACAAAGAAATTCAACTGTTATATTTCCAACTTTCCGACCAAGATGCCGCCAATTTGGCAATTATAGCCGTAGGTTCCTACGGCCGTCGCGAATTATGCCCTTATTCCGACATCGATTTCACAATCGTCTATGACAAGAAGAAAAACATAAGTGAAATTGTAGACAAGTTACTTTATCCGATGTGGGATCTCGGAATTAAAATTGATCATTCCGTAAGAACTTTAAAGGACGCAAATAAAGTGTTGCAGTCCGACCTCAAAGTAGCAATGGGACTGTTAGATGCTCGACTGGTTGCCGGTGAGCAAGATTATCTGCAAAAACTCAAATCCATGACACTGGATGCCTGGCAAAAGTTAGCCACAACCTATATTCCAGAGCTAATTAAGTTAACTAATGAACGCGAATTTAAATTTGGCGACTTGGCATATTTGTTGGAACCGGATCTTAAAGAATCTCACGGCGGAATCAGAGATCTAACCGTAATTGATTGCTACAATTTAGCATTTAATCAAAACAGGCTTGAAAATAACAATCTTCATGCGGCGAAGTCCCTTCTCATTAAAACGAGAGTCGAGCTGCATCGAAATTTAAATCGCTATTCGGATATAATTACGCTCCAACAGATGATCAGATTCCATCTTTTGCGATATTTTAGTCAACAATTCAGGATCAATTCTTATTCGGTTCATGGCTGCAAT
>DAHXLF010000183.1 GCA_027371755.1 Acidimicrobiales bacterium
ATTATTTTTATTTATTAACACTTTTTTTATTTTTTTTATTCTTTTTTATTTATTATTAATATTATTTATCATTTTTTATTTATTATCAATTTTTACTTATATGAATATTTTTATTTTTAATTATCAAATGTATTTTTTATTATGTTTATTTATTATTAATCTTAATTATTATTTTTATTTATTAACACTTTTTTTATTTTTTTTATTCTTTTTTATTTATTATTAATATTATTTATCATTTTTTTATTAATTATTAATTTTATTTGTCATTTTTATTGATATTTTTATTTAATTTATTATTATTTTATATCAATTTTATTTATTATCAATTTTATTTTTTTTGTTATTTTTATTTATTATTATTTAATTTTATAAGTTTTTAATTATTTTTAATTTCTTATCATTTTTTATTATTTTATTTATCATTTATTTTCATCAATTCTATAAAAATTGTATTTTTTAAAATATTAATATAATAATAATATTTATTTACATTTTAAATATAAAAATATTATTTATAATATTAAATCATTTATTCTAGTTTAATTTTAAATAAATATTGATATTTTACATTACTATGAATTATCATCTTTTATATAAAAAAGAAAATTTTAAGAAAAAAAATTCTATGAAAATAAAAAAAATACTTTGTATATTAAAACATTATATAATATTATTAATATCATACTTGATTATATATACAATAGAAAATAAACATATAGTGTTATTTATTAAAATTTTTATTTCATTTTTAGTTTTTTTTATTTTAAAAATAATAATAAAATTTCAGATTAAATTTAATAAATATAAATATCAAAATATTATAAACTATTTTTATAAAAATGTATTTTTAAATATTGAATTCAAATATAAAAAATAGTTATAAATTTTGAATATTAGGTATAATTATAAAAGTTATTTTGATTATAAATATAAATATAGAAGTTATTTTGATATAAATTTAAATATTTATTTATATTAAATATATTATTTTATTATTGTATCATTATATTTTATGATATTATTTTTTATTTTATTTATTTCACTTTTTGTTTTTTATTTTATATCTTTTTTTTTTATTTTTTAACTTTTTTTTTATTATTTTTTACTAATTTTATTTCTTGTCCTTTTTATTTTTTATTATTTTTTTTAATTTTATTTAATACTAATTTTATATATTTTATTATAATTAATTTTTATTTTTATTATTGTTTTTTTTAAAATTTATTTAAAAATTTTAAAATAAATAATAGTAAATAAAAAATATAATTTATTTTATTTTATATTTTTTAATATTTTTATTTTTATCTTATTATTTTTTACATTATTATTTTATATAATCATTATATATTTTATATTGTTTTATTATTATATTCTTATATTTCATATTCATTATATTTTACATATTCATGTGAGCACATTTTTGCTTA
>DAHXLF010000184.1 GCA_027371755.1 Acidimicrobiales bacterium
CTCTATCGGCTCTCCCGCAATAACTATTTAAACATAAACTAAGATTGAAGTGGTGGAATATACCTGAATAGTTACAAGTGACGACCTATTTTCATTTAAAGTTTATATATGGAATTAAGTCTATTGGGAAAAGTAGCAGTTGTTACGGGCGCTTCAAGGGGTATTGGTTTGGCAACCGCAGAAGCTTTTATAAAAGCCGGCGCCGAAGTGGTACTGGTCTCTCGCGACGAGGCAGTTTTGGCACAGGTACAGCAACGACTCGGGGAGAAATCTTCTTACTTGGCAGTAAACATGGGTCATATTGAAGACGTGGGTAAAGTGGTCGATTATGTTATGACCAAATACACCAAGGTGGATATTTTGGTAAACAATGCCGCGGCTAACCCATATTTCGGCAATTTGGCAGACATGGGGTTGACCTTGGAGCAAAAAACTTTGGACGTAAATTTATTGGGTCCGTTCGAACTTATTAAGCTTTTTTATAACTCCTATATGAAAGATAACGGCGGAAACATAATTAACGTGGCGTCGGTCGGAGGGTTGCAGGTGGAGTGGAATATAGGTTTCTATAACGTTACAAAAGCCGCTTTAATCCATATGACTAGGCAGTTGGGCGCTGAAATGGGGCCAAAGGTAAGAGTTAACGCAATTGCTCCCGGATTGGTAAAGACTAAACTTGCACAGATACTATGGGAGGATAACGAAAGTGAAATAGCTCAAAGGCTCCCACTAAAAAGAATCGGAATTCCCGAAGACATTGCTAATATAGCTTTGTTTTTAGCTTCGGATCTGTCTTCTTGGATGACCGGACAAGTTATTGTAGTTGACGGCGGTGCTTCGATAATACCGGCCGGAGGAGTTGGCTAATGGAAGATCAAAATAAGTTACTTAAATCTATTATGGAACGACAAACTGTACATGACACTCTGGGGATAAAAACCGAATCATATGATTTTGATAAAGTCGTGTTGTCCATGGAAGTTACCCCAAAGGTCCATCAACCTATGGGTTTGTTGCATGGAGGAGTTTCATGTGTATTGGCCGAGTCTGCGGCAAGCTTTGGTGCTGCCATAAATTTATTGCCGGAAAAAACGGCTGTTGGCATTGAACTTAATGCATCTCACCTAAAAAGCGTAACCTCAGGTGTTATTGTCGCAACGGCTACACCCATCCGTAAAGGAAGAAAGATTCATGTCTGGGGTATCGAGATAAAGGACCCACAGGACAATATGATTTGTACGGCACGTTGCACATTGGCAGTCGTCGATTTAAGGTTGCCTCAAGAGTCTTGACGATATCATTTATATATGCTTGAATGATATCTACTATAAGTTAAAAGATTGTAACTATTCAGGTATTTGTTAAATTCTTTGGAATCCATCCGTTACCGTTGTATAGTTTAATCAAAACTTCCATTAT
>DAHXLF010000185.1 GCA_027371755.1 Acidimicrobiales bacterium
AGAGCTGGCTGTTAAAGTGTCTGGAGAAATCAAGTGCTTTGTAGATACAATGTATCTTGGAAAGCATATTTCCGGCGATGACAAAATCTTAGATGGTTTAATTAATGATAAACAGCTCTCAGTAATGTTGTAGACTGCGAATTTGATTCATCTCGCTCTGGAGCAAGCTTTACAACTTACGATATAAATTTCACTACCAGGAACCTCGGCGTCTTAAAGGATCGGACTTTCACCGGCTGGTTGTTATGAGCTTATTGCTCGTTTATGTCATGTCAACTCCACTTTCAAGTTAACGCACGCCCGAGCATGATGGACGTACAAGCAGCGATCTTACCCTTTCTCACCATTTTTCGCAGTTCTTGGTGATTTCGCAACGTAAGATAGGCTTTTTATAGCGCATAGAGCGCACCTCTAACGAATCATTGTCTCAGCGACACCATCAACGAGTCGACTTTGTCGATTACTTTGCTACACGAACCGATTCGACCAGGTAGTAGTAGGTCTTGCCTTTTTGCTTCTTTCCAACAAGAAATGCCATATATAGCTCCTACCGCATCCATCACCTTATTACAAACAGTTAACCTAAATAAAAGTACTGGTTAAAGCCATTTTCTAAAGAAAGTTCTAAGGAGAGCGAAGTCACCTAATCGGTGTAGCCAGGAAAGTCAAACTAGCCCAACACGCGTCCAGCTAACTCGGCTGCTTTTCTGTCAGCTTCTATTGTTTGATGCGAATAAGTCTTTAATGTCAACATAGGATTAGAATGCCCTAACCTGCTTGCAGCAGTTTTTGAATCAACGCCCTGTGAGATAAGCACAGTCGCTGCGAAATGTCTAAGGCTGTGAGGGTGTAAGTGTCCTAAGCCTAGGTTAGTTGCAACCTTGTGAAAGCTGCGCGTTATTCCATCTGGTAGTACTGGTTTAGATCCATCTGGCTCACGGGATAAAACGTAATTTGATCCCGTGATATTTACCTCAAGTGCTTTAGCACCTTCTATTTGGTTATCCTTGATTTTAGTGAGTAAAGCTAATCCAAGGTCATCTAATAAAACTTTACGAATATTGCCTGTTTTAGTATCTCCAATATCGCCCCATTTAGAAAGCGATTTAGATATTGTAATTGTTCCATTTTCAAAATCGACATCATTTTAAGTTAGTGCGCATAGTTCGCCGCGTCGGGCTCCTGTTATAGCAGCTAATGCCGCGAATTCATTTACAGGCACCGGCAATGACTTTACTAGCAGTTTTACTTCATCGATTGTTGGAACAATCATTTCGGGGTTTACTTCTTTAGGTGGACTGGCATCTCTGGCTACATTTTGCTTTAGCCATTTCCATTTAATTGCTTGTTGAAGGGCACCTGAGATTAGAGAGTGATATTTCCTAACTGACGAGGTTGAATGTC
>DAHXLF010000186.1 GCA_027371755.1 Acidimicrobiales bacterium
GTAACTATTCACCACCCTATGTAGTTCACTTAGTTAATCACGGATCGCTTGGGAGAGTATTTGGCATCCATGGCTTATTGAAAAATAATTGTTGCAACGCCCACAGTTGGTTAACTTCTTGTTTGGTTGCCGTAGATAAGTAGCTTCTAAATGCCAGGAATGCTTTTGCTCCTGCTGTGGTTCGAAAACCCCCGGATATCTTTTGAGCAATCTTAACCATGCGTATATCTCTTTCACATAGGTTGTTGTCAAAAGGAACATTAAAATCGGTTGCGAATCTAAGTACCTCTTGCTGGTATGTTTCAAGTCTTAAAAGAAGATTGTAAGTTTTTGATCTTTTTCGTCTGCCTCTGCGTTTTACGCTATCAACTACTTCGGGATTTTCCTTATGTGCTATTTTGAGGATTTTCTTATAGTCTTTGTTAATAGTTGTCAGTTGATCAGATTCCAGCGAAGACTTATTATTTGATTTAGCTTCTTGAACTAAATAGTAAGTATCGGTCAGAAGTTGGGTCATTTTTGATGCCCATTTCTGAGATGTTTCTTTGGCTGCTGTTAATTCACGAGCTATATGAACATTGCAAAGACCATGGGAAACATTATCATATTTAAAATAAGGCTTCCAGCAATCATGTACCAGAGTTCCGTTTAAAGACCCAAGTACTCCAAGATCATCCATTGCATCTTTGCCACGTTTCTTATTTAAGTCATATAGGGTTAGATTATCCGTGGATAAAGCATGTGTCCAGTGTAAACTGGACTCAACTCTAAGTCCTGTTTCATCTGCATGAACCACATTTGAATCTTTGAGCAACTGTTTTACTTTTATTAGAAAGTCATTTAGCCCCAGAGCTCCTTCATTAATCATCTCTACGACACTTCCGGCAGATACGGGTGCATTATATGAATCTTTTAGGAGCTCACATATTCTTTCAACCGGAATATGCTGACGGGTTGAAAGATAACAAACAAATGCTTTAAGCATTGGACCGTAGCAGGCATAAGAAGTAGCTTCAATTGGAAATGCCCCTATATTTGTAGTACCGCAGTCACAGATTTTCTTTTTTGCTATATGTTCGGTGACATTGAGATTCAATGTTGGAAGTTCAAATACTTGACGGACAATCATTCCATTCGTTTCAACATTTGTAAGGTCTTTTCCGCAGCCTATACATTTATCTGGAATATGTTCAATTACTGCATCAGGATTTTCTACCTGGGCAAGATAATGTCCTCTGTTTCCTGGTTGTTTACCCGGTTTCTTACCGGATTTAATTCTTCTTGACTTTGGTGAAGGCTTTAGATATCCATCGGTGCTTGGAGGTTTTGAAGAATTGGTTGAATTCATATTAAGACGACTTTTAAGTTCATCAATGATGAACTTTTGTTCAT
>DAHXLF010000187.1 GCA_027371755.1 Acidimicrobiales bacterium
CTACACGAGAAGCATAATGGCCAACCAAGCATCGCTTTCAGACTACTACGTACCTATGATCCGTGGGTGTGCAGCCACTCTCTACTACTACTACTAGCTACGGATTTTTGGGAGTTTCACCTAACGGCCATACAACTACATCAAGCCTCGACTGGCAGACGGGAGGATCCACTGTTTCAAACAGAGTCATTGCAACCTTGTCATCGACAGGATCAATAGTAATCACAAATGCCTTCGGGGAAGCAGATGTTATAGTGGATGTTACCGGTTACTATTCGAATTCACCCAATGCAAGTACGGGAGCTAGTTTTACCGGATTCAACCCGACTCGAATCGTTGATACCAGGCAACTATCGGGATACACCGATCAGGGAATAACCCTTACCGGCGGAGGTTCGCTGACTGTACAGATAGCGGGAGTCAACAACGTACCAAATTCAGTTACTGCGGTTGTCATTAATGTCACTGCTACTGACACCACTTCCTGGGGTTACTTGACACTAAGCCCGACTGGAGCAACATCCACCAGTGACGTAAACTGGACAGGAGCTGGCCAGACAATTTCGAATTTGGATTTGGCAACACTGTCTTCTACGGGATCAATCATTATTACCAATGGTTCAACTACTTCGGTGAATGTTGTTATTGATTACATGGGTTATTATTAATAGATTGTTTGGTTAAATTATTAACAGCGAGTACAAACTTTGTTTTTCTGAATGTTTTTAAAAAGTTTGGTGTTACCGGAATTATTGTAGGATAATTTGTATTATTCGACATATCGGTATATATCCGTATCGTTAAGATATTTTGATGTATGATAACTACGCTACAAGGGTCTTCTCGATCTTGAGATACCTTGGATATTAAGTATGTGACTGCATGTTAACGGTGTGGTTTGGAATGTAGATAAGGGTCATACTATTGTATTTGTCTGACATACGACAGAGTTAAGACGATCTATCTTAACTGTAGTGACTCGCTCTTAATTTTATGATCGCACCAAAGAACGAATTTAGATATACGTGAATAACTGCGAACTTAAAACACTTGTCCCTGCATAGATACCAAAAGCAAATTGTGTTATTCACTGGGTTCTATAGGTAAATTTCCCTAAGGTTGCTCCTAATACTTGAAACCGGGCATTTAAATTGAGATTACTTAACGATATTAGCAGTAAATACCTTTAATTTGCTTAGATTCAGTAATTCTCAGGCGTGTTGTCGCATGATTTATTTATTTTGCAATAGCCCTTCGGTTAATTGTCTTCTTTGACTTGGAGCCAATTCTTTACTTTTATAGTTAGCGCAAATGATTTGATTTTGTTTCGTGACCACTGACTTTGATTTATCAGTCGTATTTGTTCCTACG
>DAHXLF010000188.1 GCA_027371755.1 Acidimicrobiales bacterium
AAACTTAGCACCTATTGAAGAGATAGGAGCAACCAACGCATCAGGAATCAACGATAAAGCATGGAAACCTGCCTTAAAAGAATAAATAACAAAAATATCTTTCTTGTTAACTGACATATTTTAGAAAATTAGCTGTATCCTACGAAAACACTAAGCCAGTGTTAACCGATAACGTCGATGCACGAAACATTAATATTTCTTGCTGGTTCGTTTAAAAAACACCGAACTCGAAGATTCATTTGCCCTAAATCTGGCAACTTTGACTCGTTCACTCCCCGCTTGTGATCTTCTGGATGACTTGAATCCGAACTTAGATCCTGGTTGCAGATCTTTTTTATCCTTGCGCTTTTCGGTAGATTTACGTAAACGCTGCAAACGAAACCGCTCCTGAGAGTGAGGTCCTCTGTTTTCTAAACGCTTTTGTCGTCTCTCTTTTGCATATGCTAACCACTCGTTATATACGAAATCTGCATTGTCGATGGTTGATGCCTGTCCCCATATATTTAGAAAGCGATGTATAATCGTAACTACAGTCAGTGCCAAGATTAGGATCAAAACAGGTAGCAAAATAATACCGTTAAAGGAGATCGCAACTCCAAGTCCAATCAACCGTTCGGCTCTTTCCATTAAACCGCCCTTTCCCGACATCCCCAACGATTCGGCCTTCGCCCGTTCGTAAGAAACGACGAAACCTGCGGCCAAAATCGCCAACGGCAACAATGACAGTTCACCTTCATTGTGAGCTATGAGGTACCAGCTTAAAGATCCGAAGATAAACGTATCAATAATTCGGTCAGATACCGAATCTAAAAATTTGCCTCTAATTGAAATCATCTTACGGGCTCGAGCAACAGCGCCATCAAGAAAATCGGTAAGACCGGAAATCGTAATCATAACGACGCCGATCCAAAAATAGCCTTCAGCTATAAAATACGCACAGACCAACGCCAAGGCTATACCAAGCATTGTCACCTGATTTGGAGTTACTCTAGTTGCGACCAAAAATCTATTAATCTTAGAGCCAAACGAGTCTGAGTTGCTACTCGGGTCAATCCGATTTATTGGGTCTAATTCAGTAGAATTTCCTGAACTGGCTGATTTACGTCTGCCGTCGATCATACTTATAATTTTATCACCCAAAATTAATTTAATTTGCTTTTATTACAAATAACTTTCAAACAGCGGTTGTCGCATGAAAATAACCAGACGGGTTGACGATTTAGTAATTAATAAGTAATTTAGCTGAAAGTCTGGCG
>DAHXLF010000189.1:0-1107 GCA_027371755.1 Acidimicrobiales bacterium
TCGATAGTTTTATTTATTCATTAAAAAATAAAATATATTATTTGATAGTTTTTATTTCTTCTTTGATAGTTTTATTTATTCTTTGATAGTTTTTATTTATTCTTCGATAGTTTTATTTATTCATTGATATTTTTATTTATTATTTGATAGTTTTATTTATTCTTCGATAGTTTTATTTATTCATTGATAGTTTTATTTATTCTTTGATAGTTTTATTTATTCATTAAAAAATAAATTCTATTCTTTAATATGTTTTATTTCTTCTCTGATAGTTTTATTTATTCTTCGATAGTTTTATTTATTCATTAAAAAATAAAATCTATTCTTTGATAGTTTATTTATTCATTAAAAAATAAAATCTATTCTTTGATAGGTTTTATTTATTCTTTGATAGTTTTATTTATTCTTCGATAGTTTTATTTATTCATTAAAAAATAAATATATTATTTGATAGTTTTTATTTCTTCTTTGATAGTTTTATTTCTTCTTTGATAGTTTTATTTATTCTTCGATAGTTTTATTTATTCATTAAAAAATAAAATATATTATTTGATAGTTTTTATTTCTTCTTTGATAGTTTTATTTCTTCTTTGATAGTTTTATTTATTCTTCGATAGTTTTATTTATTCATTAAAAAATAAAATATATTATTTGATAGTTTTTATTTCTTCTTTGATAGTTTTATTTATTCTTTGATAGTTTTATTTATTCTTCGATAGTTTTATTTATTCATTGATATTTTTATTTATTCTTTGATAGTTTTATTTATTCTTCGATAGTTTTATTTATTCATTAATAGTTTTATTTATTCTTTGATAGTTTTATTTATTTATTAAAAAATAAACTCTATTCTTTGATAGGTTTTTTTCTTCTTTAATAGTTTTATTTATTCTTCGATAGTTTTATTTATTCATTAAAAAATAAAATATATTCTTTGATAGTTTTATTTATTCATTGATAGTTTTATTTATTCTTTGATAGATTTATTTATTCTTTGATAGTTTTATTTATTCATTAAAAAATAAACTATATTCTTTGATAGGTTTTTTTCTTCTTTAATAGTTTTATTTATTCTTCGATAGTTTTATTTATTCATTAAAAAATAAA
>DAHXLF010000018.1 GCA_027371755.1 Acidimicrobiales bacterium
TATAGATGCGTGCCCAAGTCTTTATCTCCAAGACTAAACCAACTTTCTCCCCCCAGAGTTTCCAGAGCCCCCATCGCAAAAAAAGTCTCGTCGGCGATTCCCCAACCGGTTTTGAAGTTAATCTTGTCGGCAAGATAATAAGTCACGCTGTCTATATCAGGACTGATACGAAGTCCGTGAAGGTCTAAATCATCTCCGGTATTTACAATTGCAACAACGCTTTCGGGGTCTTTTAAGCACGCAACCAACCCTTGAATAAATTTAGCGCCGCCGCCGCCGCCGGTGAGCACGCAAATCATCTTGATTTTGACATAAATTCTAGGGTTTTAGCAATTCCTTCTTCAATTGAGGTCCACGGTCTCCAGCTCAACTGAATCAACGCTCTCGTATTATCGAGGCTATTTGCCAACAATTCTCCGGCTCTTGCACCTTTATAAACTAAGTTCTCTTTCTTATTTGCGGCCTCACACATTACTTTGTACAATCGGTTTACCGAAGTCTCCTGAGAGGTGCCGATATTAATCAACAGATTATCCCCTTTACTCTGTGCCTTTACAAATGCATCAATTACATCATCCACAAAAACAAAATCTCTGGTTTGCTCGCCGTCACCATAAATTACGGATTGTTTTGAATTCAATACCTGATCTGCAAAAATGGCAATTACGCCCGCCTCACCGTGCGGATCTTGTCTGGGACCGTATACGTTAGCCAACGCCAGCGCCACATACTCAATGCCATAGGTTAAATAAAAACTGCGAAGGTAATCCAAGACCACACCTTTTGAAATCCCGTACGGCGATACTGGCAGTTTTGGATTACTTTCATTAACAGGTAGCATCGAAGCGTCGACATCTCCGTAAATCGTACCCCCACTGGCAGCGTATATAATTCGCTTTGCTTTGGCCTCTGCGGCACCTTTTAAGATATTTAATGAACCTAAGACATTGACTTTAGCATCATACAATGGGTCATTCACCGATACTCTCACATCTGCCTGCGCTGCCAAATGATAGATTATCTCGGGTTGAAAATCCTTTATAAGATCCACGACTTCGTCTTCGGTAATATCTAAATTATAAAACTCAAACCTACCCAATCCCTGCTTTCTGGCCTCATCCAAATTGGACAACTTACCAGTAGACAGACCGTCAATTACCCGAACATGGTGTCCTTCCAAAATTAAAGCATCAACTAGATTTGACCCTATAAATCCAGCACCTCCGGTCACCAAAATTTTCAAGTCGGATACCTCTGCTGTTCCATCTTTTCGCCTTCTTGCAATTGAGCTTCGTCGCCGATTATGCAATCAATCAATGTAACATTGTCTTTAAATTCAACATTGTCTCCGATGATGGAATTTCTTATCGTTACGTTAGCGCCGATTTTACAACCGTCTCCGATTATTGACTCAGATACAACAGCCCCATTACCGATAACGCAATCGATGCCAAAAGTAGTTAGATTAATTTTAGAATTCCCGTTAAATACAAGCCCCGACTCAAATAGTGATTCGGAAGCGGCTTCGGGGATCTGAACACTGTTTCGAATCCAGTTTCCGTCACCGCACTGCGAGTAAATCGAACTAAAGAGCTCGTCGTTGTAATTTAAAGTCAAAATGTCGCACGACGCTTTAATCAACGACTGAGGAGTTCCCAAATCCAGCCAATACGAATCGGTCGGCATTCCAAATAGGCAAGACTTCTCAACCAACAGAGGAAATATCTCTCTTTCGATTGAAACCCGCCTATCCGAATCTATTAAATCCAAAACTTCATTTTCTAATACATAAGTACCGGCATTAATGTAATTGGTTGGAGCGGTTGCGGCATCGGGTTTTTCGATAAAAGCTATGACTTTACCTGAATCATCCGTCGGTACAACTCCAAATCGAGACGGGTCTAAAACCGGTGTTAAGGCGATTGTGCCCACCGCATCTGATTTTTCATGAAAACCTATCAAATCCAATACCGATAAATCAGTCATAACGTCACCGTTAACCACAACAAACCTGGAGTCAAAACCGGCATATTTTGCGGCAAACCTTATTGCACCGGCAGTATCCAGTGGTTCGGGCTCAACCGCATACATCAACTCAATTCCGTAAGCTTTTGAATCCGGATAGGCCTTTAAAAACTTATCGGGCTTATATCCTAAAGATAATACGGCGCGAGTAACCGAATTTTTCGACAAATAGTATAAGACTCTGTCGATCATGGTAACTCCGGCAACTTTCAACATCTGCTTAGGGGTGTTGTAGGTTAACGGACGCAGTCTCGTTCCCTCTCCCCCGACCAATATAACGCAATCCAATGGAACTCCTTATTAAGTCTTTTAAGTTACTGTGTACAAATTTAAATCGAAATTTCTTACGTAGTGGGAGTATTTGCGGGCGTAGATCCTAACGGAATAGTCGGTGTCGATCCTGCCGCCGTTGTGGTAGACGTCGGCGGAGTAGCCTGAATCAGTTGGGATTTAGAAGGGGGCTGAGGAATCGATTGATTCTTGGGCCCGTAAGCCACGGTTATTAGCTCACCGTCTGCAAACTTAAGCGAATTTATGTTGCCTTTGAAATCACTGCCAGTTTTGTCCAAAGCGCTTGAAAAAATCCGAACGGTTATTTGAGAAGAAACAGTGCTGCCCGGACAGGTGGTACCCGCTTTGAAGGAGCCCTGAGTAGGTACGGTTAACAGTTTAGAACTTACAACCAAACCGGGATAATTTTTAACAAAGTAGCCGAAAGTAGCTTTACTGCCGGCCTCTGTTTTATTCTTGGGAGCAACCGTTATAAGACCGTTACCAGTAGTATTTATACCTACGGTAGACGCATTGGGAGACGGTGCTAAATTAGGTAAAAACTTACCACACACATAAAATCCCAAAGCAACTCTCCATGTAGTTCCCACGGCTGGTTGAGGTGCCGGTTTGGCGGTAGAAGACGTAGAAGCGGCGGCATCTCTTGCGACCATCTGTGACCTGGAATAAAAAATACCCACGGTTCCTAAAATTGCAATTGCAATCAGGACCGAATAGAAACCCCAAGGTCTGGCTCCTTTATAATTTTTAGAACTTCCTGCGGCGCCGGCACGCGCCACTGCTTTGGAAACGGAATACCGAGCCAAAATTATACCTCTACTTCAGTTTTGGAATTTAAATTTAATTCTGAGTTTTATTTCTTGAATCAATGCCAAAAATGCTTAAACAAAAACTCAATATAAAATATATCAATGCAATTTTAGTTTAAATTATTGCCTAAAAATTTATATCTTGGGTTTTTTGGCCAGTGATTTGGTCTGAGCCAGCGCTACAGTCATTACACCTCTAAGTGCCAAAAGAATAAATGCCAGTGGTAACATTAGTTTTCTTAGGCCTTTTGCGGTTTTTCTTTCGAACCTCAGAGCAGACTTATGATGGTAGTATACCTTTTTAATGATATTGGATATCGTTACCGACCCGACATGGGTTACTTGACAATCTGTTGCATATCCGACCTTTTTGCCAATTGCATGAACCCGATAACAGAGGTCTACATCTTCCATATACAGAAAATAACCTTCGTCAAACCCGCCGAGCCTTTGAAAAGTATCAGACGAAATTAAAAAGAACGCACCCGAAACCCAATCCACCGAATACAAACTTTCATTTTCGTCAATTACATTTGATGAGTCAAAAGATTTATATTTTTTGGAAAAACGATTATTTTTCCTAAAGACAGAAAACACTGCGTAACCAGCGGCGGTTGCAAATGAAGGAAATCTTCGAGCCGACGGATACACGGTATCGTCGTCGTTCATTAATTTTGGCCCTACAACCGACATCTCCTTATGGCTGTCCATTAAGGTTGTTAGACGTTTGAGAGATCCCGGCCTAATTCTGATGTCGCTGTTGGAAACTAGTATATACCGCTCCTTAAAACAGTTTTGAATTTCATTTTTAGATTCCGGTAAATCTCTGCTCTCTTTTGGTACTACAAAAGCGTGTTTGTCATCTAATCTTATTTGGAACGCAACGGTATTTTCGGGAAAATTGACATCTGAGATTACCGCGGAGTTGACGCCCGCGCCAAAACCTAAATTTAATTTAGACCGCAAAAGCCGAATGGGCAATAGTGCGCCGTCGGACATGTGACGACTTGTAAATTCACAGTTTATATTTTCGGTTATCAGATCGGCGATTTCAAACTCCGATACCGAATCTACGTCCGATTCATTGTTTGCGTTGTCCACAATTGTAATCGATGCCGGGTCTTCACTCAATAGATCTTTAAGTAGCTGTAGCGTAAATTCTTTGCTTTTATACTCAACCACTATCGCATGGACAGGCAACGAATTTGGCAATGAATTTAAAGCGCGATTCGGTTGTTCGGACACGTCAGGAAAGTTTTTTAATGACCTTTTCTAGAGTTTCATGCCAATCTGGAAGCAGGTCAATTCCCATCAGCCTTAAGGCGCAATTATCCAAAACCGAATATTTAGGTCTCGGTGCAGGACGAGGAGGGTCAAGTTCTTCGGTTTTAATTGGAACAACTCTCGAGACATCGCCTTTGGAAACGCGAATTATTTCTTTAACAAACTCAAACCATGTCGTCGGCGACTGATTGGTGACATGAAATCTTCCGGGTATCTTATTGAGCCCTAACTCAATTAATTTTATGGCTAAGTCACTCGTAAAGCTCGGGCAACCGTGTTGATCGTCAACAAATTTTAGAGATCCTTCTTTATCTTTCAAATTAAAAACTGTCTTAACCATATTGGAACCGAATTCACCGCAAACCCAAGAGGTTCTTACCACGGTGTCAGTTGGCCTAAGTTCCATTTCGCCGGCATATTTTGATTTCCCGTATATCGACTGAGGGTTAACTTTATCCCACTCCAAATACGGTACGGTAGAAGTTCCGTCGAAAACATAGTCTGTAGAGACATATATTAAATGGCTGCCATATTTCTCGCACGCTTCGACAATATTTCTCGTACCGATAGCGTTAATTTTATAGGCGAGTTCTGGCTCAGATTCCGCCTTGTCAACTGCGGTATAAGCTGCTCCGTGGATCACTACATCTGGGCAGACGCCGTCAAAAACTTCGATCAAATTAGTTCTGTTGGTTATGTCTGCATTGTGAAGATCTAATCCGATGACTTCAACATTGTTCGCAGGCTCAAGAGCCAATAACAGGTCTGTACCAAGTTGGCCCTTGGAACCCGTAACAACAACCTTCACGAAAATACCTACTTTCCGGCTTTACTCCACGCTGTGTCTTCAGCTACGGGAGCACGATCCAACAGAGGTTCCCACCAACTTCGATTGTCAACGTACCACTGTACCGTTTCTTTTAATCCGTTATCAAAATCATAGCTTGGCTTCCATCCAAGCTCAGATCTTATTTTGGTTGAATCCAACAGATATCTTCGGTCGTGACCGGGTCTGTCAGGAACAATCGTTTTAAGAGTATCTGGCTTTCCCAGAGCTTCAAGTACCCTGTCGGCAATTTCTACGATAGATGCTTCCCTGCCAGATCCGACATGATAGGTCTCCCCGACAACACCATCTTTTAATACTAAATCGATTGCCTTACAATGATCTAAAACATGCAGCCACTCCCTTTTATTTTGAGTAGAAGCATAAAGCGGAATCGGCTGATCATTCATTGCTTTGGTAGCAAAAACGGGTATCACTTTCTCGGGAAATTGATAAGGACCGTAGTTGTTGCAACAGTTAGTGATGGTGATAGGAAGACTAAAAGTCTCATAGTAAGCTCGAACCGCATGATCTGCGCCGGCTTTAGATGCATTATAAGGAGTTCGCGGTCTATAAGGTGACGTCTCCGAAAACATTTCATCTGAATCAAGATCCAAATCGCCATATACCTCACAAGTTGAAACATGATGAAATCTTTCAACTCCGACTCTGCGAGAAGCCTCACAAAGAGCCTGGGTTCCCAAAACATTAGTTCTAAAAAATCTTGCCGGATCCAATATTGCCAACGAATTGTGAGATTCGGCCGCAAAATTAACAACTACGTCGATTGAATTTTGACTTAAAATTTCCTCACACTTATCCAAATCGATAATATCGGCTTGAACAAACGTAATACCTTGAGATATATCGTCTAAATTAGGTAAGTTTCCCGCATATGTCAGTACATCCAGCACCACAATATTGTCACTGGGATAATTCTCAACCCAGTATCTTGCAAAATTAGAACCGATAAATCCGGCCCCGCCGGTAATTAATATATTCATAACGTATAAATATTAGTTCAAATTGGATACAAATTATTATTTGATGCTAATTATTGCAAATATTGAGAGATCCTTGACATCATTAAAATTACTTCTGGGCTGATTTTACTGCTTCCGCCGCCCGGTGACCCTAAGATATTTTATGTTGACAATTCCAGTCTGAACTTTAAGCGATTGATAGTAGATCTAAAAGCGTGCCCACAAAACAAAGTTATCTCAAATGCACTACATCCCCGACGTTGACAAGAACACGCCCGGAATCGGTTACAACTTCAAGCTCTCCCATCGGACCCAAGCCTGATGCAACTCCTTCTATGATTTTATCGTTGTCTAGATAAACCCTTACACTTGTATTTAATGTGGCGCAACTGCTTTTATAGACTTTTAAGAAGTCTTCGATACCGCCGTTTTCAATAGTTTTTAAATAGAAATCGATTTTATTCAAAATCCTAAGGGCAAGAAGGGGAATATCAACTACATCTGAGTCGATATTGTATATATTCGGTTCATTTGAAATCACACCGTCGTCAGTATAATTTATAACTACCTCCTCGAGAGAAATCGGATTTAATAATATTTCGGAATTAGGGTCGTTTGATAGTTCGTCTGTCGTATAGGTATCGCTTTCAAACTTAAGTATATTTAGTCCCATACCGATTACCACGTAATCGACGACGCCGTTAGCGTTTATCTCTGATTCAGACAGTATCCCACAGATCTTCTTGTACCCGTTGAACGACTCGCGTTTCATCTGGACGTTTTCTGAAATATGTTTTTGATCAAACTTAACTTGATCACAATATATAACATCGTTGGGCCATTTTATTTTAAACTCAGATGTAAATATCTCATTTAATGTCACGCAGACTGCGGTTGCTGCGGCTGAATTTATCCAATTTAGGGTAAATCTATCGACATTTTTTAGAAGACAACTCATTATCAACGAGCCATCGGCCCGCATTATCCACCTGCGGGACCGTCTTCCGCGCCCCGCGGTCTGACTTCTGGCCAAAACCACAAGGCCGTCGGGGGCCTTCAAGGCTACTGATTTTAGGAAGTCATTTGTCGAATTTATCTCACTTAAAACCAGAAGAGTATTAAATCTACAATCTTGAATTCCGCATACGGCCTGAATGTTTTGAAAGGCTAAATCGGATTCATTTGTGTTATCCAACAATTGCCGAACCGTCGAAGTTACCTCTTGAAGGCTATTTTGTAAATTCTTAATATTCTTAATATTTGACTCTAAAAAAGTAGTTTTCACGGTAGCAGGCCTTCTTGAAAGTGTTTGAATAAACTATCTGCTAAAAAAATCGATCTTATCTGGAACTTATTTGTCACTTATTTGTCACTGTATCAGCTCATAAAGAAACAATGTTGAACAAGTTTTTTGAATACCATCTAATCGCCTTAGTGATCTAACATCTTTCTTCAAACTACAGTATTTTTTATTAACTGCAATTATTAACAATTGTACTGAATTGTATTAATGGTTGCTTTAATAAAAAGTAACTTTATTTAAATTTGTTGTCCTAAGGATCATTTCAGGCAATTTTTTAGCCGATTTTGTTAACCATGGACCTAATACGAATACAGTAAAATGGATTACATGGTATTTAATTCATGCATTTAACAATCACCGAAATATGCTTCTGTTGTCAATTAAATACTATAACATTGATTAACTCTATAGAAAGGGCCCGACAACGTGTTTAAAAAAGTGCTAATAGCCAACAGGGGCGAGATTGCCGTCAGAGTAATTCGCTCATGCAAAGAAATGGGTATTAAGACCGTAGCCGTTTACTCCGAACTGGATTCTAATGCTCTTCATGTTAGGTTGGCGGACGAAGCATATGCACTGGGCGGAAAGACAGCGGCGGAAAGTTACCTCAACACGGAAGCTATTTTAAATGTCATTAAAAAATCCAAAGCTGAGGCAGTTCATCCGGGATACGGTTTTTTCTCGGAAAACACCGATTTCGCCAGAGCCATAACGGATCTTGGCGTAGTATTCATTGGTCCACCTCCCGAAGCAATAGAGGTAATGGGAGATAAAATCAGTTCGAGAATTGCCGCCGAAAAAGCGGGGGTTGCTGGAGTTCCTGGCAGATCCGAACCGGTTTATGATCCCAGCGAGATAGAGGCTTTCGGTAAAGAGTTTGGCTACCCGGTTGCAATCAAAGCCGCCTACGGAGGTGGTGGCCGAGGCATGAAAGTCGTCAATTCCAAAAAAGAGGTCAAAGAGGCCATGGAATCAGCGAAGCGTGAAGCCTTGGGGGCATTTGGAAGAGACGAAATTTATCTTGAAAAGTATTTAGACTGGCCGCGCCATATAGAAATGCAAATATTTGCTGATACTCTCGGAAACGCTGTTTGGTTGGGGGAAAGAGACTGCTCGGTGCAGAGACGACACCAGAAATTAATAGAAGAAAGCCCTGCGCCCAACTTCCCCGACGACATCAGAAAAAAAATGGGCGAAGCGGCTGTAGCGGTAGCGAAGGCCTGCGGATACGTAAATGCGGGTACCGTAGAATTCTTGTACCAAGACGGGGAATTTTTCTTCCTCGAGATGAACACACGACTTCAGGTTGAACATCCAGTAACCGAAGCGGTGGTAGGCATGGATTTGGTGAAGCTTCAACTCAGAATAGCGAACGGAGAGCCGATCGGGTTCGATCAAGACGATATCGAACGCAGAGGACACGCTTTTGAATGCCGTATTAATGCTGAAGATGCCACTGGCGGAAAGTTTTTGCCGGCACCGGGCCCCATCACAAAATTAGTACCTCCGGGAGGATACGGCGTTAGACTCGACGCAGGATACGAGTCAAACGACAACGTGTCGCAATTCTATGACAACTTAATAGCCAAACTAATTACATGGGGCAGCGATAGGGAAGAGGCCAGACTGCGCATGCTTCGCGCCTTGGACGAAATTAAAGTCGAAGGCACGCCTACCGTTATAAACGCTCAAAAAATGGTTCTTAGAGAACCAGAATTCATAAATGCGACCCATTCCACGAGATGGTTGGAGTCAAAAGTCGACTTTTCCAAAATGGAGCCCAATTCGCCTACTTTAAGCGAGGGTAACGACGGAGCAACTCAGACAACAGTATTGAGCGAGGTTAACGGCAAACGATTTGAAGTAAAGCTGTTTTTACCCGAGGGTCTAAATCTAAATTCAACATCTGGATCTGCAAAGGCCAAAGCCAAAACCAGAGCGCAGCAATCATCCATTAAAACTGTGGCCTCAGGCCACATTGCGGTTCCTATGCAAGGTACCGTAGTAAAGTTACATGTAAATGTTGGTGATACAGTCAAATCCGGAGATATGATTATTACGCTTGAAGCCATGAAAATGGAAAATGCGATTTCGTCCGACACCGACGGAGTCGTTAAAGAGATTAAGGTAAAGGCAGGAGACGCATTGTCTCCCGGAGATATCGTAGCAATAATCGAGTAGCTGCGATGTGAACTGGTATGGCTTCCGTGAACGATTATTTTAATAAGCTGCAAGAAACCTATACAGCAATCTCAAGTGACTTAATCGAACTTTCCGAACAGATCCATTCCGATCCCGAATTGGCTTTCAATGAATTTAAAGCCGTTGCGAATTGTTTAAAAACATTTCAAAAATATGGACTTGACGGGAACCGTGACGTATACGATTTACCTACAGCCATTGAATTGAAGGTTGGAACGGGAAATACCAATGTCGCAATAATTGCCGAATACGATGCCCTTCCTAAAGTCGGTCACGCTTGCGGGCATAACATAATTGCGGCTGCAGCCGTCGGAGCAACTATTCTATTAAAAGATTTGGTTGATCAACTTGATCTCACGATCACATTTTTAGGAACTCCAGGTGAAGAAGGAGGAGGTGGTAAAATCCTGATGCTCCAACGAGGAGCATTTGATAACGTAGACTATGCTTTGATGATTCATCCCGCTCCTATTGATTCTTGGGAGATGAGATGTAGGGCCGTAGAACAGTTTGAAATAAGTTTCAGAGGCCAAGCATCACATGCCTCAGCCGCTCCTTATTTAGGCAAAAATGCGCTTGATGCGCTTACATTGGCTCAGGTTGCCATTGGCCTGGCCAGACAACAATTTAACCCAGATGATCAGGTTCATGGCATCATTACCCACGGCGGAGATGCTGCCAATATTATACCGGACTTTACCAGTGCGACCTATTATTTAAGATCGGCCACTTTAGAAAATTTACAAAGATTAAAACCGAAGATTTTTGATTGCTTTAAGGGAGCTGCCGTGGCAACTCAAACTGAAGTTGAAATCACCGAAATCTGTCCGGCCTATAGCGAATTTAAGACAGACGTAAACCTAATTGCAAACTTTAAAATGGCTGCTAATTTAATCGGCTTAAATAAATCAAACATTAATGACGAAGGACTTTCAGCATCAACGGACATGGCTAACGTCTCGCTTAAGGTTCCTTCGATTCATCCTTTAATCGGAATAGAATCTCACGGATCCGTCAATCATCAAAAAGAATTCACCGCAGCTTGCCTGGGACAGAGTGCAAATGAGGCAATCAAAAAAGGTGCATTATCCATGGCACTTACGGCAATTCTGACGGCAACCAATATGTGAACTAAGCATTAATGTGGCAGTAATGAATTGTTGGAATTATTGCTTGCACGAATTATTACTTGCACTTAGTCGCCTAAATAACTTAAATTAATTCCCCGGTACAAACTCCCCGAATACCCCCCTTAAAACATCGGAGACTTCCCCGAGTGTCGCCTTATGTCTAAGCGCTTCTTTCATCGGAACCAATAGATTTTGAGTTCCTATTGCTGCAACTTTAACATCTTCAAGTAAGGAGTTAACTAGCTCGTTGTCTCTGGTTTGCTTTAATTTTTGAGTTCTTTTTATTTGATTTTCCTGCAGCTGCGGGTCTATTGGGAATACTTCGGGACTTTCAAGAGAAGCGTCCGTAAACTTATTTACCGAAACGACTATTTTTTCGGCGTTATCTATGGCCTTAGCATAGCTGTATGCAGCTTTTTCGATCTCTTCTTGCATATAACCTGACTCAATTGCACTTACCGATCCACCCATATCATCAATCTTTTCCAAATACTCAGTGGCCAGTTTTTCAATTTCATTCGTAAGGGATTCAACGTAATAGGAGCCAGCTAACGGATCCACGGTATCAGTCACCCCTGATTCGTATGCAATAATCTGTTGCGTTCTTAAAGCAATCTTTGCGGCCTTTTCAGTTGGCAAACCGAGTGCCTCATCGAATCCGTTAGTGTGGAGACTCTGAGTACCGCCCAATACCGCAGCCATTGATTGTATCGCGACTCTGACTATATTGTTTTCAGGTTGTTGAGCCGTTAGTGTTGATCCTCCGGTCTGGGTATGAAACCTCATTTTAAGAGATTTGGGATCCGTTGCATTAAATCTTGTTTTCATGATATTTGCCCACATCCTCCGAGCTGCCCTAAACTTTGCAACTTCTTCAAACAAGTTATTATGTGAGTTCCAAAAGAAACTGAGTCTAGGAGCAAAATCATCCACATTCAAACCCGCACTCAATGCGGCATTCACGTAACTTATACCGTTTGCAATCGTAAAAGCTATCTCCTGAACCGCAGTTGATCCCGCTTCACGAATGTGGTATCCCGATATTGATATCGTGTTCCAATTTGGAATATTTTCTTTACAATAGGCAAATATATCCGTTATCAGTCTCATGGACGGACGCGGCGGATAGATGTACGTTCCGCGCGCGGCATACTCCTTGAGAATATCATTTTGGATAGTACCGTTTAATTTATCTGACGAGACTCCATTTTCTTCGGCTACAAGTTCGTAAAGCAACAGTAGTATGGCCGCGGTTGCGTTAATGGTCATGGATGTGGAAACTTTGTCCAGCGGCAAACCGGCCATTAAAAGTTTCATATCATCAATAGAGTCAATCGCAACTCCGACCTTACCTACTTCACCATCGCTTCTTTGGTGGTCCGAATCATATCCCATCTGAGTGGGAAGGTCAAATGCACAGGAAAGACCTGTTTGTCCGGCGTTTAAGAGAAAATGAAAACGTTCGTTTGTGGCTTCTGCAGTTCCGAATCCAGCATACTGACGCATGGTCCAAAATCGACCTCTGTACATATCTTTTTGAACACCGCGCGTATAGGGGAAGCTACCGGGCTGACCAAGCATTGAATCCGGATCAAAATCCGTTAAGTCAGAATTCGTATACAACGAATCTACCTCAATACCCGAATCGGTGAATATATGTTTTTCTTCTTGCATCTAAACCCTTTATATTAATGACACCGTAAGTTCTTGTACTTTAAGTCCAATAAATCCTTGCAGTGATCTAAAAACATTAAAATCAAGTTTATTGCATCACAGATTTAAAGAGTCACAGTGGCTAGGTTTTAGTTTAAAAAGCTGATATTTTGCACCAAATGTACACTAATAATCCAAATGTACACTAATAATCCAAATGTACACTAATAATACTGTTCGCTGCCGCCCAACCGACATAGGTTATTTAGTTAAAAAGTTTTCAACTATTGCGCGACGTGGGGCATGCAAAGTTCGTCATACTCTTCGATAATTATTTTGTCGGGCGTTATTGAACAAGTCGGACAATTTGGATCTCTTCTGACTTTAAATGTTCTGAACTGTTGTTCAAGCGAATCGTAGGCCATCAGACGTCCGACCAAAGGATCTCCCAATTCGAGAAGAAGTTTAATCGCCTCAATTGCCTGAAGTGAGCCGATAATTCCACACAACACTCCCAACACTCCGGCTTCAGCACAAGACGGCGCAAGCTCTGCAGGTGGTGGTTCCGGAACTAAACATCTGTAGCAAGGTCCAACCCATGGTTTAAATACCGTCACCTGGCCTTCAAACCTAAATATCGAACCGTGAACTACAGGAATATTTTTAATTAAAGCGGCATCGTTAACCAAATATCTGGTTGGAAAATTATCGGTTCCGTCAACTATAACATCGTAACCATCAATAATATCCAGAATATTTTCGGCGCCCAATCTCACATCGTAAGTGACGACATTTACATCAGGATTAAGCAGAGCCAAGGTCTTTTTTGCCGAATCAACTTTTCGCTCACCAATTCTGTCCATATTGTGAAGAATTTGCCTCTGCAAGTTTGAGGCGTCCACGACATCCATATCTATTATTCCGAGGGTCCCGACACCTGCTGCGGCCAAGTAAAGAGCCGACGGAGAGCCTAGCCCACCTGCACCCAACATTAGAACTTTGGAATCTAATAATTTTTGCTGTCCCGCTTCACCAACTTCAGGTAACAACAAATGTCTGTTATAACGATTTCGTTGTTCGGGAGTTAATGCCGCGGGCATCTTCCAGGGAAGGCCCAAGTCCTTCCATTTATTGAATCCGCCTAACATTGAGTAGACTTTTGAATACCCCATCTCCTGCAATGTTTTAGCGGCCAGAGCTGAGCGTATCCCGCCCGCACAGTAGACCACGATGGGTAAGTCTTTGTTAGTTATTTTGGTTTCCGCCTGCAATTCCAAAAACCCTCTGGGAATGTGAATTGAGTTTGGAATGGTACCCTGCTCATATTCGTCTGCTTCCCTAACGTCTAAGAACAGAGCATCTTCCAACATGCTCTCACTCTCTTGACATCCGATTTCGTTTATGGATGTCTTAGCATTTGCCAAAAGTTCTCGACCCGATGCCATTTCTTCCTTCCTTATTTTAATTATCTATAATCCGTAATTTATGCGAACAATTATCGTATTTTACATTTTGTACAGATGTAACTCGTAAGTTTAATAATCAACACCAATATGCCCTAAATTATTTCTAAAATCCAAGAACCGCCCAAACAACAAGTTCATAAATACAACTACGCTAATCTATTTGGTATTTTTAATTGATATGAATTTGCAAAACCTAACTATTTATATATCCCCGACAAACCTTTAAATTCAAAAAGATACTACATTTTTTTTCAAATTATTGATTAACCAGGCTACAATAAGCTACTTATATTTTAGCTAAAGTTTTGTCAATTGTTGACAAAATTAGTCAGATTTATTCAGTAGGTGCATAATCAAAGGGTAACCAAATTTTAAAGCGTTTAACAATTCAATTCGATTTTTATCCTGAAGATGTATATGTAAATTAGGATATGGAATATGGAATTTGACGAAGTTGTACGAAACCGCAGAATGTCGCGGAACTTTAATGACACACCAATTTCTCACGCTTTGATTGATGAATTATTAGATGCTGTTCGCTATAGTCCTTCGGCTGGATTTACACAGGGATTTCGATTCTTGGTACTGACGGAAGAAAATGCGCGTTTCAATTTTTTTAAAATAACTTCCGATGAATTATGGCTTGAGTCTTCAGATTCAAAAATGATTACAAATGCTCCCGTAATTATCCTTCCGTTTTGTTTGAAATCCGAGTATATAAATCGTTACAATCAAACTGATAAGTTAGTTTCTCACAACAACGAAAATTTTATGGAAGTTCAAGAAACCGCATTTTGGATTACGGACTTATCGTTTGCCACAATGATATTGCTTCTAAATGCCGAGAACCTCGGATTGGGCGCACTGTTTTTTGCAATACATAATAATTTAGGCAAATTAAAAAGTCATTTTAATATTGACGGCGATGCAGATTTAATAGGTGCCGTTGCACTTGGTTATAAATCAGGCGTCAACAGGCAAACTGCCAGGACCAAACTTAAAAAGTCAGAAATTATAAAATTTAATTCTTGGAATTGACCGTTAGTTTATATCGGCTACCTTAATCACTTAATTCGCTTAATTCACTGCATTTAATTCAAAATGGCGTTGCGGTCGAAACAATTGAAACTAAATTTATTTCTGTTTGTTTTAATGCACGCCCAATTTTCTTAAAACCTAACTAAAACTCTCTTAACGGTCAGCTCCCATTTGTCAAAAAAACATCGTAATAACATAAACGGGATTTTATATTATTTCATGCTATTTCATGCTAAACTGAACATAACGCAATTTATGGGAGTCCAAAGTATATGAGCAATTTATATTCTGAAGAAGAAAAACACGAATTCGAAATCAGTACCCGACGACAGAGTTACAAACCTCTTTATATTCTTGATGACGGCAAAGCTTTTATTAAATTTTCGGTATGGCATAACTCTTATAACTCCGAAAACTCATTTTACTTTCGCTCTCTTTACTTAGAGAGGTTTTGGCTTGGGATTCTCGGACCTTCGTCAACTTGGTTACTCAGGATAATCCTCACGGAATTGGAGCAATCCGACAATTTCAAACTTATATCAGCCGAAGAGCTGTGCTTACGAATGGGGCTATCGGCCAATACCTCTTGGAATTCCCCTTTTTCTAGATCATTAAGAAGACTGTTGGATTTTAAACTTGCAAAACAGTTTGGTCTGGGTCATATCGCTATTTGTCAATACGTTCCTCCCCTATCCTGTCGACAGATTAAATCTCTGACCGCAGAAAGTTTAAATATCCATCGCCAATTTGTCTATCAGCTTATGCACAAAGAAACCAATATAGGAACCAACTATGGCTCAGATAATTATTTACGATTTACCGATTCATCCAGTATTGCGATCACGGTCGCTCAACCTTAGTAAATTGAGACACGCCACGACAGCGTCTTGGACATTTAAAAGAAGTTTGCCAAAATAATTTCACAATCATCCAGAACTACTCCATAAAGTAACTTCTAGCATTGCTTCCAGAAGTTACTAAAAAGAAATAACTCGAGCAGATATTAAACTTCTTTAGCGGTAATCGAACCGTTCTCAACAAATCTTGCCAATGCCCAAAGCAGATCGGAAAGACGATTGAGATAATTAATTATATAGCTATCGGCCACATAAGCTTGATGTTGAACCGCAACTCTTTCTGCGCGGCGTATAACCGTCCTTGAAACATCAAGTTGAGCTGAGGCCCTGTTCCCACCAGGAACCACAAATTCCTTCGGCATTTTAAATGCAGACATGAATTCATCGATAAGTTGTTCAATATTGTTAACCATTGATTCGCTAACTTGATCTACCCCCGCCGAAAATACAACTTTTGTTGAATTTTCCGTAGCCACTTCAGCCATCAATACCCAAAGGTCTTTTTCAATTCGCATTAAAATATCATTGAGACGATCGTCATTAATTAATTCGCTTCGAGCCAGGCCAATAAAGGCCTGAGCCTCGTCAACAGCACCGTTTATCTCAATTTGAGGAGCAGACTTGGCTACCCGCTTCCCTCGATAAACCCCTGTAGTACCATTATCTCCTCTTTTGGTATAAATTTTCATTACTGTATCTCAAGAATAAAAAGGAAATTCCGTTGAAAGCTTTATCTAATATGTGCAATCAGCAGTATTAAATAAAAAAGCAGACCAATAGATCCCGTTATTAAACCTGCCGTAGCAATTCCCTTCCCGCGCAAAGTCACTCCCGTTGCGAGGACAGCTTTATACTTAGCGTTAAACTTTGCCGAGAAAATAACAGCCAGTATACTGAATATCCCGAATACGAAAAATAAAGGAATGCTGATAATGCCAAAAACTAGAGATAACACAGCAAGTCTATCGTTGGCCACCTGAGGCATACGATTGTAGTAATTACCGCTGGGTGCATAAACGTTAGAATTCGGTGAACCATAAAATCCAGGTTGCTGATAGGTGTTGTAATTTTGGGGTGCATGGCCGTAGGGGTTAAAAGATTGCTGCCCAAAATGCTGTGGATTTGACGGATAAGGGTATGGGCCGGGTTGTCCCTGAGAATATGGTTGCTGAGGATATTGTCCCTGAGGATATTGTCCCTGCGGATATGGTTGCTGCGGATGTTGTCCCTGCGGATATGGTTGCTGCGGATATGGTTGCTGCGGATATTGTCCCTGCGGATATTGTCCCTGCGGATATGTTTGCTGAGGATATGGTTGCTGATTTCCAGAATTTTGCGAAGGAGCTTGAGGTTGTGCCGTCGGAGTTGAATACGTAGAGAATCCCGGTTGATTTACATTTGTTTGATCCGGTGAGTTTGCGTTATTTTGCGCAGACGGGTCATTGTAATTATTAACAGCGTTACCGGGGAGATAAGGCATACCTGTACTTTGAACGGCACCATTGTTTGGATTAACTGGTCCAGTTGGTCTGTATGCTGGAGGAATATTCGGCCCGTTCGGAAACGAGTTGTTTTGAACAGAATTTGAAGCCAAACCTGACCAATTAGGCACAGTCGACCCAGGAATGGCAGAAGCCGCTGCAGAATTCATTGGAGTAAAACCTTGCGGGCCTTTTTCAATTCTTAAGAATTCTTGATTTATCGCTCTCCAACCATCGTCATTTTTGGGGAACCAGATTATTGGATTTTTAGCATCATCTCCAGCATCAATAGGCCACACTCCGTATATTTCGGAATTATATCCGAGAGCGACCTTTTTGCCTTTATTTATATAGATTACTCCAGCAGGGGGCATAATTAAAGCTTAACACTTTTAATGTAAAGTTCAACTCGGTTTCAGATTAAAACATCATTAAAATGTCGGATTAATTGCAATTACAATCCCGACCAGTTAGCTAGCACAAGACTCATACAGTCAATGAAAAAATCAAATTTTATAAGAAAAGATATCTTGTGAATTCTTTACCTCATCAATAAAGTTTCGAATCTTTTTAGCTTTAGCTTCAATTGTCTATAAGCTATTATCTTAACGGCATAAATCCGATATATAATTATGTCCGATAATTTAAAACTTTTAGAACTGGAATATGAAAATCGCTCTCTGGCTCAGCCTTGCTCTCGGAATACTTATTGTAGTAGGGAACTGGCTAAACATAATAAGAACTCTAATCGTTCCGGGTAGCTTCAATTCAACGGGGATGGGGGTGCTTCGAAAAGTTTGGCGCAAACTTTTCCACTACATTGCGAAGATAATTTCCAGAACGTCCACAAAACACAGAATATTATCTCTGCAGGAACCAATATTTTTAATACTGCTTTTGGGTATCTGGTTAACAATATTTCTTTTTGGTTTTGCTTTAATCTTGTGGCCCATTACGGGAGTTTCTTTCTTAAAAGCAGTTGAATACAGCGCATCTGGAGAATTCACTCTGGGCAATGCGGTGCCCAAGCAGGATCCGTCGCTATTTATTCTCTATTTTGCCGCTGTCACCGGTTTAATCGTTGTTGCTTTACTGATTGGGTTCTTGCCTACGCTATACTCATCGTACAGCCGACGGGAGAGGCTGGTGTCAATTCTCGAAAGCAGAGCTGGTTTGCCCGCATTCGGTCCAATAATTTTAAATCGACATGCCTCAGTAGGACTATTGGAAGATTTGCCAAAATTTTATTCTACTTGGGAAGACTGGGCGGCAGACATTGCCGAAACTCACACCACTTACCGATCTTTATTGTTCTTTAGGTCTCCAAAGATTGAGGCCTCTTGGCTCACAAGTTTGCTGGCAGTCATGGACAGTGCGGCTATTTATCTTTCTTTAAGTCCCAATCGTGCGCCGGTGCAAGCAAGACTTTTTATCAGAATGGGATTTAGCGCTCTTCGAGAAATTGCCAGATCCGTAGATATACCGTTCGAAATTGATCCTTTGCCAACTACTCCTATTTCCGTATCTTTTGAACAATTCAAAGAACAAGTCGACCAATTAAGAATTGTTAATTTCCCAATCGAGAGATCAGTAGACCAAGCATATGAGCACTTTAAAGGTTGGCGCGTCAATTATGAGTCTATAGCTTTCAGCCTCGCGTTGTACATTGCAGCTCCTTCGGCTCCATGGAGCGGAGTTCGATATCACCTCAAAGAACAGGAGGAAGCTGCACCTTTAGTATTAAATCGCACACCTGAAGATCCCGACGGAAAAAGTACTCCATTTTTTCGTAGCTAATAGTAAATTAACTTTTAGCTGGTAGACGCCGTAATTCAAATTCTCAACGAATTTTAATATATTCGGTATACTTAATTCGTTTTTCCATATTTGAAAGGCTAAACTCTATCTCATGAACTTCGGAATAATGATTGACACCAACAAACCAATAGATAAAATTGTATCAACTCTTGACGGATACCAAAAAGCCGGAATTGACAATTTTTGGGTTTCGCAAATCTTCGGTTACGATTCGCTTACTTTGATCGGAATTCTCAGTCAACATATAAAAGACGCGAATTTTGGCACCGCAGTGGTTCCAATTCAACCTAAACACCCGCTTGCGATGGCCTTACAGGCGATGACGGTTAGCGCTTCGATGTCAAAAGAATTTACTTTGGGCGTAGGCCTTTCTCACAAAATGGTTATTGAGAATATATACGGACTAGATTTTAGCAACCCGGCAACTCAGATGGAAGAATATTTGCTCATATTAAACGGACTCATATCAGGCAACGGTGCAACCTATAACGGGGAACACTACAATGTTTCATTCGCAGGAAAATTGGAAATTAAGCTTGACAATCACCCAAAGATAATTGTTGCCGCACTAGGAACCAAAATGCTTCAAATTGCAGGCAGGCTTTCCGACGGTACTGCGACTTGGATGACGGGCCCCGCAACACTTAAGTCTCACATTGTCCCCACTATACTTCAAGCTGCACAAGAAGCCGGTAAAACCGAAACTCAAATTATTGCGGGATTGCCTATATGTGTAACCGATAACCCTTCTGGTGCCAAAAATACAGCGGCCGAAGTATTCTCAATCTATGGTTCCCTACCTTCATATAGATCAATGTTGGACAAAGAGAACGCCCAAGGACCTGAAGACGTAGCCATTATTGGTTCTGCACAAGAGGTAGAACAGAGGCTAATGGAAATTAAAGCTATTGGAGCAACAAAATTTATCGGCGGTTTGTTCGGTACTAAAGAAGAAATTGAAAATACTGCTGGACTCTTGGGTGAACTTAACTCCAAGGTTTAAAAGCATTTGCCTTTGACTAGCTTGCCTATGATTTGAGACATCTTCAATTAAACCGTTATGCCAAGAACGACTTATCGAGATCTTTGATACTTTTACAGCCCAGAAGAGTCATATCCCGGATCAACTCGGTCTGGAATATTCTTAATATATTTTCCACTCCCATTTGACCGTTAACTGCCAAACCGTATAAATAAGGCCTGCCGATCATTACTGCTTTGGCACCTAAGGCAATAGCTTTTATAACGTGAGTACCGCGCCTAATGCCGCTGTCTAAGATGACCTCAGTTTTATCACCAACTTCGCTTACGACTTCGGACAGAACTTTAATGGTCGGACTGACTCCTTCAAGCTGCCTTCCGCCATGATTCGATATAACAATTGCATCAGCTCCGCAATCCACGCACATTTTTGCATCACCGGCATTCAAAATACCTTTGATTACAAGTTTCCCCTTCCATTGTGATCTTATCCATTTAATGTCTTCCCAACTGAACGGTGAGGCAGCCATGTTCAACATGTTTTTAGACGAATCGGTGCCGGATGGTTTGGATTTTTTCATTAACTTCAGACCGTCATTTAACATATTGTAACTCCACTTTGGCTTTGAAAGAACCTGATACCCAAGCTGGACTGCATTAGAAGCCGTTACCCGTAGCGGAGTCGAAACTCCGTTATATATATCTCTCAGTCGATTTCCCAAAGCAGGCGTATCTACGGTAACGACCAATACACTAACTCTGTTTTTATGGATTTCCTGGAGTAGGGACTCGACCTCTTGACGACCGCGGGAGGAGTATAATTGAAACCACAAGTTGTGGCTTCCGACTTCGGCAACTTCTGATAGCGGATTACCGGCTACGGTTGACAATACCGAAATAGTTTGCATGTTTATTGCAGCTTTTGCTACACCGATTGCACCGTCGGGATGCATTACGCGAACAAGTCCGCATGGTGCGAGTATCACAGGCAATGCTAATTCCTGTCCCAACACTGAGGTTGTAAGATCGCAGTCAAACTTTCCCTGCGCCATCTTAGGGTTCAACATAATATCGTCGAATGCCCGCGTATTTAAGTTCATGGTAACTTCGTCGTCGGCTGCACCGTCAATATAGTCAAATACCACTTTAGGCAACCTTAATTTTGCCTTCTTTCTGGCTTGATCAACGCTGAATAAATTTATGTTAGACATTCCAAAAGATTATCAGATAGCAATTACGTTGAACAAACAAAAATTTAAATAATGATTTGGGAAGGGCACGGTCGAACTTTAAAATCATTTGAATATTCTGGCTTGTCTAGAGTTAGTTTTAAATTCTAATTAGATTCATCGGGTATCCATTTCCCCGAATCTCTCCACTTGACAGCTTCATGAAATCCGTTTTCAGAGGCATATTTTTGAAACCATCTTCCTTCTGGGGTATGCCTGCTGATGCCGTCAAATACTGTAGCCATAGACTGCATTGTGTTGATGCCCATATTCTCTGCCATTTGATTTAAAACTAGTTTCTGCATTATAAGTTGATTTATAGGCACACCAGCAATTCTTTCAGCCAGTTCTTCTATTTTTTGATCCAGTAGATCATCGTCAACCGCATCTAAAACCAATCCCCAATCCTTAGCTTTTTGACCGTCAATTACATCACCAGTAAACAGCATTGCTTTAGCTTTCTCAAGCCCAACCCTCAGGGCCCACATGGCAGTAGTTGGAGTTCCCCAAACTCTAGCGGGCATGTAACCTATTTTGGCTTGCTTGGACATAATAACAAGATCGCAACATAGGGCGATATCGCTTCCACCTGCCACCGCAAAGCCGTGAACTTTACAAATTGTCGGCTTAAGGGATTTAAACAGCGAAGAAAACTGGTCCGTATTTTGTTTCATAAATTGAAAATCCAACATAGGATCCCAAACCGATTTTTGTGTACCCAGTCCCGCTTCGGCGAATGCCTTAAGGTCATAGCCAGAGCAGAAAGCTTTGCCGTTACCGCTTAAAACTATCACGTGCACTTTTGAATCCGAATTCGCAAAACGTACGGCCTGTTCAATCTCCCGCGGCATGTCCAAATCGATGGCGTTTAACACTTCTGGTCGGTTTAAAGTTATGTATGCCTTTCGATCTTTTACTTCATATAGCAACGTCTTAAAATTCATAAAGTTAAGCTTAATTTTTATTCATAAATTATTACAAATCATTAACTCTTATAAAAACCGAGAGTCATAACTCTGTACTGGCATTTTGGTGCATCTTACTGCTAGTTCTTTTTAAGATTAACCGCAAATAATAAAGTAATCTTCCCACAGTCGGCGAATTTTGGATCAACCTTTTGGGCTTAAATCTAAGTACCTTAAATTTAAGAAATGATGAATTAAATGAGGCGTGATGCAAAAAATGTTTGGATCTCATTTTTTCCAAAATATGGGCTTAAATCACAAACAAAACAAATAATTATATGTCATTTATGACTGGATTTTAATCAAGTTTTAATATATAAGGTGTAAAGTTATTAAAAATGAAACATTCATTCTGCAAGATTTAACAAAAGGGTGAATGGGTTTTCCACAAATTCATTTTAATTAATAGACTTAGTCAAATACGTTAGGAAACCTCTGGAGAAAAACATGTTATTTAGATATGCAAGACGAGAACTAACGCTTAGATGGACCAGAACTGTTTTAACGGCATTAGGTTTAGCAGTCGGTGTCGGTTTGGTAATGTCAATAATGGGTGTAGCGAACGGACTATCCAACGCTCAGCAACAGGTTTTGTCTCCCTTGGGATCCGTTGGAACAAGTATCATTGTTACCAGAACGGTCGGCGCCGTTTCGTCAGCTACCGCCACAACACCCACTAATCCGGTTCAATCTCAGGGATCCAGTCCCGCCGGCGGCGGTTTTTTTCGAACAAACGGTAACGCGCCAAACGGTACCAGCTTAAAAAATCTAAATTCAAGTGACACCAGTGCGCTTTTGCAAGCAAATTCGACCGTACTGACGGATCTGGCTAAACTTGGTCCTCCGGGAACTAAATTTACTTATGACTTTTTTGTACCGGGAACCTTAATAACATTTCCGCAATTGGCGACTACGATAGTATCCAAAGTGAAAGGAGTTACTCAGGCCGTACCTGCCATTTCATTACAGGCCCTACACGAGACAGGGACAGTGCCCAAGATAATTGACACTTACACTACGGGAGGTCAAAGTCTTGCGGTAACAGCTACCCCCCCACCTCTTACGCAAACTCAAAGACAACAGCTGCATGCCTGTTTGCAAAACCAGGGTTTGACATTTCGTCAATTCAAACAGGCCGTCAAAAGCGGGGCAAGCCAGGCCCCGACAACGTCAGGCAACTCTGGCAATTCGGGAAACTCAGGTGCCTCATCAACTGGTGGCGCCCCCCCGTCGTCGGGTAGTTTTTCGCAAGCCTTCTTAAACTGTTTGCCGGCTTCCTATCAACAATATGAGACCAATGTCGTAGTTCCGGAACAAACTATTACGAAAGTGTTAAACCCGCCTACTACTAACACGCAGACAAGTTCGTACACCGTTGCCGGAGTGAATCCTGTCGATACCTCATCTGGACTCATTACGACCAATCAGCTGACAAAAGGAACTTGGTTTACTTCAAGTCCTGCCAACGAATTATTAGTTGATTCTGCTTACGCGAACACCAACAAAATTAGCGTAGGGCAAACGCTGACAATAGACAGTAAAAGTTTTAAGGTGGTTGGAATAGTCAATCCGACTCTTACGGGTGACACTTCTGATCTTTACTTTGATTTAACGACACTTCAATCAATGTCTTCTAATTCCAACAGAATCAATGAAATACTTGTTAAGGTAGACAATTCCTCGCAAGTTAATGCGGTGGCTGCTGCAATCAAGAAGCAGCTTCCAGGAGCGCAAGTTTTAACTACGGCTTCTTTAGCCGACCAAGTTTCGGGCAGCTTAAATAACGCTCACACATTAGCTTCCACATTGGGTTCGGCTCTTGCTATTATCGTTTTATTGGCATCATTTTTAATTACGATTTTGTTGACGCTTTCCAGCATCAACAAGAGGACCAGAGAAATCGGAACGCTCAGGGCGATAGGATGGAAAAAGAGCCGGGTTCTGCTGCAAATTCTTGTGGAAACAATCGGAATCGGAATTGTAGGTCTGATTATCGGACTCGGTGTGGGATATGCAATAAGCGAAATAGTAGCCGCAGTCGGTCCAACTTTAACATCAACTACTAACGGACTTGCAGTTGGGGCATCATCTGTCGGGCAACTATTCCATCAATCCACCAGCGGAACCACAGTACTGCATGTCAAAGTAACCGCACCTATAAGCTTAGGAGTAATCTTAATTGGAATTCTCTCAGCGATTGCGGGTGCTTTGATTGCGGGAATATTCGGAGGTCTTCGAGCGATCAGGCTCATGCCGGCTGAAGCCTTAAGGGATCTGGGCTAAAGAGACGCTATATAACAATAAGAGGTCGAAATGA
>DAHXLF010000190.1 GCA_027371755.1 Acidimicrobiales bacterium
AATCCATCCATTATGCACACTCCCTCCGACAACATGACCATAAACCATCATCATAAACAATGTCGTTGTTGTGTGCATAATGGATGGCTGGTAACAACTGTCTATTGGGTTGGATCCCAGTTTTATAACGTTGGCTATAAGTCCGGAGGTTGTATTTCCGGTCTGTGCAGTATTGTATTTACACAGATATTGTTTACTTCTTCAGCTTGTGCTATGACTGCTTTTACGTTGGATTCAGTAAGCTCCGGTATATCCGCTATATATTGAATATTGATTTTTTTACCATCTTCAAGTCTTTTTATAGGATCGTAGATGTGATCAAGCGCTTTCATATCAAATTCAGACTGTAAATCTTCCGGTAATGCTTGTGTCAGCTCGACTATGTTATGGGTCATATTAGGCGCTATCCCAAGTTTTACTAAAAGTGCCTTTAATGATTTCTCAGTGGCACGTTGAGCCATGAAGACAGCGTTATTGTAATCACGATCGGCAAAAAGTAGTCTTGCACCTCTGAGGTCCTTTTTTGCTAACTCTAAATAATTGTCTAAATCGTGTTCCTTACGATCCATAATATCCTTCCATGCTACTTTATCAATTACAGTGTCTAAGCTTTCAAGCCCTGGGCGAGTATATACGACCTTACCCTCTAGAGCAGGATACCAACAGAATGAGCCTGGAATATGAGCTGAGGCTGCATAAGTTGTTTCACCTGTCCCCCAAAGGTCTGTTTTTACTCCTTGGTTGTTTGTATAAATATAGCTCAATGCAAAAATCTTTCCGTCATCGTCATCTTTGATAACAATTAAGTCCATATCAGAGTATTCGTTGAAATCTCCACGAGCAACCGACCCAAATAGCACAACATAACGCGGATTAAAGCGCCTTACTAAATCATTTACAATTTCGGGAATTAAAGATGGAAGATCAATATGTGATAATTGTACTTCGGTTTTCATGGATATATTTTACCATTTAAATGACACTAATTCTGGCTAAACTAAAACGATAAAAACAAAAAAATCAGCGGGTATTCTAATAAAATACAAAATACTTTTCTTAATTAAAACAGTTCTAATGTCCCCCTCTACCTTATAGCTAAGGTGTATTTTAACTACGTATCAGAGCTTCGTCGCTTGGCTATCCATGCTATTGGTTGTC
>DAHXLF010000191.1 GCA_027371755.1 Acidimicrobiales bacterium
AAGTGCCAGACGATATAGATACCAACGAAGAAAATAACATTATTGTTGAACCGATTGAAATTCAAGAAGAGATGGAGCGTTCTTTTTTGGAGTACTCCATGTCAGTTATTATTTCAAGAGCCCTTCCGGATGCTCGAGACGGACTTAAGCCCGTGCATCGAAGAATACTGTTTGACATGTATGATTTGGGAATTTTGCCCGACAGACCTTATGTAAAATGCTCAAGGGTTGTCGGTGATGTTATGGGTAGATTTCACCCGCACGGTGATAGCGCAATTTATGAAGCTTTGGCCAGAATGGTTCAAGATTTTTCTTTGAGACACCCTTTAATCGACGGTCACGGCAGTTTTGGGTCGACTTCACCCGAAGACGGTCCTGCCGCAATGCGATACACTGAATGCCGGCTCCATTCAATTGCTCTGAATATGCTTGAAGGAATTGATGAAGATACCGTAGAGGTGGTGTCTAACTATGACGGCTCGGAAACAGAGCCTCAGGTTTTGCCAGGTCGATTTCCTAACTTACTTGTAAACGGTTCTCAAGGTATTGCCGTGGGTATGGCTACGAACATTCCGCCGCATAATTTGAGCGAAGTAATTGATGCGACATTGCATTTAATCGATAACCCCGAGGCCACTCCTGATGATCTGATGAAGTTCGTGTTGGCTCCCGATTTTCCAACCGGAGCATTAATACTGGGCAGAGCTGGAGCCATTGACGCCTATAGAGTTGGTAGAGGCTCCATTAAAATGAGAGCTGTTGCTGAAATAGTTCAAACTAAGTCTTCGCATCAAATAGTTGTATCGGAATTTCCATACCAGACATCGCCGGAGGTAGTTGAAAAACGAATAGCCGAACTTATTAAAAACGAAGAGTTGGACGGTATCTCGGGAATGCAAAATGATTCTGCTGGAAGAAAACCTAAGTTAATAATCGATTTAAAGAGGGATGCCAATCCAAACGTTGTGTTAAACAACCTTTATAAATTAACACCGTTGCAAACAAGCTTTGGGGCTAATATGTTGGCACTGGTAGATGGAGTGCCGAAGGTCTTAAATCTGTCTGAAATTTTGTCGGCAATTGTTAAGGCTAGTTTTTGCGCCTCTTCTTGGAGTTCGGTGCGCCCCAACCTCGTCAGTCTTCCCAACGT
>DAHXLF010000192.1 GCA_027371755.1 Acidimicrobiales bacterium
ATATCAATACTTAGTATTGTTATATTTATTTTTGCATTTTTAATGCATACATTAAAAGCACTTCATACACTAGAATCTTTGTATCATTTTATTTTCTTATCTTTATATCATTTTATTTTCTAATTTTATCTTTTATTTTTTCTATATCGTTTTTTTTATTTAATCTTTGATTTTATTTTCTTTTTATATCGTTTTATTTTCTCATCTTTGTGTCATTTTAATTTCTTATTTAATCTTTATATCATTTTATTTTTTACCTTTGTATCATTTTATTTTTATTTTTGTATTACTTTCTTTTTTCATTTTTATATCATTTTATTTTCTAATTTTATCTTTGATTTTATTTTTTTATTTTTGATTTTATTTTTTCATCTTTGTATCATTTATTTTCTTATTTTATTTTTTTATTATTTTATTTTCTCATATAGATATCATTTCATTTTTCATCTTTATATTATTTTATTTTTTATTTTTGTATCATTTTATTTTCTCATCTTTCTATTATTTTATTTTATCATATTTATATATTTTTTTCCTAATCTTCATATTATTTTTATTTTTCATTTATATACAATTTTATTTTCTCATATTTATATCATTTTATTTTCTCAAATTATTTTTATATTATTTTATTTTCTCATCTTTATATTATTTTATTTTCTTATTTTTGTATCATTTTATTTTCTCATCTTTGTATTATTTTATATCATCATTATATTATTTTATTTTTTTATTTTTGTATTATTTTAGGTCCTACAAGAGTCATTTCTTCTACATCTGAAAACACTTCGTGCACTAGAATCTTTATATCATTTTATTTTCTTATTTTATCTTTATATCATTTTATTTTCTTATCTTTGTATTATTTTTTATCTTTGTATTATTTTAATTTTTCATTTTTGTATCGTTTTATTTTTCATCTTTGGGACCTCATCTTTATATCGTTTTTATTTTCTTATTTCATTTTTATATCATTTTATTCTTATTGTATTATTTTATTTTCTTATTTTATCTTTGATTTTATTTTCTTATCTTTATATTATTTTATCTTTGTATTATTTTAATTTTTCATTTTTGTATCGTTTTATTTTTCATCTTTGGGACCTCATCTTTATATCG
>DAHXLF010000193.1 GCA_027371755.1 Acidimicrobiales bacterium
CATTATTGCATTATTTTATTTTCCCATTTTTATTTTTTTTATTCTTTTATTTTTCTCCTCATGTGTCATTTTATTTTCTCATTTTTATATAATTTTATTTTCTCATCTTTGTATCATTTTATATTCTTATTTTTATATTAGTTTATTTTCATCTTTATATCGTTTTAATTTATTTATCTCTGTATCATTTTATTTTCTTATTTTTGTATCATTATATATTATTATAACATCATTTTATATTCCCATTATTGCATTATTTTATTTTCCCATTTTTATTTTTTTTATTCTTTTATTTTTCTCCTCATGTGTCATTTTATTTTCTCATTTTTATATAATTTTATTTTCTCATCTTTGTATCATTTTATTTTCTTATCTTTATATCATTTTATTTTCTCATCTTTATATCATTTTATTTCTTATTTATATCATTTTATTATCTGATTTTATATCTTTTTATATTATTATCTTACATTTATATTATTTTATTTTTATCTTATATTTGTATCATTTTATAATATCATCTTACCTTTATATTGTATTATTTTCTTATTTTATCTTTGATTTTATTTTCACATCTTTATATTATTTTATTTTTTACATCTTTATATTATTTTATATTCTTCCAAAAAGAGTCAGTGCACTTCGTGCACTAGAATCTTTGTATCATTTTATTTTCATTTAATCTTTTATTTTATTTTCTCATCTTTGTATCTTTTATCGTCTTATCTTATCTTTTATTATTTTATATTCTTATTTTTATATCATTTATTTTCTTATCTTATTTTTATATTATTTTATTTTTTCATCTTTATATCATTTTATTTTATCATCTTTATATATTAATTTTTTCATCTTATCTTTATATTGTTTTTATTTTTTATATTCATATTATTTTATATTCTCATCTTTGTATTATTTTATTTTCACATCTTTATATCATTCTTATTTTCTTATTTTATCTTTAATTTTATTTTCTTATTTTTGTATTTTTTTATTTTCTTATTTTATCTTTATATCATTTTATTTTATCATCTTTATATATTAATTTTTTCATCTTATCTTTATATTGTTTTTATTTTTTATATTCATATT
>DAHXLF010000194.1 GCA_027371755.1 Acidimicrobiales bacterium
AGCTAAAACTGTAAGTGGTATAAATTTTATAAATCTTTCCATGATGCTACATAAACTTAGGTCAGTACAAGTTTTTTACTCTATTAAATATATCGACATATCACATACAATTATTACGTGATAAGTAATTTATTTCTTTAAAACCTTTGTACCGTGGTTGGTTCACCACGGTAAGTGATTGTGTATAGCTATTTGATTCCTAAAACTATGTATTGAGTCTGATCTGAAATTATTTACAACGATTAAGAGCTGGCTGTTAAAGTGTCTGGAGAAATCAAGTGCTTTGTAGATACAATGTATCTTGGAAAGCATATTTCCGGCGGTGACAAAATCTTAGATGGTTTAATTAATGATAAACAGCTCTCATTAATGTTGTAGACTGCGAATTTGATTCATCTCGCTCTGGAGCAAGCTTTACAACTTACGATATAAATTTGGTTTTCCTCAATTTAATCAGGTACATTTCACCTTTAGCTTTACTTTTTTGATCGGTCATGGAGGAGGTGACATAGTAAGTCAAATTGAATTAAGCAAGTGTTTTGTTAAAAATAAGGTTTTAAAAGATTATTCCTTAGAATTGATAGATATTCTGTTTAACTTACTTGTAGCCGATATATAAGCTTTGTTTTAACACTTCAAGATTTAACTGTGCGATGTGGACCTCCCACACCTAAAAGAGGGGCCTCAGCCTTTCCACTAGTGAGAGGATTTCTAAACCTCTGCCGAACAGTGGCATTTTCACGCCAAAACCCGTTCAGTGATATAATCTTAGTTTTATTGGATCAAGATCAATATATGGTGTTAAAAAAGAGCTTAGAGGACTGTAGAACAATACATTAATTGAGCACCGCAATGATACTGCCAATGCAAATGGGATCAACGTCTTGAATGTTCTTTCGGACACCGACTTAGAAGCAGTCAAGGCTATAGAAGATCTGTATCCAGGGTAGTAAATGGCTTTGACGGCAACGAGTGGTGTCATATAATTTGAGCAAAAAGGTCGATCTCTTGCCCATTTTCAGATCAGTTTCTACATCTACTTGAATTTGAGATACAATTAAAGTCACAAAGTCCTA
>DAHXLF010000195.1 GCA_027371755.1 Acidimicrobiales bacterium
TTTTTATGTCATTTTTCTTATTTTTTCATCATTTTATTTTCTTATTTTATTTTTATATCGTTTTATTTTTCATCTTTGTATTGTTTTCTTTTCTCATTATATATTAATATCATCTTATTTTCTTATCTTATTTTTGTATCATTTTATTTTCTGATTTTATTTTTTTATCTTATTTTTGTATCTTTTTATTTTTTTTACAAGGGCTTGCACTACAATCTTTATATTATTTTATTTTTTCATCCTATCTTTGTATTATTTAATTTTTTCAATTTTGTGTCATTTTATTTTTTTTTATTTATATATCATATTATTTTCTCATCTTATCTTTATATCATTTTATTTTTTCATCTTATCTTTGTATTTTTTTGTTTTTCCCACAAGGGCAGTGCTCTAGAATTTTTGTATTATTTTATTTTCTCATTATATCATTTTATCATCTTTGTATTATTTCATTTTTCATCTTTATATCATTTTATTCTCTTATTTTTTTTCATTATTTTATTTTTTTTTATTTTTGTATTATTTTATTTTCTCATATTTATATCATTTTATTTTTAATCTTATCTTTGTATCATTTTATTTTCTAATTTTTATATCATTTTATTTTTTCATTTTTATGTCATTTTATTTAATCCCACAAGTATTAGTGCACCTTGCGCACTAAAATCTTTGTATCATTTTTATTTTCTCTTTGTATCTTCTTATTTAATTGTTTTATCTTTATATTCTTTTATATTCTTATCTTTGTATGATTTTATTTTCTTATCTTATCTTTATATCATTTTATTTTTATTTTTATATCATTTTATTTTCTCATTTTTATATTGTTTTATTTTCTTATTTCATTTTTTGTATTATTTTATTTTAGTGCACTTTTTGCACTAGAATCTTTGTATCATTTCATTTTTCATTTTTATATCATTTTATTCTCTTATTTTTTTTCATTATTTTATTTTTTTTTATTTTTGTATTATTTTATTTTCTCATATTTATATCATTTTATTTTTAATCTTATCTTTGTATCATTT
>DAHXLF010000196.1 GCA_027371755.1 Acidimicrobiales bacterium
TCTTACTTTTTATAATATTTTATTTTTTTTACAATATTTTACTTTTTACAATATTTTATTTTTTATAATATTTTATTTTTTACAATATTTTACTTTTTACATTATTTTACTTTTTACATTATTTTAATTTTATTATTTCTTACTTTTACATTATTTAACTTTTATAATATATTACTTTTACATTATTTTATTTTTTACAATATCTTACTTTTACATTATTTTTACTTTTACATTATTTTAATTTTACATATTATCTTACTTTTTTTATTATCTTATTTTTTATAATATTTTATTTTTTATATTATCTTACTTTTTTTATTATCTTATTTTTTATAATATTTTATTTTTTATATTATCTTCCTTTACATTATTTTACTTTTTACATCATCTTACTTTTTACATTATCTTACTTTTACATTATCTTACTTTTATATTATCTTACTTTTTATATTATTTTAATTTTACATTATCTTACTTATTTATAATTCTCTCTCTTCTCTCTCTTTCTAATGTGTCTTCTAATCTCTTTTTTTTTTTTATTCTTTTATTCTTTTTCTTTTTTTGTGATTTTTCTTTTCCTCTCTTCTTTTCTTTTTTCTTTTTCTCTTTTTTTTCTCTCAAAAAATTAAATTTTTTTTTTCTCAAGAGATGAAGCGATTGATTAAATAATTTTTTTGTGGGATTTCGGGAATTATTAAATAATCTTTTTGAGAGATTTTATAAATTATTTTTTTGGTGATCCCAATTTTGAATCAAATTCAATCTAATTGGGTTGGTTTCAAAAAAGTTGAACAAAATTTACGAGAATTGCGGCAGAATGATAATTATCAGGCTTAGAATTGGCACTGTCAGTGTAATGAACTTCCAAAATATACGATCCTTTTTTTTTGCGAAGTAAAAATATTGATTTGATTGATTTGAATTGATTTGTTGAATTGATTTGATTTGATTTGTAGTTTGGA
>DAHXLF010000197.1 GCA_027371755.1 Acidimicrobiales bacterium
TTATTTTCATATTTGTATCATTTTATTTTTTATTTAATCTTTGATTTTATTTTCTTATCTTTGTATCATTTTATTTTTTATTTACGTTTGATTTTATTTTCTTATCTTAATATCTTTTTTTTTATTTTCTCTTTGTATTATTTTATTTTCTTATATTTGTATTGTTTTTTCTCATTTTTATATCATTTTATTTTCATATTTGTATCATTTTATTTTTTATTTAATCTTTGATTTTATTTTCTTATCTTTGTATAGTTTTTATTTTATTTTAGTATCATTTTATTTTTTAATCTTTATATCAGTTCATTTTATCATCTTTACATCCTTTTATTTTCTTATCTTTATATCATTTTTCTTTTATCATTTAATCTTTATATCATTTTATTTTCTCATCTTTGTATCATTTTATTTTTTATTTAATCTTTGATTTTATTTTCTTTTACTTTGTATCATTTTATTTTATCTTTTTATCATTATATTTATCATATAATATTTATATCATTTTATATTTATCTTATTTTTTTTTATTTTATTATTTTAATTTTATATTATTTTATTTTTTCATTTTTCTATCATTTTATTTTTTTTTATTTTATCTTCATATTATTTTATTTTTTAATTTTATATTCTCATCTTTATATTAGTTTATTTTCTCATATTATCTTTATATTATTTTATTTTTCATTATTATATCATTTTATTTTGGCATTTTTGTAACATTTTATTTTTTATTTAATCTTTGATTTTATTTTCTTATCTTTGTATCATTTTATTTTAATATCTTTATATCATTTTATTTTCTTGTATTATTTTTGTAACATTTTATTCTTTCATTTTTATATCATTTTTAATTTAATATTCTTAGTTTTATACTTTCTTTATTTTTGTATCATTTTATTTTTTATTTAATCTTTGATTTTATTTTCTTATCTTTGTATAGTTTTTATTTTATTTTAGTAT
>DAHXLF010000198.1 GCA_027371755.1 Acidimicrobiales bacterium
AGCCGGTGACTAAGACCTTGCCGATGGAATATGCGGTTGAATGGAGTCGACTGATCGAGCTGCAGATGGACGGGTCGAACCAGTTCTGGCCTACCTAGAAACATGGAGAGTCAAGAACTTTTGGTTTGGTCGGCTGATTACGCCGATCTCGTGGACCACTCTGCTGCGTTCTTTGGACCATTTCCGGTTTGTGTTTT
Source organism: Acidimicrobiales bacterium (assembly GCA_027371755.1). Lineage (GTDB taxonomy): Bacteria > Actinomycetota > Acidimicrobiia > Acidimicrobiales > JABEUL01 > JAJZNL01. Next base: position 198 of record DAHXLF010000198.1, read on the forward strand.
TGAGCCAGTTCATGAAATGGCTCGTTGGTTGTTCAATTTTGGTAGCCCATGTCGAAGATGTCAATGTTCGCCTGGGAAAACAAATGTCAACCAACCGTTATCGCGGCGCACCAATCTTGCCTCGTCCCATTGACTAGTTGCAGATTGTGGCCAAAAGGAATGCTTAAAAAGCTTTACGCTTGTCCGATGAGACTGCGAGCACTTGCTCAACGCCTCACCTGCCGAGTCACGTTGAGCGATACCCATAAGAAACAGCAACTATTTTGCTTGGCCAAGCTAAGCCAGCAGTCTCCCATCGGAGCCGACTAGCCGACCGACCCGTCCATCTGCAGCTCGATCAGTCGACTCCATTCAACCGCATATTCCATCGGCAAGGTCTTAGTCACCGGCTCAATAAAGCCGTTTACGATCATAGACATCGCCTGCGCCTCAGAAAGTCCCCTAGACATCAAGTAGAAAAGCTGGTCATCGCCGATCTTCGAGACAGTGGCCTCGTGGCCAATCCTTGCGTCGCGCTCTCCCACCTCCATATAGGGCTTCGTCTCAGAGATAGAGTCTTTGTCGAGTATCAGTGCATCACACCGAACGAAGCTCTTCGCTCCTTTGGCTCCCTCTTCAACCTTTACTAGTCCCCTATAGGTAGAGATTCCACCATCTTTAGCAATCGACTTCGAGATGATGGTCGAGGTGGTCTCAGGAGCCAAATGTACCATCTTGGCACCGGCATCTTG
>DAHXLF010000199.1 GCA_027371755.1 Acidimicrobiales bacterium
AAATAACTATACAATTTTAGAAAATGTATGAGAAACTTTCCAGGCTTGCATTAGAGTGAAATTTCACTTTTATTAGTAGTGTCCAATATTTTTAAATATTTTTCCTGATTAAAATACCTGTTTTGACCTAAAAAAGTAGGTGGCATAGCCGAATCAACCAAAAGTACGGAATTTAGCCTGCCAGCTGAAACCTTATCCGGCGGTAGGGTCTTAAGTGTTTGAGTTGATTTGGTAATTTGTTTCATCGGGGATTTCGGTTTCATATTAAACATTTTAAATGCCAGCTTTTCAGACAACGTTATGCTCCTTGTGTCATAGCTATAACTGAATCTTTCAATTTCATGTTCTCCCGCCAATAATGAAATTGCCTCTACGGTTTTTTTATCCGATATACCGTTAAAGATCACTTTAGTCGGGAAAAGCGTCAAAAACCCGTCAGCAATAGGGCCGTATTTTGCAACCGCCTGACTTAAGTCTTGGAAACAGGCCAAAGTTGTTATTCCTTGACCGCCACCTTCGGCAATCATTCCCGGCAAAAACGGCATCTTTGCCGACTGTCCTAACTCGTCTAACGCAAATAAAGTTCGCCTTGAACTAAATACTTCATGTTCAAGATTTGTCACCATATGTGCGTATTTTTCATATGCCCGTGATCGAATCGAATCCAACATTGTAACGATAAGCGGTGCCGTTCTAATCTGTTCGCTGCCTGACGAACAGATAAAAAGAGTATCTGTGGACTTTACAAACTTTGCGGGGCTAAAATTTGAATTCAAAGAATTGTCCAGTGTCTTTGAGGACTTATACACGGTAAGCATGGATGCGGCGGTTGAAAATATTCCTGAAAGTTCCCGGTCTTCGGTGGTCATTATCGAAGCAAGTACATACTTTGCCATGGAATCTGAATCAAATTGATCCAATGTA
>DAHXLF010000019.1 GCA_027371755.1 Acidimicrobiales bacterium
AGTCTTGGGTATAGATAACGGCAATTTTGTCAGCTTCTCCCAATTTGTATGTACACAAAACAATTCCCAGCCTCGAAATTCAGATGACAACCTGCGAAAAGATAACAATTAAAATATCGATGTAACCAAAGTGGCCGATAGATACTTCAAGACTCAGGGAATTGTTTTGCGTACATACAAATTGGGAGAAGCTGACAAAATTGCCGTTATCTATACCCAAGACTATGGAAAATTGCGGGCTACCATCAAAGGCATAAGGAAACCGACTTCAAAATTCGGTGCGGTTATTGAGCCTGCTAGCTTAATTGAATTTTATCTGTACAAAACCAACAGAGAACTTCAAAAAGTCATTCAGGCAGTCTCAGTTGACAATTTCACCACAATTAAAGCTGATCTGGACCGATTGACCGAAGCATTTGCAATATTAGAGACGGTTGATAAAGCCTCCGAAGATATGAACCCTGATATTGAAGTATTTACAATGTTGCACAATGTACTCAAATGGCTAAATACCTGTAATAAAAATATTAGGCTTATATTTCCTGCATTTTGCCTCAAGCTTTTGTCTATTGAAGGGGCCGGTCTGGTGACCCAATATTGTGTTTACTGTAATCAAAATACCGAATTAGTAGCTTTTGAATTAAACGAACATGGCTTTTCATGTGATAAATGCAAGAAATCTAAAAGAGTCGCTAACTCCACAGTAAAAGCAGTCCAGCAAGTTTTGAACGGTAACTTAAGAAGTCTGCTTGAATCCGATAATCAACTCGATGTAAAGCAATTCGAATCCATTGCGATAACTTCAATCGAGCACTATTTGGGAGCGCAAATTAAATCGATTAAAAAATCCGCAACTATTGTTTAAAAACCTCCTAATAGTTTTTACACCGTATCGTCAACCAAGATTACACAATTTTTGATGCCAAATAGTTTCTATTTGGCGCATGTAATAAAAGACAGTTTTGAGCAGTCAATCTATAGCAGCCATTTTCGTACGATGCCTTAAGGTTAGACATGACACCGAAGTTGTGCTTGGTTATTTCTATAGACAACTTGAAATTTTATTTGCACTCGGTTATGAATGTATTACCAAACCGCATTAATAACCGATGCCCTATTTTTTATCTAATTGGCCCGCGGCTAATTTTTGTGCCGTCGATTCTGCTCCCATTATTTTGGTAATCTTTCGTGAAAATTCTGGAGCCACCAATGCGACTTTGGCACCCATCCACATTGTTACGGGTGCTACATCCAATTCTGCTAAATTTTTCAAAATTACCTTGGCAACTGCATCGCCAACATCTTCTGGAGTTCTTGTACTTACACCTTTGGGCAGTTCAATTTTTGCATCGGCAAACATCCCGGCGTCGCGAATAAAACCAGGACTGACAACGGAAATACCTATGTTTTTATCGTTTAAATCAGCCCTCATCCCAAATGCCAGGCCCCTCATACCGAATTTAGTTGCCGAATAGATAGATGAACCCGGGGTAGCCGCTTTACCCGACAGCGACGATACAAAAACTATGTGCCCCTTGCCTTTTTCAAGCATTTTTGGCAAAAATAGTTTTGACAATTCCAAAGGAGAATACAAATTGACTCTCATTACTTTTTCAATATCGGAAATATCTAATTCCTCGAACTTACCGGTTGCAGGCAATCCCGCATTCAATATTAAGATATCGACATCTTGCACTTTATGGAAAAGTTCTTTGGCTCCATCAGGTTTAGATAGGTCAGCGGCAACAAATTCACCTTTTAGAGATTTAGCCAATTCATCAAGTACTTCCGAACGTCGCGAAGTTAAAACAACCTTGCCGCCCAAACTTGCAATCTTTGTTGCTATTGCTTGTCCAAGACCCCCGGAGGCTCCGGTAATAAGAACCTTAGAATTTTTAATTTCAGTCATATGTATCCTTCTTTCTTACTTATATAATTTCATATATTACAAATTTAATACCATAACCATTTTTCAGGTTGGAACCGTATAATTAGGCGCGATATCAATCTTAATATTTTTAGTTATAGCCGTACCACTTTGTTCGAGTAGAGGACCTACTTGTAATGACACATAGTATTCGTGGCTGTAATTGACCGCGAATTGATTTAAAGTTAAATTGACAGAATTGCTTTGAGCAACATTTCCTTTAATAGGCAAGACACCCGACGGCAAAAGAGAAACCGTGGATCGCCTTGTTGCTATGACAGTATTATCAGATGCCAGTAATTCAAGTGTAACTGGAACGTTATTTTCAATATAACTTCCGTTATTGTTGATAACAACGCTGACAGTTATGGACTGCGTCGGTGGTAAAACGTCATATCCACTGGAACTATATCGAACCGGAGTCGGTGAAACACTCCACGACGGTACATTTACAGAATGAACCCCGTTTAATTGAAGTTGTGTAGCCAACTGTGTTGCCCAGTCGTATACAGAACTTTGCGACCACTGGCTGTTTCCAAGTACCCAAGCCGAGCCCACACCTGATCCATATTTATTTTCAAAATTATTCAACTGCCGATACTGTATATCTGCATTATTAAAAGTTCCCGCAACCGACTCTAAACAGTTTCCGACTTGATTTAATCCGGTTTCGTTCACCAACGAGTAAAAACACCTGATCATACTGTCAACGGCGGCTAATCGAAGTTGATATACCCGGTTTAGCGTTTCAAGCTCGGTATTTGATTGAACTTCATCTTCGGCAGTAACTACTGAGCTAATTTCGTGAGAAATCTTATTTACCAAAACTTCTGAGTCCACAAAATCATTTTGGTTTGTCGCTATCAATGCGGTGGAAGATCTTATTTGACCTAAAAGCGTAAAGCCACTTTGATCTTGCAAAACCAACGTATCCAATAGGGATGAAATCGATTTATTTGAAAACAGCTTAACCGATTTGTTGGTTTTGCTAATATCAACAGAAATGTTGTATCCTAAATAGCTCAAAACCAAAATGATCAACAGTCCGATTATCAATCTTTTTTTCTTGGAGGGATTAGGTTTTCTGGGCACTTTAATCAATTAAAGCAGATAGACGCCAACTTTCATTTAGAAATTTGGTAACCGCTTATTTTAACAACGAGTTCGCGCCAATTCGGCCAAACGGAAAAACCCCGCTAAAACTTAAGCTAAAGGCTTATTTAAATCTACCATACCAAAACCTTTTCATTTCAAAACTCAAAAAGCCAGACCTAAAATACCAGCAACTACATTTTTGAAATACGTACCTCGTTATCCTGGATCATTGCCAACCAAAGAAAACGCAAGACTGTGGTTTAACACATTTTATTCATACTACAACTATGAACACTACCACTCAGGACTTGGTCTTTTCACACCTGCAAGCGTACACGCTGGAACAATTGGTGAAATTATTATTATACGCCAACGAGTTCTAGACAATGCCTGAAAAACCCATGCTTAAAGGTTTATTAATGGACGACCACTAGTACAAATACCTCAACCATAATGGATCAACAAACCCGCCAGTAGCGGATCAAAGGCGGTAGTTACTCAGTAATTAATTTTAAAAACTGTCCAAAACAGGTTGACATATTCCGTAGCGATAAAAGCTTAGAACAAACCTACGAAGATATTTATTACGTATCGTGGTTCGTCAAGTCGAATTACTCTTTGCATGACATCCGACTTTTAAAACGATGTTAATCACAATTGATTTTCGTCTTTCTTAGGATTTGCACTCAAACCAACAAAAAACTCGATCTTCTTGAACTTCTACTTGACAATTTTTCCTAAAATATTTACAGCAACAAATTCTAAGTTCATGTTTGTCCATATTGATTTGTATTAATTCCGAATCAGAAATTTTTATAGTTTGATTATTGTATACAACGAATTAAAATCTTTTTGAAGCATCGAAGTTTCCTCTATGCAACCTGTAAATCAACATAATATTACTTCGCGATTTCACTAAATTAGGGTCCAAACACACAACCGACACTTACCTTCAAATTCAAAACTAAAACAGTACGTAAGGCAGCGGTTTAGAGTTCCGAAATAAACAAAAAATTAAAGTTCGCTTGCTCGACATAATTAAAATGTGTGAGAATGTACAACTATACGTCCTTTCAACTAAAAGTCCGCAAAGCAACTAATCCTCCGAGTGCATGGCCTGTATCTCCGTATAATATAGATTTTATGGGCGCAAATCCTGCTACTTTGGTACCTGTTGCAAATGAAATACCATCGCAGAAATAAAGTAAGGCAAATACCGCAATAAGAGATGGCGCAGAACTATTTCGACATTAAATAGCGCAAGGTTTTAGTCTAATGCAGGCTATTTTATAATCGGTTAAAACCGAATTACTTTGACTAAAACAACTAACTTCGACCACATCGTTATTTACAGTTTGTGATAATTGCCGGCTCCTAAACTCACATAACCGTCAAAAATAATTTGGGTAACTGAGGTGATCAAAGAATTGTCTATTCCCCGTTTTCAACAGAATTGGCGGTAACCAAAGTAGATTTCGTCTTCTTCCAACCCACGGTCGGATTAATTGCAAGATGATCAACTCTGTCTGCATACTTAATGGCTTTATTGATGATATTTTTTACTACCTCTTTGGATAAATAATGAGGCAGCAAGCCTAAATCCATTAATTTTGTATGTTTTGCATTGTAGTAATGCTCATGTGCTTCCACTCTTGGGTTATCAAGTTTAGCAATCTCTACCTTATCGTCCCAACACTCTTTTACCAATTCGGCTATTTGATTTATGGAAAACGACTCGGTGAACTGATTGTAAACTCTCATCTCTCCAGACTCAGCTGGATTCAAAATGGCCAACTCAATACATGCTAGAGTATCGCGTATATTTAACATCCCCCGAGTTTGTTCCCCGGAACCATAAACCGTCAGCGGCACTCCTACGGCTGCCTGAACACAGAACCTATTTAATACAGTCCCAAATACGGCATCATAGTCGAATCTAGTTGCCAAATCGGGATGCAATTCGGTTTCGTCAGTCTCTTGGCCGTAGACAACTCCCTGATTCAAATCGGTGGCCTTAAGACCCCAGATTCTGCAAGCAAACAAAATGTTGTGCGAATCATGAACCTTTGATAAGTGATAAAAAGATCCCGGCTGCTTTGGGTATGGCATTACGTCTTTTCTGCCATTGTGTTCAATGGTTATATAACCCTCTTCAATATCAATATTGGGAGTACCGTATTCACCCATAGTTCCCAATTTCACCAAGTGAATATCGGGGTTGACCTCAGCTATTGCATATAAAAGATTCAAAGTACCCACAACATTATTAACCTGAGTATGCACAGCGTGGTCTCTGTCGATCATTGAATACGGTGCGCTTCGCTGTTCGGCAAAATGTACAATTGCGTCAGGCTTAAAGTCTTTAACGGTCTCGTATACAAAATTGTTGTCAGTTAAGTCACCCACATAAGAATTAATCTTGAGTCCTGTAACCATTTCCCACGTGGAAATTCGCCGACTCAGCTTTTCAATCGGAACCAGTGAACTGACGCCCATCTCATCGTCATAATGACGACGAAGAAAATTATCGACCACGCCAACTTTGTATCCTCTCTTGGAAAGATACAGTGCGGTTGGCCACCCTAAATAGCCGTCTCCTCCTAAAACCAGAATTCTCATAGTTTCCATAGCCTCCTTATTCAACATGCTATCGATTTCTATTTATATCTTTATACGATTGTCTGGGATTGAACTGGGATTGACCTACTCTAAAACTGTGATTATTGTTATGATTTTGTTAAATATATAAATTAGACTGTGATTAAAGATACCGGATAGTTAAGATGAATATAAATGTTTAAGAGGTAATTATGGATAACGCAGTATTTAACGCAATGACTAAATTTGCCAAAAACACACCTTCGTTAAACGGATTTGTGAAAGAATTCACCACTTGGGGAGTGGTGTTATTGGCAGTTTTGATACTATTGGTCTACCTGAGAGGGCGCTACAAAGAAGATGCCGCAGAACGGTTGTGTAGGGTAGTCGCTACAGGGCTGGCGGCAGTTGTTGCGTATGGAATAAGTGAATTAATAAAAGAAATAGTCAAACGTCCGCGACCCTGGAGGACTCATCCTTTGGCATTTATACTTGCCCCGCACGAAACATCTTATTCATTTCCTTCTAACCACGCAATCGTGGTGGGAGCTGTCATAATGGGGCTGTGGCTTTCCCGCGATATCTTGATTACAGCTATCGCTACAATAGACGGACTTTTGGTAGCCGCTTCCAGACTGTATCTCGGAGCCCACTACTTCAGCGATGTTATTGTCGGCTTATTGTTAGGCTTACTTATTGCAATCATAATATCTGCTACAACCAGCAAATTATTAAAGCCCGTGGTAGACAAGATTGCCGATGGTAAATACAGAAAGTTGGTAACCTCTCGGCCCAAAAAAGTTCTCGAATTAACGGACCGCAGAAAATTCAAACCCTTAGATACAAATCTTTTATAAATAAACAATTTGCAATAGGCGCAGTTTTTAATTTTATAATGACCATTTTGATATTGTCTTCATTTAGATAATTGCCAGTAGTAGATAATTGCCAGTAGTTAAGACAGACTTTGCCGAAAACCGAACCATCGATCTTTCAGTAGTTGTACCGATTTTTAATCCCGGTGACAGCTTTGTTGATCACGTAGTTTCTTTGTATAGCCTTACCGAACAGCTGGGCCAAGATATTGAAATAATTTTAGTAAACGACGGTTCTATTGACCTTAAAACCGATAGAATACCAAAACAAATTTTAGGTAAGATAACCTTGCTTTCTCACTCTAAAAATCTGGGTAAGGGTGCTGCCTTAAGAACTGGATTTAAACGGGCCAAAGGCAACTGGATCGGTTTTATTGATGCCGACGGTGACATACCGGCACACTATTTAATTCAAATGACAAATGCCATCAACTTTAAATCAAACGAGGGGTCAGAGATGGCAAATCCTGATATCTTAATTTCGTCTAAAGCGATGGAAGAATCAAGGATACATTCGTCAGTATTAAGAAAAATGTCGTCCCTGGGATTTAGTTATTTTATACGTATTTTATTTGATCTACCGATTAAAGATACACAGACCGGATTAAAAATCTTTTCTAAGACCGTTCTCGACAAAATTATGAATTTGTCAGAAGAAGACGGGTTCTTGATTGACCTTGAGCTACTAAATTTGGCAATGATACACGGTTTCATGAATATTAAAGAAGTTCCCGTAACCATAATTAAAAGACACAATTCCACTCTTTCGGCTAAAACGGTGACAAGTATGTTAATCGGAACGGTAAAGCTTAAATTCAGACTTTCAAAGATGGCCCGTACCGAAATCAAAATTTAATTAACGCAAATCTCCTCAAACCTATTCTGCTTGAATGCATGTACGCATTTGTTGTTTGGTTACAGCTATATTTTGTGGATATTTATTAATGTCGACAATCAGTGCAATTAATCGGTATTATTCATGTGATTTACTTGCCCGGAGTTAGTTATCCTCTTTTATTACTATATAATCAGTTTTGTCTCGGTAATCATTTAAAACTGAGATAGCTATTTCCTTACAATAGCTATCTACCGGCAATTTAAACCAACGTCAACTTTATAAAACCGATCTTGAATGAAATCCTACCTGCCTAAATTCTTAGCGGAGAACCGGTAAAGTTATATATCCGGTGACTTTAATTTAACTTAGCATCTTTTTATATTTTTGTTGAGTTTTGGATCCCATGTCTGCCGTAAACTTACCTAAATTCGAAACCAACTTTGGAGCCTCGCCCGCAAATCTTGCCAATATAGCTCTATATAACGGGATCGATCCCGTCATTGCTCTGGCTTCGATGAGTTTTATTCCCAAGCCTGCAACCTGCTCAGGCTCAAGCAATTTACCGGAGCTAAACGGCATGGCGGCATCTTCGTTGTCAACCTCAGATTTTAACATCGGGGTCCAAATACCATCAGGACAAAGCAAAGACAAGTAGATATTATGACGTCTCAACTCTTGAGCGGCGGTATGTGTGAATCCCCGTACACCAAATTTTGACGTTGAATATATTCCGATTCCATATGTCGGGCTATAGGAAGCCAGCGACCCTATATTTAATATCGACCCGCCTTTAGACCCATTTTTCATAACCTCAACAGCAGCCTTGGTCCCGTAAATCACACCTAATATGTTTACGTTAACTACAGCCTCTACAATCTTAATGTCTATATTTTCAATTAGTCCGGGTCCTAATAATCCGGCATTATTTATCCAAATGTTTGGTTCGTATTTTTCGGCAATTTTTAAGCATTGCTCATAATTGGTTACGTCCAATACGTCATCAACGCCATCACCTTTTTTAATATCTGTTGATACTACCTTGGCGCCTTTATTTTTTAGCGCTTTAACGAAAGCGCCTCCCAGCCCGCCTGCTGCACCTGTAACTACGACTACATCATTGGATCCAATTTCAAACTGCTTTTTCATATCTTTTACTCCACCTTAATAATTGACTCTATCAATTTAATCAAAATCGATTTTAACTAATTCGATTTAGAGTGATAAACCTAACGATTACTTTACACTAGCGCAATCTTATACGAAAGGTTTCCAAAATATCATATAAGCTACTACTTTCTGATTAAACAATTTTCCCAAAGTTATCTTATAATTTTTAGCCTAAGAACTCAAATGCTAAACAGACTTGAAACTTGGATATATATAGATGAACCGATGACGACAAATTTAGATTGAATTTTGATTAAATTTAAGTTCTTTTCTGCGTTTTGGTTTAATCTTGTAAGTATGGAAAAGTTTAACGAGAAGGCCGCAGACACCAATGCTCGACCCATGCTGACGGTAGAAAAAAAAGTGGTGCAGCTGTTTCAATTAGTTACTGACTCAACGGCAGGCGCCACGGAAGCTTTACTGTCTTCAGACAGAGCAATTGCAAAAGAAACCATGGCAAGAGAAGAGCTTGTCGATTCTTTGTACAGCGATGTAGAGAACTTGGTTTTGGAACGACTTTCCACGTTGGATCTTCCTAAAGCACGCGTACAGGAACTAATAGTGATTCTTAGAATGCTGCCCGAGCTTGAACGATCCGGAGATCTGGCCGAGCATATTGCCTGGAGAGCAAGTCGTGGATTAGGAAACGAACTTACATCAAGACTACGTGGGCTCATAAATTCAATGGGGCATCAAACCGTAAAAATGTGGACTGAGACAACTCTGGCTTTCATTGAAGGAACTGGCGAAAGAGTGGACGAAATTGAAGAACTGGATGATGAATTAGACGAACTTCACGTTGCCCTTACCGCTGAAATTGTCGGCAGCGGTATTCCGACTCAAGTTGCAATCGAATTGGCCATGGTAGGTCGATTCTATGAACGATTGGGAGATCATGCGGTAAACCTTGTTAGACGAAGTTCAAAAATTGCTATTAATGAACCTCGATGGAATTAAACGGTCGTTTGCATTAGCGTAAATATTTGCAACAGTATTTGGCCCTTTTCGACTACTTGATTTTATTTTTAGGTTGTTTTGGCTAAAACACTTATACTAATAGTATCGTTACTACAATTGTGATCCAGGCAATTAGTTGAAACTAAATTTTCTTTAACTGAATTTGTGATTTCGATAATAAATGTTCATCCTCAAAATAGCATCGGAGCTTAATTTTCGCCGGAGACAAATGTCCGTAAATTAAATATCCAAACCCCGGTTCCAATTGTCTTAAAGTCGAACTCGTCAGCAAATTTGAAGTTTGAGAAGATACAGTATGGGTCTTATTTCCAACCCCGTCAGTGGAAATAGTATTAACCTTATTTAAAATGTTACCTCCAAGTGAAGACACTTTATCTAAATTGTCTACGTCTGACAAACCCGACAGTACTATTCTGGATCTGTGATTGTTAATAATAGTAGAGGCCTTGTTTCCGTAGCGAGAATATATCTGGGCTATATCTTGAAAAATAGAAACAATCTGAATACCGTTTGATGCTGCCGTTGACGCCAGTGTATCCAAAGACGAGATCGGCGCAATGTTCGCCGCCTCATCTAAAATCAATAACAGCGGTGGATCCATTGGCATTTGACCCGAGGTAACATTTTCAAAAGCTTGCCTCAATATTTCTTTAATTACAGTTGAAAAATAGTCTTTTAATCTATGCTGCTCATGAGCTGGCGATATTAGATACAAAGTATTGTTGCCATTAAAGAAATCAGTAGTAGAAAACAATTTTTCATCGCCTCTGAAATTGGAATATGACTCCAGAACAGTTTCTAATGTTGTAAAAATAGAAGAGCGTTGCCTGTCTTCTTTAAACAAAACGGATTCAAACGAGTGCAGGGCTTTTTGGTCTTCTAGTTCCACCAATAGACGAACAACCTCGTCTACGGCCTGAGTATCAACCCAAGTTATAACATCCTGTATTCCAAGATCAAAGCCCGAGGCGGCATAAAGCATCGGAGCCAAAAGCTTCGATGCGCATTGGTACCAAAACCTTGATTCCTCCAGGCCAGATTGACTGCAGGTTTCTAATGTCATGTAAGAACTAATCTTTTTCGCTGAATCAAAACTTTTAATATCCGGAATCGGAGACCACAGAGTCTTAGGATACTGTGTTTGCAGAGACGGATCGATAACTGTCACATCACCGCAATTGCTACGATGCCCAATAGTCAAATCCACCAAATCAGTTTTGACACTCGTTGCCACTATAGGACCGTTCCATTCCAACAGAGCAGGAATGCAAAATCCCGTGGTTTTTTTTGATTGAGTAGGGCCAATAACTAATAAAGACTGATTTTTTTCACCGGCCAATAATCTATTTTTAAATAATCCAAAAACTAATCTTCCGCTCAGACTCTCATTTACTATTAGATCAGAGACATCTTTTAAAGAGGCCCATCTCGAATACGAAATATCGTGCTTGTCCTTAAATACGTAAGGCTTAATTTTGCCAAGGCATTTTCTTAGGACTACGCTCTTGTAAACAAAAATCGTTAACAAAGCAAACAACGATATATTTACAAATGTCGCAACGATAAACATTTTGTTGCTTCCTATATGGGTATTATTGTTCCACGCCTTGGCGGGATATCTGAAATAATAAAACAGACTTTGCGACGAATTAAATACCATCTTGAAAAGCGGCAGTCTAAATAGTCTAAAATTTGAAAGTAAGTCGCACAATTCGGCAGTTAAGGAATCGAAAATCATCAATGCGACAACGGGCACGGCCGCAAATAAATATATATTGTTAAATGTTCCGGTATCTAAGGATTTTTTATTTTTCACTGCGGACTCCTCACTGTTCCTATACAGCCTATTTTTTCTACGTTGCCTCTTTTTTCTAGTTTGCCGAAGCCAGCCAGAAACGACATGCTGCTGTTTAATCGACGATTTCTATATTGCCTCAATTCATTGCTTTTAAATAACTGGGTGAATTAAAACTAATATCAGATTTAAGCTGTTGATCAGTATCGACAATATCTTTTTCGAATTCTGAGATCCGGTGTCTTATTAAAAACGACTTTTCTGAAACCTTCCACAGGGCATGGGCTCGAGTTAATTTCGGCAAAATCTCCAATTCTGTTGAATTGAGTTTTAATGTCTGCTTCAAAAGTTCCAACTCGCTTTGCGGTTGACTAAAGATAATTTTCGTTTCAGAATCAGAGATAAGGCCTTGAGAGGAATCCGAAAAACCGGATTCAAAGTTATCACCGGAAAAGTTAACATGACTTAAATCACTTAGTCTATGAAATACCGCTATGTTACTGAGGCCATACGCCCTAGACAGTTTCCATAACCGCTGCAACCAGTTCCTGGTTGCAAAGTTATTTAAAACAGCCCAAGCCTCATCAATGACAAAGTACCACTTGTTATTAACCTTTTTATTGGCAATAAAGGACTGCATCCAAGAAATTGTACAGGCCATAACTATATCCAGTGATGTTGAGTTAAAAAATTCCGATAGGTCAATAACTACAATCGGAGTTTGCGTAAATGCCTGTATATCGGTATTCCTTTTTGATCTATCCGTACTAAAAAGTCCAAATAGTTCAGAATTCACTACCAAATTAAAGCAATAGGCCATCTGTCTGCTCTTTTCATATAGTAATTCAAAATCTGCAGATAGCTCATAAGCCATTGCGGGTTGAAAGTTTATAAATAGCTTGGCCAGCCTGTCTATACTAAATTTATTCGGTTCGTTATCTTTTGCATACCTTATGACAAGTTGAATAACTGTCATCTCCAAGGGACTTAGCTCCCTTTTAAGTCTGGCTTCTATAATTGCGACTACTATCCCACTGTCAGACCCTCGCCAAGATTGTCCCTCCTTTTTAAATAAACTTTCTTCAGAGATGGGATTAATGCGAATGGGTCCATTTTTTTTGAGGGTTATCGGTGTTACGCCGAATGCCTTACAGAGACTTTGATATTCTCCCTTTGGATCGATTATCCAGGCTGTTCTGCCAAAAGCTATTTGTCTTGCAACAAAGGATTTTATAAATGCACTTTTACCTCTACCTATCTGACCCAAAATAACCATATTTGGATTGGTAATTAATTGCTTTCTGTAAAGTTCAAAGGGATCGAACAAAAAAGGATTGCCAAATATGTTGTCGCCAATATATGTACCATAATCCAATAAAGGCAAGTCATGGCCAAAAGGATAAATCGAGCCTATATGTCGCCCCGAAGCCCTATGATTTTGCATTTTCATTTTACGCCTCTAACTAGAGGCAACATAAAGTTAAATCCCGTATCTTGATTTCCGAAGAGTTTTTGCAGACTGAGTCCACATTTGGCAGCTACAAGCTCTATTTGCGCTTCCTTATCTTTTAATTCACCTAAGGTGTCCGCGGCGATACTCAGATATCCCGAATACTTAAATGTCTCATATCCTCTTGCAATTTCATAATTTAGCAGCTCATTTTTTGACTTACTGTGAGCCCTGGTTGCGCTGTTTAAAAACCCCGCACGGCTGCGAAGATCATCATCTGACATATGGCTGATTAACTTAGCTTCTGCTTCTTTTTTTGCCGTTTCAAACTCAATTGGAGAAATAATGAGTGAAAACATTTTGGTAAAGTTACACCCTAATACCAAAGGTGATAAAAAATCCGAAAACACTTCGAATTTTGGCCATGACGATATCCAGTATGTACTGATTACCTTTGAATTCAACTTGAGGTGATCCCATTCTGACTTATATGAAAACCTATAAATATCGTCAAAATAATTTAACAGTAGATTCGTGTTAAAACCCGACGATAACATCAAATTTTTCATTACGTTTTCAATCGCTTTTTTGGTGCAGGTACCGCTAATTTCAAAACCGCCTGCACGCAAGGTTCTGTTTACGTTTTTTGCCGTCTCAAGTATTTCGCCATAGACCTCACTTACAATCTTTTGATCGCTTGGGTTTATATTTTTTTTGTTAAGGCCTACGGCGATATATGAACTTTGAGTATTGTGCATCAAATCGGAACTATCCAAAAATTCGTTATAACTTTTAGCAGCCAATTGCTTTATATTTCCGCGTAAATCCGTCATCGAATCATTAAGCGGAATTTTGAGATCGGACAATGCAATCGGATGTGTAATATTAATTATTTGAATGCCAGATAAATTGTCCACTGACTCCTTAATTGAATTTAGAGTATTGGCCCATTGATCTACAGCCTGGTCTTTACCGGTTGTGCTCAAAAGTCCAAATTGACCTTTTGAAATTTTGAGCAAAACTATAACTTTTTTATTTAGCGGATCTAAAATTGCACCGATATTTTGAGGAGTCGAAATTATAGATATTTTCTTTAGCAGTTTAACTTCAAAACTGTTATGATTTCTTTTCAAAGTTGATCCCGTTTCGCGATTTAAAAGGTCTGAACTTTGAGTCTCACCGATTAGGGAACCGGCTACGGAGCTTTTAGTTATAGCAGAATTGTTCATAAGCTTTGTATCCAAAACCCACTTTGTCAGCAACAGTAACCACGAAAGAAGTTTTTTGCCTTTCAGTTTTACGGCTACCAAACTAAAACCCGCAGCTATTACAAAAAAACAGAAAATTAAACCGAGTGCTGAACCGAATTGATTCAACAAACCGATTCCAATCATGACCGATAAGCCGACGACGAATATGTCAATTAACTTAAAGCCGCCGAGAGTTGCGGTATCTTCAATGTCGGCAAATGTAAATTTTTTGGTATCCTGCGAAAAGTTTGGGTGATCCACGTTTTAATCCTTTGTCTTTTCTACTTATACTACTTCTGACTATCTGTGGCATCTAAGCCTGCGGCTTTACGCATTGTCAAAATATCTTCATATGCAGAATTAAATAGTTCTAAATCAATTTCACGCTCTGCTGGATCATAAAAATTCAAACTATCAAAATTTGAGCCTAAACTATGCGTGCCGAAGGTTGCACCGCCTGAAGCTGTGCCGGTGGATGCCGCAGAAAGATTTGAATCTATAACCGAATTAACACCGCCAGTTTGCTCCGATAAAGCAAATGCGGTTGAATCCATACCAACAACCCCCGAAACACCCTGCGTTAACTTTGATGCCTTTTGTCTAATGTTTGCTTTAGCGGAATGTCCCATTTGACTTACCGACCCAAAATGCTCCATTGCCGGAATAACATGCATCAAAAAAAACGGACTGTAAACCGCAAGTAACAGCAACGCCAATGCAGTTAGTACAGATCCGACGGTTACGTTATGCACACTAATTAGCTGACTTACCGCTAGAGCAATTACAACCACTACTATAAGTTTTGAGATAATCAACGATATCAACAAATCAATCATTTTACGCAACCAATGCGAAGTACTGGGCCAGATCAGACCCATAAATGCCAACGGAAGAAAAAGAACGGCAAGTTCGATCGCCGCAGACCTAACAATCATTTCAAAGACCAAACCCAAAAAGCCAAAAATAAATATAAGTAAAATCACTAAAGTAAAAAAACCTGGCAGCCCGTTTGAGCCCGGAGTTGAAACCGCCAGCAAATAGGCACCTAAATTTGACAAACCTTGGGATAGGCTAATGCCCGCGGACTCTAAAAACATTGCGCTAAGCCTGTCAACTAACTCCAACGCAAATTTAATCATTACCATTGCAAAACCGGTTCCCAGAAGTGAAACGGGAATATCGACTCCTACCAGCTTTAGTAGGCCTTGGCTATTTTGAGTTATAACCAACTTTATTATCGCAAACATAATTAACGGAAGCATTAAGCTTGCCGAGGTAATTTCCATGAGCTTTAAGTAGTGACTGAAATTTTGTGAGTAGATATCTGGAGCAGTCTGATTGTTGACAAGATTTAAAAACTGCCCAATCATATATATCACCGAATTGGCAACCCATCCGATAATGGAATTAACGAGACTGCCGAAACCCGCAGACATCAAACCTGACAAAATTGTCGAAATCATTTTTAATTTTCCGAAGTGTTAGTGAATATAAAGTGTTAGTGAATATTTTGACCCATTGAAAAAAAGAAATTTATTAGCACTGGAGCGGCCCCTATCAGAAGGGCTGCGCCGGCCGAAACCATAACCGTTCGTTTCCCGACAGAACTTTGATGATAATTCTGAGAGTGAGCACCGATTGCCCACGATGCCGCTCCTACAAGTAAAGCAATGAGAGCTATCATTAGTGCCCAGCCCGCTATGCCATCTGTCAAGGTCTGAAGCGTAGAACCTCCCGGTAAGGCACCCATATTTGGCTGAACATTAACAATCAACCCGTAAAATCTCGAAATTGACGAAAAACAACCTAAATTCCACGCCGAAGTATTAAATATTTGAAACATTCATATCCCTTTCTTCCATTTTATATGTTTTCAATGTATTTCATGCTAATACATATTATAATAACACAGGATAATCACCATATTTCACAAGGGCTTCAAAATACATGGCAAGCTAGTATATATGAAAGTTACTCTGAGCACTGCAGAATTTATTGGGGCCGTTGCTGCACTTCTTATACTTTTAATTGCGGTGGGACTTTATTTTTCCAAGGCGGGAAAGAAAGAACTCCTTCAGCGCCTCAGCGCTCTGGCTTCCAGGCTGGGTGAAGACATTCATCTTAACGAAAAGACCCATATAGATGTCGTTTTAACTAAATTGGAAATTGCCACCGATCAAGCCGCAGCAGCAGTAAGCGAGGTAAGCTCCGATGCCATACGGATGAAAAGAACCTTGGATCGACTCCCCCAAGGAATACTTCTTTGTGACGAAACAGGAGACATACTGTTCAAAAATGTTTCGGCCATTAAACTTTTGTCTTCAACCTCAGCCGAATTGATTGCCGCAAATGCCGTAGATGAAGTAATAAATCTTTCTATTTCTACGATGGGTACAGCAGAAAAGTCGGTTGAGATTTTTGGAGAAAATCGATTGACCGTATCATTTAAATGCATGTCAGTTGACGACGGACAGAGATCATTAGGTTATGTTGTAATTTTAGAAAATACCTCCGACAAAAAAATGTTGGAGGACATACGACGTGATTTTGTGGCTAATGTGAGCCATGAGCTTAAGACTCCCATGAGCGCCTTGGGACTTTTAGCCGAAACACTGGTAGATGAGACTAACCCCGAAGTAATTAAAAGACTTACCGAAAGAATACAAGTCGAAGCTTTCAGGGCAAGCAGGACAATTGATGACCTGCTGGATTTGTCCCGAATTGAAGCCGAACAATCTCCTCAGCGCGAAGTGGTGTCTTTAAACCATATCGTGGCGGATTCAATTGAAAGAAACCGATCCTCTGCGACAAATCGTAATATAGCAATTAAATTTGACGAATTACCGGAAACTTTAAACGTATTGGGTGATCGACGTCAATTGGCAAGTGCATTTTCAAATTTGATAGAAAATGCAATTAAATACTCCGACACCGAAAGCGTTGTTCAAATTAACTTAATTAAAGATGAAAACGAAGCAGTAATTGAAACCGCCGACTCTGGAATCGGAATACCTGAAAAGGATTTACAAAGAATATTTGAACGATTTTACAGGGTAGATCAGGCAAGATCTCGGGAATCGGGAGGTACGGGATTGGGACTTTCGATTGTTAGACACGTAGTGCACAACCATAACGGAAATATTAGCGTAAAATCTATGGAGGGAGTCGGTTCAACTTTTACCGTCACTCTGCCACTATTTAATCCAATTAGTCCAAATGACAATACAGCCACAGAACAAAACTAACGACCAGCTTTCAATACTGATTGTCGAAGACGAAATTTCATTTGTCGACGCATTGGCCGTTGGGCTTAAGCGTGAAGGTTTTAAGGTATATGTGGCAAAAGACGGCCAGCAGGCTTTAGCTAATTTTGATGCAGTCGATCCGGATGTCATACTACTGGACGTTATGCTTCCCAAGATAAACGGAATAGACGTCTGTAAGACAATTCGACTAAAATCTCAAGTGCCGATAATAATGGTTTCGGCTAAATCATCGGAGATGGACACCGTGGTCGGACTTGAGGTCGGAGCCGATGATTACGTGGCAAAACCTTACAGAATGTATGAACTGATCGCCAGGATCAGAGCCGTACTCCGAAGAAAAAGCGAATCCAATACACCTACGAAAACAACCAAACCGATTCAAAACGGAAACATACTTCTGGATCCAGAAACCCATACCGTGAAAATAAACGATCAACCTGTATTTTTTACAGTAAAAGAATTTGACTTGCTTGAGACTCTTATGAAATCCGCCGGTAAGGTGGTTATGAGAGACCAACTTATAGACAAAGTTTGGGGACCCAACTTTTATGGTAGCTCCAAGACGTTGGACGTACACATTCGAGGAATTCGCAAAAAACTGGAAGAAAACGGGTCAAACGAAGATCAAATATCCACGGTACGCGGTTTAGGTTATAGGTTCGCATCCGAGTCCGAGCCCATAAGCTGAAAATTAAACTAATTCGCCGTTTAACGAAATCGTAGTTTTACCGTTCAAATAAGGCGAAAGAACTTTCGGTAGACTTACTGTACCGTCAGGATTCCTCCCAGTCTCTACAATAGCGGCCCATATCCGCGGCCAAGCCAAAGCAGAGCCATTCAGCGTATGAATTAGTTCCAATTTTGAATCTTCTTTTCTTCGATACCTTATGTTTGCTCTTCGAGCTTGGTAATCTCCAAACCACGAAACAGAAGAAACCTCCAGCCACTTGTCACAACCGGGCGCATAGGCTTCGATATCAAAAGTACGCTTTGAGGAGTTCCCCAAATCTCCGGTACATAGATCCAATACTCGATACTTAAGGCCTAATTGCTCAACCAAGTTTTCGGCTCTTTCAAGTAACAGCTTATGAGCATCCTGAGCTTTTTCTGCGGTGGTATAGGCCAAAATCTCAACTTTATCAAACTCATGCACTCTCAGCAGCCCTCTGGTATCGCTGCCTGCGGCACCCGCTTCTCTTCTGAAACATGCGGTGACGGCGGTCATATATTTGGGAAGTTCGGATTCGGAAAAGATTTCGTCCCTGCCCAATGAGGTAAGCGGCACTTCTGCCGTCGGTATTGCCCACAAATCGTCTCGTTCCATGTGATATGCCTCGTCGGCAAATTTAGGAAGATGTCCCGTCGATTTCATCGTATCGCTCTTGACGAATGTGGGCGGCCGTATCTCTTCAAAAACATCAGAATGCATATCCAAAGCAAAATTGGTCAATGCTCTTATGAGTTTAGCGCCTGCTTTTCTGTACATCGGGAACATGGACCCGGAGATCTTTGCTCCATTTTTCATATCCAAAATAGACAATTCGACCCCTATGTCCCAATGCGGAACTCTTTGACTTTGACTAAATTGTAAGTGGTCATTTACCATCCTTACCGTGACGTTATCATCGCTGTCTTTACCAATAGGAGTGTCTTCGGACGGAAAGTTAGGCAGATACAGCAGCTTAAGATTTAAATCGTCCTTCAGTTGACTTAGCTCTGACTGATATTGTTCTAAATTTGTCGCAGCCTCTTTTGAACTTTGATTTAAAGATTCAAGCAAATCCAAATTCGAAGATGCTTTTGCCTGAGAATATTTTTTTGAAAGCATCTTTATATCGGCGCGAATATTCTCAGTTTCGGCGGTTAAATTTCTAACGCTATTATCCAGCCGGATAATTTCATCAAGCTCTTTTGGGTCTACACCTCTTTTACTTAAAGAACTTTTACAATTTTCTAAATCACTTCGTAATAATTTAATGTCTATCATAACTACACCATATTAAATCTTACAGTTTATTTTGCCATTGCCTAAGTAAGGCTGCAGAGAGCGGACCGAGATGCGATGCCACCACTATACCCTTGGAATTTACAAGCACGCTAAATGGCAACCCTTTGGTATTGTAACTGCCAGTTATAAGTGATTCATCGGGGTCATATCCAATAGGAAACTTAAGGCTGTACCGCTTAATTAAGTTCTCACCAGCTGTTTTAGAATCACCCGAATCTATCCCGATTACACTAAAACTTAATCTGTTTTGATAGCTACTCAAAAGAGTAAGATCTTGTTTACAATCGGTACACCAACTGGCAAAAAAAGTGACCATTACCTCTTTACCTTTGGGAAGTGACAAAGTTTTTGCGACTCCCTTCAAAGTCAGTTGCGGCAAATTGAAATTGGGTGCCGATGAATTTATCGTCGGACCAAGACCATCGGTTAGAGTCAATGTCGTAATTTGATTTGCTTTAGGTCTAATTAAAAAAGAAAGAGCTATTGCGGCCAACAGTATTAGAGTTATGGCAAACAGAACAATTCTAACTTTTTTTGTCATCAAAAAGACTGTAACCGATGAATTAACAATGCATCGACACCTACGGCCAAAAACAGCACGGTTAAATAAGTGATCGAGTATTTAAACAATGACAGAGCCCTCTTTAAGGTGGGATCAAACTTTAGTTTAAAGGAGTAATAAATAAAAGCAACTCCGCCGACAACAGCCGCGATAACATATATCAAATTAAGTTTGGCCAAAGGAATCAACACAACAGTAAGAACCACCGTAACGATTGTGTAGGCAATGATTTCATTAGTAGTCCGCCTCAGAGATTTAACTGCCGGAAGCATCGGAACGTTTACATTTGAGTAGTCCTCTTTGTACTTAATGGCCAACGCCCAAAAATGCGGAGGTGTCCACGTAAATATCACAGCCGCCAAAAGTATCGGGGTCAAATTAATCCCACCTGTAACCGCCGCCCAGCCCACTAAGACAGGCATGGCACCTGCGGCTCCACCTATAACAATATTTTGCGTGGAGTTTCTCTTAAGCAAAAGCGTATAGACGAACACATAGAATAAAGTTGCTCCCAGGGCCAATATTGCAGACAGCAGGTTAACTTCGACTAGAAGCATTATAAAAGCCGCAATTTCCAACAACACTGAAAAAACCAATGCACCCTGCCAACTCACTGCTCCCGTAACCAACGGTCTGGAATTGGTTCTTTGCATCTTTGCATCGATATCACGGTCTATAACCATATTGGCTCCGTTTGCTCCGCCCGCAGCCAGTGTACCGCCGGCAACAGTCCACAAGACCAAAGCCAACCCCGGTACGCCTTTTTTTGCCAAAAACATAGTCGGAACCGTAGTAATCAGCAGCAATTCAATTATCCTGGGCTTAGTTAAAGCTAAATAACCCAGAACTTTATCCATATATTTTTTTGACGGCTTAGCCGTAACATCTACAACCGCTTGCATAGTTGCCATAAGTTAAGTTTAATAGTGGAAAGAATGTAATTCGGTTCGGTATTTTAAAACAGTTAATCCACAAGAACTCTGTATAACAGCATTGAATATCGATTTGTAAGATTACCGGCCTGAATTTACAAATTACATTATCAGACTAACATATTTATATACTTCTTTTTTAAAGAATTTGATGCAATTAACAAACAAACTTACCAACCCTAAGACTTTTAAGAACTTTTCGGTTTGGATGACCAGATCAATTATTCTGCTAGTCTTAACCGGTGGCATCGTTCGACTTACCGAAAGCGGGTTAGGTTGTGCCGATTGGCCGAACTGCACAAAAAATTCATTTATTGCGCCACTAAAGTATCATGCCTTAGTGGAAGACACAAATAGATTTGTCGTAACTTTAGTCTCCGTAATTATTATTTTAAATTTTATTTGGGCAATAAAATTAAGGCGTAAACAATCTATCATTACCGCCTCAACTATCATTGGACTTCTGGTTGGCCAGATATTTATGGGAGCTTTGGTGGTTTATTCACACCTGTGGCCTCCTTTTGTAATGTTGCATTTCTTTCTATCAATCTTGATGATAGTTGCAGGTGTAATTCAAGTCCACACCTCATCAAAACTTTTCAATAACACTTCGGGCAAGTCTGCTTTAAACTCTAAACTGCGTTTGAATCAAATTGAACGACACAACATTAATCTAATGTCAAAATTGGTAGTCACTATGACATTTATAGTAATCCTTGTTGGTACCGCTGTTACGGGTGCCGGACCACATTCAGGGTCAATCGGTTCAAAACGCCTACCAATTAGCTATATCAAAATAGCTTTCATTCATATCGGTGTAGTCTCCCTGCTTTTCTTTAGTTTAGCTACCCTAGTTTTGTATATTTCCAAACTTGAATTTTCAAAAGACGTTATTAAGTGGGGATACTTTTCAATTGAGGCATTGATGGCCCAAGCGGCAGTCGGACTGATTCAGCTAATATTTCACAGTCCCGCTTTAGTGGTCGGTATTCACCTGTTTGGCGCATGTGCCGTTATCAGCATTATATTTGAGTTTTACCTGTTAGTTATCGACCAGCTTAATTTTACCGAAAAGGTAAATGAATCATCTTTATACATCAGTAATATTGACGATGCCAAAGAAGGGAACAGAAGCGTTGTCAACACAGATTGATTTAAATCTCGAAAACTATACAACTAATATGATCGACAAGGTTTGGTTGGTTATAGTTTGGGATGATCCAGTTAACTTAATGAGCTATGTTACCTATGTATTCCAAAAACTTTTTGGATATTCGAAGTCCCGGGCGGAAGCATTAATGCTTCAAGTTCACAATGAAGGAAAATCTATGGTTTACGACGGATCCTTTGAAAAGGCGGAAGCCTATGTGAAGGCATTACACGAGCACGGCCTTTGGGCAACCATGGAACAATCATAACTTTAAATTATGAGCATAGAATTTGAACCAAATGAAATACCCTATGTTGAACGAGTTCATGACGGTACCTTTTTATTTCATATACCTCCTATACTAAAAGAGATATTAAATGAACACGCCGACCACCTTAAATCCGAACTTTCAACCGAAACCGATCTCCATCCGAATCTAATGCGACTAAACCCTCCAGCGTCCTTAAATGATATTCAGCGCGCGATAGATTTTAGTTCTTTATATAATTTCTCTATTCGTAATACTCACTTAAGTAACTTACAGGCCTTAACGGAATTTGAAACGGATGTCGCAATCACGGCTGAAACCTTGAATTCAATCGCTATGGCCATAAACTCCCTGAGACTATTTTTAGGGAGCGAGTTGGGAATAGACGGAGGAGAAGCCGAAAACTCTCTTTTAATGCAAAGCGGAAGCTATCATCTCTATATACTTTTAGGATATCTTTTAGGAGAAATCGTCACCGCGTTAAGCGAGCAAAACTAAGATTTAACAACCAATGAAAAAATTATTGTGTTTGATGGGTTCAGGCGAAATAGCACCCAATATGGTAAAAGTCCATCGTAAAATAATAAACGATTTAACCAAAAGTTTTGGACAAAACGACAAGCTTAGAGCAGTCAGTTTGGCCACTCCATATATATTCCAAGAGAACCTTCAGGAACTTTCGGAAAAAATAGTTTCTTATTTTCAAACCAGCCTCAACTTGGAAATTACCCCTATAGATATAATCGACAATTTTCTGTCGACCGACCACCTTAATTACAACCAAGATGAATTAGCAAGGCAAACCTATAATGCAAATTATATTTTCGCCGGACCAGGATCGCCAAGTTTTGCATTGTCTCGCTGGGAGGCGGGACAGCTTCCAAATATATTAAATGACAAATTAAAGCAGGGCGGAGCTGTTGTGTTTTCATCTGCGGCAGCTTTAACTTTGGGCAATTACACCGTACCCGTATATGAAATTTATAAATCGGGGGCTAAACCGTTTTGGCTAAAAGGCTTAAACCTACTTAAACTTATGGGGCTTAATGCAGCCGTAATACCTCACTTTAACAATGCCGAAGGCGGAACTCATGACACAAGATTTTGTTATTTAGGACAAACCAGACTCAACTACTTAAAAGACCAAATGGATGCCGGATCAGTCATCTTGGGAATAGACGAACATACTGCAGTAATATTTGATCTCGACTATCAAACCTTTGAAGTGTTCGGATTGGGGACTTTTACGGTTGAAACTGCAATCGATACTATTATATTCAATTCCGGGGACAAAGCCAGCATCGATGATATTATCGCAATCGCATCAAAACAGATTGTACCTGCGGCAGCAATAGGAATAAGTCAGAATAATGGTTCTGTGGCAAATGATAAGGACTCTACTAATAATTTAGAATCCCTCAAATTCAAATTCAAAGAATTATTGGCAAATAAGCAGTACTCAAATGCGGGAACGCAGGCCGCCTTAATGTTGGATGAATTGACAAATTCTGACCTTTTAAAGGATTACACGACCCTTGAGCGTCTTGTTTCGACTTTAAAATCTATGATTTTAAATATATTCGACGATTACGGCCGCCTTAACCAGAATTCAGAAGTGCTAATTTCAAATCTGACAGAAATATTAGCTAAAACCAGGGATATAGCCCGTAAGTCAGATAACTTCGAATTGGCCGATCTCATCAGAAAAGAGTTGTTAAATATCGATATCCAACTTAATGATTCACCATCGGGGACTACATGGACCATCTTAAAATAATAGTAAGATATTATAGCTAAATCTATTTTAGTATTAAGCCCCCATCGTCTAGAGGCCTAGGACGCCACCCTTTCAAGGTGGTAGCACGGGTTCAAATCCCGTTGGGGGTACTTTCAAAATAACTCTCACGTCCTTAAACATAAGATAGACTGAATTCTTAAATCCAAACACAGCGCATTATTAAAACAATACGAACTACCCTTATAAGCAAAATTGCTTATAAGGGAATTAACTTTTTTTGGCTCACCTATGAATATTTATACGATTGATTCAATTTCAGTCACACCGATTTAATCTAGGAATAGAGCTTTAATTAACTTAGAAACATCCTGATTTGAAGTTACCACTGTAGCCCAAATTAGCATAACTTCAACTTCTTGAATTAATCGCACTCATATCGTATTTACCTACTTCGGTTTATCGAATTACTACTCAGGCACTACCATTATCCCAATGCAAAATATCACCTTTGTCTTTTATTCGACATAGCGAACGAACTTTATTGCGCTTCCGATAACATCCCAAAACATTCAAACGAAAGGCGATTTCCCAGCCAATACAACCTTGTAAATCCGATAGCATTATGTCAGTTATGATATTTTTACTCTACGCGCATACCGAGCAAACCTCAGAAAAGCAAAACAATACTCCAATATTAAGCCTACGGTACCGTC